>CAYFYM010000094.1:0-30639 GCA_964347405.1 uncultured Candidatus Bathyarchaeia archaeon | reverse complement strand
AGGCCACGCAGCCGGGGCAGCAGGACATCATGCAGGCCAGGTACGGGAGCCACGGGGACTACGAGGTTATAGCCGTAAGCCCGTGGAGCGTCCAGGAGATGTTCGACCTCACCGTCCGGGCGTTCAACCTGGCGGAGACGTACAGGACGCCGGTTATGGTGATGGCGGACGGTATGATCGGGCACATTAAGGAGGGGCTGACGGTGCCGGAGAATGTGGACGTCGTAGACAGGAGGAAGCCTACGAGTAAGGAGGACACTCCTTGGGGGACGGACGACCCCGGCGGCGTGCCGCCGATGCCCGCTTTCGGCGAGGGACACGCCCTCCTAGTCACAGGCTCCACACACAGGCCGGACGGCGTGCGCAACTACGCGCCTGAGTACCACCAGATGATCGTCTACCGCATCAGGGACAAGATACTCAACGCGGAGCCCAAGATACGTGACATCCACACTGAGCAGCTGGACGACGCCAAGGTCGCCGTGCTAAGTTTCGGCGCCTCCGCGCGCCCCAGCATCGACGCGGTGGTCAAGGCTAGGGAGCAAGGCATCAAGTCTGGGCTGTTCAGGCTACGGACCCTGTGGCCGCTCCCGGAGGAGGAGATCAGGGCCCTCGCAGACAGCGTGGACGCCATACTCGTGGTCGAGATGAACGCGGGCAAACTCGTAAGGGAGATCGAGCGCGTGGTATGCGGCAGGGCAAAAGTAGCTAGCCACGCCAAGGTTGGAGGAGTGCTGCCGATTGGCCGCGAGGTCCTCGAAGAGGTAAGGAGGCTTGCGAAATGAAGAACCTGAAGTACTACAGTGATCGGTACGTGCGAAGGCAGCCCAGCGCGTTCTGCCCCGGCTGCGGAGGCGGCATCATACTCAACTGCTTCGTCCGGGCCATCGACGATCTGGGCCTGGACAAGGACAGGGTGCTCGCCGTCTCGGGAATCGGATGCAGCGCGTGGATACCCAGCCCCAACTTCAACGGCGACACGCTTCACACCACCCACGGCAGGGCCATAGCGTTCGCCACGGGCGCCAAGACCTTCAACCCTGAGCTGACGACGGTGGTGTTCGTGGGTGACGGCGACGGCGCCGGGATAGGGGGCAACCACCTCATCCACGCGGCGAGGCGGAACATAGACCTCACGGTGATTCTGGTGAACAACATGAGCTACGCCATGACCGGCGGCCAGATAGCCCCCACGACTCTCCACGGCGAGACCACGGTCACCAGCCCATACGGGAACCCCGAGTCCCCGTTCGACATAACCCAGCTGGTCCGCGCCGCCGGCGCAAGCTACGTGGCTAAGTGGAGCACGTACCACGTGGTCGAGCTCACCCGTAGCATCAAGGAGGCCATAGCTCACAGGGGCTTCAGCTTCATAGAGGTGCTCAGCCAGTGCCCGACGCAGCAGCGCCGGATATTCAACCTCCGCGGCCCCGTGGAAGACATTCCTCCCCGGATACTGGACATGTTCGCCGAGAGCACCGTGGTCAAGGACAGGCCCGACAGGGGCGGCTACGTCTACGCGGTGCCCAAGGCTTCCCCGGAGGAGGCGTTGAAACAGATACAGGGAGTTGAGGGCGTCGAGGCTAGGATCGTCGACCACATGGAGCATGGTAGAGTGGTCCGTGTAGACGCCGAGCCCCTCGATGTGGTCCAGGGCAAGCTGCTTGAGCTAGGAACTGTGAGCGAAGTCAGGGACTACCTGGACGGCAAGATCACGCTCGGCGTGTTCGAGAAGAAGACGAGGCCCGAGTTCACAGACGCGCTTCGGGATATCACGAGGAAGGCTAGGGGTGAATAGTATGCAGCGTAACATACTCATCGGCGGCACCGGGGGCCAAGGGATAGTGGCGAGCGGCGAGTTCCTGAGCGCGGCGCTCTTCGCTAAGGGCTACGAGGTGGTGTTCGGCCGGAGCTACGGTTCCGAGGCCAGGGGAGGAAGCTGCAGGAGCGAGATCATGGTAGCCGACCACGAGATCAACGACCTCCAGTTCGAGATGAGCGACATACTGCTGCTACTCAGCCTCCCCGCGTACAATAAGTACATAGGCAACGCCAAGAAGGGCTCCATGGTCTTCGTGGACTCCAGCGTAGTGGAGCGCGTCAAAGGCGAAGTCAGGGACGACGTCGAGCTCTACAGGGTTCCGGCTAGGGACGTCGCGGTGCGGCTGGGCAACCAGATCGTAGCGAACATGGTGATGCTTGGGGCCGTTTCGAAGCGCTCAGACATGGTGAGCCTCGACCTGCTAAAAGAGGCCGTGGAGCAGAATATGCGGCCCAGCATGAGGGAGATAAACCTCCGCGCGCTCCAAGAAGGCCACGACTCCGTATAGAGGTGCATGTAACGAGCAGGCAGTACCCTACCAGGCCCATCCCGGGGGTAGCCGGAGTGGTAATCGACGGCAACCGCGTGCTGTTAAGCGTCCGGGGGAAGGCTCCCTCGAAAGATAACTGGGGGCTCCCCGGCGGAGCGGTGGAGGTGGGGGAGACCGTGAGGGAGGCCGTCGTCCGGGAGATACTTGAGGAGACCGGTGTAACCGTCAAGCCAGTGAAACTGATCACCGTGTTCGACTCCATCCACCGTGACGAAGACGACAGGGTTAGGTATCACTACATATTGTTCGAGTATCTCTGCGAGTACGTCTCAGGCGAGGTGACGCCAAACTCGGACGCGCCTGACGCGAGATGGGTGGAGTTCAACGATCTCGACTCCATCGACATAATGCCCATCACCAAGAAGTTCCTTTTAAAAGTGTTAAAACAGGGAAACCTCCACGTATAACTCACCAAATGGAGGCCAAGAGCCACGTCGTCCTAGAGACCGTCAAGCTCGGCGGCTTCGAGCTTAACCCATAGTTTTCGTTTATTTTATCCGTCCGCGGCCGCTCTTCTGTACATCGGAGGAAGCCGGTTGCACCGTGTAAGCGTGGACGTTGGAGGCACCTTCACAGACCTAGTGGCCTTCGACGAGGAAACAGGCGACGTGCTCAACATAAAGACACCCTCTGTCCCGACGAACCCAGAGAGAGGCGTCGTCGAGGCCTTCATAGAGTACTTGGATGACCATGAAGCCTCAGACGTGAGGATGGTGGGCCACGCAACTACCATCGCCACCAACACGCTTCTAGGGCAGGTAAATCTCAAGCTCCCTGTCACGGCCCTCGTCACCACGAAGGGGTTCAGGGACGTCATCGAGATAGGAAGGCAGCGCCGAGCCGAGGTATACAACCTGTTCTTCGAGCGGCCGCCCATGCTGGTCCAGCGAAGACACAGGTACGAGCTGGAAGAGAGGGTGAACCACGAAGGTCAAGTCACCACGCCCATCGACGAGGAAGAGCTGGACAAGATCATAAACATGCTGAGAGCCGAGGGCGTCCAGAGCGTGGCCGTCGGCTTCCTGAACAGCTACGCCAACACGGCCCATGAGATACACGTATATGAGGCGCTGAAGGCATCCCTCCCCGACGCCTACGTCACGGCCTCCCACACGATATCCAACGAGTACAGAGAGTACGAGCGCTTCAGCACCGCCGTAGTCAACGCCGCCCTCATGCCCGTCATGCACACCTACATCACCCGGCTCGAGACGGACCTAAGAGAGCTGGGCCTCGAGGCGCCCCTCTACGTCATGCAGAGCAACGGCGGAATGGCCAGGAGCAACGTGATAAGCATGAGACCAGCCACCGTCGTGGAGTCGGGGCCCGCCGCCGGCGTCATAGCCGCCGCCTGGCTCGGCGAACAGACCGGGACAAGGGACATCATCAGCTTCGACATGGGGGGCACCACCGCCAAGGCGGGCACCATCCGCGGAAGGGTGCCCGAGGTGGTCCCCGAATACGAGGTCGCCGGAACCGTGCACATGGGACGCCTCGTCAAGGGCAGCGGCTACCCCGTCAGGTTCCCGTTCATAGACCTCGCCGAGTGCAGCGCCGGAGGAGGCACCATAGCCAAAGCCGTAAACGGAGCATTGCAGGTCGGGCCGGTAAGCGCCGGCGCCATACCCGGCCCAGCCTGCTACGGCAAAGGTGGGGAAGACGCCACCATCACCGACGCCAACCTCCTCATGGGCAGGCTGAACCCCGACAGCCTCCTAGGCGGCGACATGAAGATCCATGAAAGACTCGCCGAGGAAGCCCTCAGACGCCTCGCCTCAGAGCTCGACGCCACTCCTGAGACCGCCGCGGTCAGCGTAGTACGTATAGCCAATAGCATGATGTCCAAGATACTTAGGATAGTCAGCGTCGAAAGGGGCTACGACCCGCGGCGATTCACCCTCGCCGCCTTCGGAGGCGCCGGCCCCATGCACGCCTGCGCCCTCGCCGAGGAGCTAGGCATAACAAAAATAATAGTGCCGCCCAACCCGGGAATGTTCAGCGCTCTCGGCCTCCTCACAGCAGACCTCTTCCATGACTACACAAGCCCCATCATAGAAGACACAGAAGAAGCCGACCCAGCCCAGCTGGAGAAGCTATACAGAGAGATGGAGATCGAAGGAGAAGCAACGCTGAGCCAGGAAAGCATCCCGGAAACGAGACGCAGCCAAAGACGCACCCTAGACATAAGATACAGGGGCCAAGGCTACGAGCTAAACATCGAAACAAGGAAACCAGTGACCCGTTCATCCATAGCTGAGAGCGTCAAGGCGTTCCACGCAAAACACAGAGAAGTATACGGCTACTCCGCCGAGGAGGAGCCAACAGAGATAATCAACGCCAAAATCAGAGTCATAGGACTCCTAGAGAAACCCACACTGAAACACAGAACAGAAAACAGATCCGACCACCCACCGGATCACAGAGACGTATACTACGAGAACACGGACAAATGGACAGAAACTGAGGTACACCGACGCACAGCACTCAACGGGCTCAGAGAAGGCCCCGCCATAATCGAACAATACGATGCCACCACCA
This sequence comes from uncultured Candidatus Bathyarchaeia archaeon, assembly GCA_964347405.1. Taxonomy (GTDB): domain Archaea; phylum Thermoproteota; class Bathyarchaeia; order TCS64; family TCS64; genus RBG-16-57-9. The sequence continues at coordinate 25,729 of CAYFYM010000094.1, read as the reverse complement.
TAGTATACCCGAACTGGAGCTACGCCCCAGACAAATACGGCAACCTCATACTAAGGAGGACCACCAGATGACCATAGACACCACCACCGCCGAAGTCATCAAAGGCGCCCTCATATACGCGGCCGAGGAGATGGGCATCGCCCTCAAGAAATCCGCGTACAGCCCCAACATCAAGGAAAGGATGGACCACAGCTGCGCCCTGTTCAACCACAGAAGAGAACTCGTCGCCCAAGCCGAACACATACCAGTACACCTCGGCAGCATGGCCCTCGCCGTCAGGGTAGGCCTCCAAACCTACGGCGGCACACTCGAACCAGGCGACATGCTGCTCCTCAACGACCCATACATAAGCGGCACACACCTCCCCGACCTAACAGTCATAGCGCCCGTGCACAGCGGCGGCGAGGTAATCGCATACGCCGCCAACAAGGCCCACCACACCGACGTGGGGGGTAAAGCCCCCGGCAGCCTGGCCGCCGACAGCACAGAGCTTTACCAGGAAGGCCTCATAATCCCCTCCGTCAAGCTCGTAAAGCAAGGCGTCATCGACCCCGACATACAGGCTCTGATCAGGAGCAACGTTAGAACCCCAGACGTACAGATGGGGGACGTCAGGGCCCAGATTGCCGCCAACAACACTGGATCGAAGCGCATAGCCGAACTCGTAAAGCATCATGGCGTCGAAGCCCTACACGAAGCCATGGACCAAGCCATGGACTACAGCGAACGACGCATGAGGGAGGAGATATCCGCCATGCCGGACGGCGCATACAGCGCCCAAGACTACATGGAGGACATACTGCCTGGCGGCGGCGACGTCGATATATCCGTCACCGTGACGAAGAGGGGAGACGGGATCACATTCGACTACTCAGGCACCTCGGAGCAGGTGGAAAGACCCGTGAACGCGCCCCTTGGCGTAACCGTGGCTGGGATCTACTACACGCTGATAAGCGTCACAGACCCCTCGATCCCCGTTAACGACGGGTGCTTCAGACCCATAACCCTACGCATACCACGGGGCTGCATGATGAACCCCGTCAGGCCGGCGCCCGTGGCAGGAGGCAACGTCGAGACAAGCCAGCGCAACGTAGACGTGCTCATGAAGGCGTTCAGCCAGATAACGCCGGGTAAGGTGCCCGCGGCGGGCCAAGGAACGATGAACAACATAACCATCGGCGGTACGCTGCCTGACGGGCGGCCCTGGACTTTCTACGAGACCATCGGCGGAGGCAGCGGCGGAAGACCAAACGGGGACGGCGTCGACGGCGTTCACGTCAACATGACCAACACCATGAACACCCCCATTGAGGCACTGGAGGCGTACCTCCCCCTCAGCTTCCTCGCCTACAGGCTCCGCACTGACAGCGGAGGCCCCGGAAGGCACAGGGGCGGCTGCGGCATAGAACGCACCTGGGTCCTGACCGGCGACAAGGCAGTGCTCAGCGTCATGGCCGAGCGCAACAAGATCCCGCCGTGGGGCCTCCAAGGCGGTAAGCCGGGGGCCACAGGCGTCTACACCCTGAGGAGGACCTCAGGCGAGGAGGAGCTACTACCATCCAAATGCACGGTGGAGATTAGGCGAGGCGACTCGTTGATCATAGAGACCCCCGGAGGCGGAGGCTTCGGAGACCCGTCTACGAGGCCCGTCGAGAAGGTGGTTACGGACGTGGCGAGCGGCCTGGTTTCCCCGGCGGCAGCAGAGGCTGACTACGGCGTCGTGATAGACCCTGAGACCTTCGAGGTTAAGACGGTTAAGAGACCCGGAGAATAGCTCCAACTTTGGATGTGCTGACAAGTATTCTTGAGCGTCTTATTCGAAGTACCCCTTCATCGCTACCACCACAAGGGACATGAGTAGAGTGGCGCATGCGCATGCATAGAAGACCCACTCGATGGTGGCCACAAATAGAACTCCGCTCATGACGAACATACCGACGGTGCCCCCAAGAGACACGATCATCCCCCATATCCCTGTGGCAGAGCCCCTGTCCCCAGACGGTAGAGCCTCCATGGTCGCGGCTTGGCTGACTGGGAAGACGAGTACGGCGCAGAGCCCAAGCACGGCATTGAGTACCGGAAACATCCAGAAAAAGGGCAGTATCGGGAACAAAGCAAACGCGGCAACGCTCACCAAGAGCCCGGCTGCTATGGGCGTGAACCTGCCCACCCGGTCCGAGAGCATGCCAACGACGGGCAGGCTCACCGCTAGGGTGACGGCGTTCGCGGTAAGCGTCAAACCTATCATGAACTCGTTCATACCCCTCTCCGCGCCTAGCAGCGGAATATATGTGACGAGCCCCAAGTGACAGAACGCGTGGGCGAAGACGGCTATCGACGATACTAGCACCTTCCTCGTGCCGAGGAGCCTCCTCACCGTGGATGGGAACTCGGAGAGTATCATCTGTATCTGGACGCCGGGCTTCATGGGGCAGCTGGCGTCCCTGTCGTCCTCCGTGTACCTCCAGATGATGAGGAACCCCAGTGCTGCGATCACCCCGGAGACGACGAAGAGTGGCCTGTAGCCGGGGAAAAACCTGACTAGGTACCCGCCTACGGCTGGACCTATTACGGCGCTCGCCGCCCAGCTCATGTGGTAGCGCCCCATGGCCTCCCCCGTCTTCTCCGGCGGGAAAAGGCTAGAGGCGTACGCCTCCGATGGCGGGAAGTATACGCTGAGAGCCAGACCGCTGACTAGCATCGCCACGACGGGCAGCGCAGGTGTCTGGGCGATGCTGTAGATATACGGAGTGACGGCGAACAGGGCCACGCCGAAAAGCATCATGTTCTTCCTGCCTATGCTGTCGCTTAGGGTTCCGGCTATTAACCTGAGCAGGGTCTGGATAACGTTTCTGACGTTGTATATGAGGGCTACGACGGCGGGTGTGACGCCGAGGCCGGCGATGAAGAGGGGCTGGAAGCTCTGGGGGATGGTCTCGCCGAACACGGCGAAGAACGTGGCCAGGGTTATCGCCGTGAAGGTTCCCTTAGACTTCTCGTCCAAGCCTTTCACCGGGTATGTCACCTTGAAGGTTCGCCGGGATTTAAACCCAACCCATATAAGCGGCGGGATGGTCAACTCTGTGATATGTGCCTGGCTGTTCCGGGGCTTGTAGAGAGAGTCGAGGGGCGTATCGCCGTCGTCGACTTCGGGGGTGTGAAGCGTGAGGCGGTCATCGACCTAATGGAGCCGGGCACCGTCAAGCCGGGCACCTATGTGCTCGTCCACACGGGTTTCGTCATCCAGGTCCTCGACAAGAAGGAGGCCGAGGAGACGCTGGAGCTTTGGCGTGAGGTTCTCAGCGGCGTTGATGAGCTTTACGGCGAGCTTTAAGCCAGTCGCTTTTCTGTAGGGTGTAGTTTGCCCCGTCCATCCATACCTCGTTGATTTTTACTACTTTCTCTTTGTGGCCGGTCTGGGTGAAGCCTGTTTTCTCTAGTACTCGGGTGGAGGCTTTGTTTCTTGGGTTTGCCTCTGCTGTGATCCTGCGGGTGGTCAGGTTTGAAAAATGGTGGTTCACGAGTGTGTTGACTGCGGCTGTGCAGTGTCCTTTGTTTCTGGCGAGGGGTATGACGCGGTACCCGATGTGTGTGGTGTTGTCTTTTTTGTCTCTTGTGACTATTTGTCCTATTTTTTTGCCTTTTTTTGTCTGTATTATGTACCAGTGTTGGCCGGGTTTGTCTTCTTGTAGCCATTCTTTGAGTTGTTTTCTGGTGACCGGTTCGTGGGGCTCGTATTCGCCCGTGTACTCTGGGTCGTTGTTCCATCTGTAGAGGAACTCGTGGTCTTCCTGGCTGAAGGGTTTGAGGTCGACTTTTTCTCCTTTGATCACGGTTGGTCATGGTGGGCTCCGGTTGATAAGGGTTTTACTGGGGGATGGCTTAAATCGTGGGCTTTGGTTTCTGCTTGTATGGTGAACTACTGGCGCGACTTCCCGTCGGGGCCTGAGCCGCCGGGTAGCATCTATATTGTGACGGAGATCCAGAGGAACAGCAGGAACAAGTACGAGTACGACGCCAGGATGGGGGTGTTCAAGCTCAACAGGGTGCTTTACACGTATTATCCCTGTGACTATGGGTTCATTCCCAGGACGCTGGACGATGATGGTGACCCGTTGGACGCTGTGCTGTTGATCAATGAGCCTACGTTCACTGGATGTGTGACTGTTGCTCGGCCCGTGGCGAACATCAAGATGGTGGACGGTGACCAGATGGACGACAAGGTGGTGGCTGTGAGCACCACGGACCCGTTCTACAGGCACATCAACAGCCTCGGGGATCTTCCGGGAAGCGTCGTGGACGAGCTTACCTACTTCTACGACAACTACAAGCGAGCCGAGGGGGTTGTCACCGAGGTGCTTGAGTGGGAGGACGTGCAGGAAGCCCACAGGCTCATCGGGTGGGCCATGGACTTGTATAATAGCAAGGAAGGATGAAACGGTTTTCGAGAAACCGCGTCGGTTATTAACATCTGACCCTAATATATCTCGGTTTCAATGAAGGAAGGATTCCTGTCGAGCAAAGGCTACAGGGTTCACCACGTCACTTGGGGCGAAGAGGGGCCCAGGGTCCTGTTAATCCACAGCATGGGGATGGACGGGCACAGCATGGACAAGCTCGCTGAGAGCCTTGAGGACGAGTACCGTGTCCTCAGTCTCACGATCCTCGACCACGGTGACAGCGACCCGCCTAAACGGCCTATAAGCCTCCCCGACCACGCCGAGGTAATGAGGGGCTGCTACACGCAGCTCGGTTTCACCCCAAACGTCCTGATAGGCCACAGTGTCGGCGGCATGATGGGCATGGTGTTGACCGCCGAGCACCCGGAGGAGTTCAAGGGCCTCGTGCTCGTTGACATAGCGCCTTTCGAGTCCACGGGGAGAAGCAGCCGCCCCGAGCCCCCTGACAGCTTCAGTGACGAGGCCGAGGCGCTTGAGTGGCTGAGGGAGCGTTACCCGCTGTTCACCGATTATTACTACGAGAACCGTCTAATGTACGCGTTCAAAAAGGGGGAGGAGGCCCTCAAACTCAAGCCCCGCGGCGACAGGGTGCGCAGCGGCCTCGTCACGGACCTCTGGCCCTATGTAGAGCGCATAGAGGCTCCTACGCTTCTCCTCAGGGGCGAGCAGAGCGACTTGGTCACGCCTGAGACCTTGAAGCGCATGGAGGAGACCATGCCCAGCCTTGAAGCAGTTGAGGTCAAGGACACGGGTCACATGATACCGCAGGACGTGCCGGACGAGTTCGAGCGCCTAGTACGTGGTTTCCTCGAAAGCGTCTACTGAACTCTCCCCCTCTCAATCTGGTATAGGGGCTAGACCCAGACCTCGCCGAGGAGCCTAAGCGCGTTTTGCCCTACGATTTTCTGGACATCCTCGTCGCTGTATCCGTTGACTATCATCCATCGGGCGATGTTGACATACTCGCTTGGGTTCTCAAGCCCTTTGACGTACCCTGGGTCAACTACGCTCTCCGGCACGAGGAAAGGCTTCTCGGCCTCAGAGCCGGGTCTCTCATGGTGCCCCATCCGAAGAGGGAACCAGACGCCGTATAGCTCCTGATGGGCGCCGTAGAGCGTGTCCGGGCCGCAGCCCACGTGATCTATGCCCATCAACTCGATGCAATACTCGACGCACTCCATGTAGCTCTCGATGCTCCCCACGGGATTTCTCTCCGTACGCAGCCCCCTACCGGCACCGCCTACGCCTATGAGGCCGCCATTTTCAGCTAGAGCGTGGAGCACCTCGTCGCCTGTGGTGTGGCCTTGGGCGACGGCAGCGGGGCCGCTGTGGCTGTTATAGATGGGGGCGCCGCTAGCCTCTATCGTCTCCAGCGCCGTCCTGTCAGTGGTGTGGCCCACGTCAACGAGCAGCCCCAGCTTGTTCATTCTCTTTACCGCGTCGTACCCAAAGTCGGTGAGCCCCTGATCCTGGCTGCTCTCTCCCATGCCGCCGCCCAGCATGTTGCTCTCACTATAACAGATTCCCATGCTCCTAACCCCCAACCCGTATAGGATATCGATCCTGTCCAGCTCGTTCTCGATTGGGGAAGCGGACTCCAGCGCCAATACCAGCGCTATCCTGCCTCTCTCGTGGGCGTCCCTGATGTCCCTCAGCGTTTTGCGGTGGGTCACCCTGTCTTGGTGGGCGATGTCGCTGAGCCTGATCCCGATGTCGTGCACCACGTCTGTCCACTTCCAGCCGCTATAACTCGTCACGTACGCCATCCCGTTCATCATGTTATCGAAGACACAGTCCAGGTGGCTCATGCTCAGCGCCTCGTAAGCCGTGAACTGCCGGCCTAGCCTGTGCATCTCAGGCACCTCGGTCATGTCCTCGGGCCACAGCACGGGATGCTCGTGGAGATCAACGAGTATACTCTTCTCCATTAGCCCTTGGAACCTCTCCTCCTCCCCCTTGCTCAGGGGCACATAGTACGGCTCAACCCGTGGATGCGCCGCTAGACTGAACTCCTTGTAGTCGAACCCGGGCTCAAGGTAGCTGAACGCCTTGTAACCGTCGTAGACCTTATTTCCACCCATAAGAATCAAGATAGACTCTCGTCTCAGGCGATAAAAAAGATGAGGGCGCAATCGAGAAGCTTAAGACTACACACCCTTTAAACCGTCTTATGGAGGCGAGTGCGTCCGTTAACTTGTTCATCGCGTTCTATGTGGCGTGGAGCATAGGGGCAAACGATGAAACGGTGGCTCCTTTGGCGGGTAGCGGAGCGTTCGGCCTCAACACAGCCGCGGCCCTAGGTGGAGCATCGGCCCTTCTCGGTGCTCTCTTCATGGGCCAGAGAGTTGAGGCGACCCTTGGTGGAGGAATACTAACCGGCGCACTCACGCATACCGAGGGGTTGGTGGTTCTCTTCTCGCTAGCCAGCTGGCTAACCGCGGCATCATACTTGGGATGGCCAGTCTCGACTACTCATAGCTCAGTAGGGGCTATAATAGGGCTGGCTGTGGCTAAATGGGGACTGCACGGTGTCCGCTGGGCGACCATAGGCTATGTCGCCGTTAGCTGGTTGGCGTCCCCGTTCATAGGTTTCGCGGGCTCCGTCGCCATCCACAGAGCTACCCGACTACTACTCAAAAACCGTGTGAAGGGGTTGGTGTCCCAGATGAAACTGGCTCGTAAATCCACCGTGCTCCTCGCGTTCTGGGTGCTTCTCACATCGTTCTCCCGTGGAGCCAACGATATAGGGAACGCTACGGCGATGCTAGGCGACGTCGTAGGGATCGACAGACTTGCTGTGAGAGGTTTCGTTGCCTTCGGGATGGCCCTCGGACTCTTCGTAGTGGGCAGGAACGTTATACAGGCGGTTGGAGTTGACCTAGTCAAGCTGGACCCCATCTCGGCGTTGTCGTCTCAGATAGCGGTCGCTCTCACCATGCTAGTCGGCACGTACTTCGGCATCCCATTGTCTGGTACCCATGTGCTGGTGGGCGCCGTTGTCGGTCTTGGGTTATCTAAAGGCATATGGGTCAACGTGAAAGGAGTGAAAGAGATCACCTACACTTGGATCGCCACGTTCTTAGGGGCGGCGACTATAAGCGGAGCCGGGTACCTCCTCGTATCGACGTTCTAAAAGGTGCTGACCACGACGACCCTTATGAGGTCGGCGGCGTCCTCGCAACTGTCACCTATCATCTCAAGGGACGCGGCTAACTCATTTACTAGGAGAAGTGTACTGGGCTTCAAATCGCTTTCATAGAACATCCCTAAGGTTTCTATGTAGAGGTTATCCATCTCGTGCTCCAGTATCTCGATGGCGTTACACGCGTCCAGCGCCGCCTCGTGGTCCGTGTAGAGAAGATTCACCACGTCAGCGAGGGAGCGCACGCACTTGTTAGCGATCCGGGTGGTCTCCAAGAGGATGTCCTTCACGTCCTCCGGTAGCTCCTCGCCTGAGACTATCTCGCATATTCTGCCGGTCTGCTTGCACCAGTCTGGTACATTATCCAGCCTCTCGGTGAGCCTAGCCATGTCCGCCCTGCTCATGGGAGGGAGTATGCCGCTTGCCAGCTCCTTCATGATGCCCCTCCTCACATCATCCGCCGCCTCCTCAGCCTTGTTCAGTTCCCTGATGAAGGACTTACAGCCTTTACCATCGTCCGCCGCCTTTGCCTCGAAGGCTTTCTGGAGGTTGTCCGCTGCTGCCAGACTGAGTAACTGGTGTTTCTCGATGAGATCAAGCACCTTGATCTCGGGGGGTTTACCTCTGAGGAAGTCCAAGAAAGACATAACTCATACTCCTCTAGACGATGTTTATGCGTTACTCAAGAGAGAACCCATTGGTTTATAGTCTCCCATAAGATAATCAAGTTAAATCAACGGTTGTGAACCAATGAAACCAGTGAAAGTAGATGGGAACAGGAAGAAACCCAAATTGTTCCTCTACACGCTAAGCACCTGCGGGTGGTGCAAGAAGACCAAAGAGTACCTCAAGGAGAACGAGATGGCTTACGAGTACGTGGACGTAGACAAGGTTACCAAGGACGAGCAGAAAGAGGTTATCAATGATCTTAAGAAGAGGAACGTTCCTCTAGCCTTTCCAATTATAATAGTAGACGACCAACAGGTGATCTCGGGTTTCAAGAAGCAGGCCATAGAAGAGGCCCTCACCAGATGATCAGCATAGACGACGTGAAGAGGCGTGCCGAGCGGGACGCCAAGTCGAAGGGCATGCACCTCACACCCGACGAGAGGCTGCTCAAGAGCCTCCTAGAGGGGCTCAAGACCAACGAGGAGCGATACGGATATCCCAGCTGTCCCTGCAGGATGGCCTCAGGCGACTTCGAGACAGATCGGGACATCATCTGCCCATGCGACTACAGGGACCCCGACGTAGCCGAGTACGGGTCATGCTACTGCTGCCTCTACGTGGACGACGATGTATATGAAGGCAGGAAGGAGGCGCACGCGATACCTGAGCGCCGGCCCTACGAGAAACAGATGGCTTCGCTGGGCCTAGAGGAACAAGAGATAAAAGAGGAGGCCCCAGGAGAGTTGGAGAAATCAGGCAGGAAGTTGTTCTACTGTAGACAATGCGGATACGTGGTGTTCAGGGCGGAGCCGCCTTACGTTTGCCCAATATGTCAAGCAAAAAGAGAGATGTTCAAAGAGATCGTTACCGTATCGAGTCACTACTCGAGGAAGGCCGAGTAGCTAGTTCTCCTCGATAACCACGGCTGTACCTGTTGCGGAGATCACGACGACCCCAAGCTGAAGCCCCAAGTCACTGGTCTCAAGGTCAAGCCCCACGATGGCGTTGGCCCCAACGTCAACTGCCTTGTCCCTGACCCGGCGTATGGCGTCCAGCCTTGCCTTCTCCAACTCGCTCGTGAAGGCCGTGACCTCGCCGCCGAACATGGACTCGAAGCCGGCGACGAACTTGCCTAAGATCCCTCTGGTCCTCGGCGTCAGACCCGTCACTACCCCGAGCACCTTGGTGATCCTGTAACCAGGCACTTCAGGCGTCGTCACTATGATGAACCCGGGTATGCCCTTGTCCACGGTCTCGCCGCACTTCGGGCAGTACTTGGCGTCCTCAGGGATCTCTGATCCGCATAACGCGCACTTCATGTCTATCCAGTTGAAGGACGGGGGCCTGATTAAAAAGGTGTTGAAAGGCTAGCCCACGAGGGCGTTGAAGAAGACCTTGAATGTGGCGTCGGTCAGCGCCCTCATCTGCGGCGCGAACCCGTAGAGCACCACGTCGCCGTCCCCCATCTTGGCTTTGATTAGTGCGGCCTTCCTGGCCAGGTGCTTCTCCCCGATGAGCCACCCGCTCTGCATCATGTCCTCCTCCGGGTACGTGATCACAGTGCTGTAGTTCTCGTTCCAGTGCCCTCCCTTGACCGCGTAGGCGTGGTTCCCCCTGAGCAGTATCAGGCCTTTCTCCGGCATACCGTAACCCAGGGGATGCGTGTTGTCTATGTTCACCCTTATTGTGGAGCCTGGGCAGTGGAACTCGTCGGGCTTCAGGTCCTTCACCGTGTTCCTCACGGGGACGCCCAGCTCCTCTATGGCGAACTCGCATGACTCGTAGAGGGCCAGCACTCTGCCGCCCTTCTCCACGAACTCTTTCACCTTCTCCACGCCCTCCTCGCCTATCCCCGTCTTGTACTCCGGGGGCAGCACTGGGGCCGTGAGCGTGCCCTTAAACTTCTCCTCGTACCACTCCTCGACGCCTTCCCCCGTTATGAAGGCCGGCGGGTCGCTGGGGAGGATGAACACGTCATAGCCACGCAGCCCCTCTTTGACCTCTTCGTCCATCACGGTGGTGTACTCGAAGCCATACTGCTCAAGGAGCCATCGGGTCCAGCCCTCGTCCATGTTCCCGCCCCAGTACCTCTGGTATAAGGCGATCTTAAGCGGCTTGACTGGGCCGTGGCTGAACCCTGGCTCCTCATCTAGCCCATGGAACCTCAGATGCGTCTCTTCTGCAACCTTCCTGAGCTTGGGCTCCACGCCCCTCTTCCTCGGAACATAGAAGGCCCCCGGCGGAAGAGACTCCTCGCCCAAGTCTACCGACTCGTGAACCCTGTGGACCTCTACGCCTTCCTTCGCCAGCAGGTTCAAAGCCTTGAAGCAGTCGTTTATCCTCCCGTCCAGGACGTACCCGATCTTCGAACCCTCGACTACGCCCTCGGACATCCACATCTCCGTGACCTCCCTGAAGGAGCCTTCGGGGAACTTCTCCGCCTCCACCACGTCCACGCCCTTGAACTCGGCCATGGTCTGGGTGGCGAAGTCGTAGTTCATCATGGGCTTTCCGTCCTGAGACCTGACCCACAGGTTATCCCTGTAGACGGTGCGGCTGAGGAGGCTGACGAGGAAGGGGCGCGCCGTCTGGCTCGCGAACACCACGAAGGTTCCCTCTGGATAGGTGACGTCGCCAACCGATATGGGAGAGGCGGCCACGTGCACCTCGACGCTCATCTCCATGAGGGTCTTCAAGAGTCTGTGAGCCGTGTTCGGGTACCTCTGCCCCGGCGGGAAAAGGAACGCGTACGGCGCCTCAGCCCTGCCCTTCTCGATGCTCCTCACGGCCTTAGCGTTCATGTTCCTTAGTATCATCTCACGGTTGTTCGCGGCCACCTCCAGCGTGGCCATGGCCGCCGCCAGCTGGCCCCTAAGCACGTCTCCGAGGCGCCACCAGCCCCCTTTCCAGGGGTCGTTGAAGTTAACCGAGGCGCGGTACTCGGGGCGCCCCCGCGGGTGGGGCTGAAGCTGGTGATAGTGAACGTACACCGGCGTCGCGAACTTGACGCTGGCCGACTCTGTGAACATGCCGCATATCCCGAACCAGGGAAACACCAAGCTGAACCCGGGCATGAAGTCCGCGGGGAACACCGCCGCCTGCTCGACGCCGCTTACGCCCTCGGACGCCATCCGTATAGCCATCTGGGCCCCGTAGTGCTTCTGCTCCGTCCAAACCAAGGGGTCCGCCACCTCGTTGACCGGGTTGCTGTTAGGCGGAACGAAGAAACGTGACCCGTAGAACCCCATCTGGTGGAAGTCGACGTACGCCTGGGGGAACCACTCGCCGAGAAGCACCTTGTTCATGATCCGGGTCTCCACCTGGGTGAGCGTCAAAGAGTCCCTGTTGTTGTCGTGGCCCACGTACTCGTGGTAGAGCCGCGGCAGGCCACACCCCTCGTACTCGGTGCCAAGCCACTCGCGGTACCAGTCCACCGTCATCATCTGCCCATCCGGGTTGGCGCACGGGAAAAGAAGCAGCACCACGTTCTCTAATATGCACGTGGTAAGCCCGTCCTCACCGGTGGCCAGCCTGTACGCCAGATCAGATGAGCACTGGGTACCTCCGACCTCCGAGGCGTGAATGCTCATGGTCATCGCCACCACCGCCTTGCCTCCGGCTACGAGCCCGTCTACCTGCCCCTCGGAGAGACCCCTGGGGTGGCTCAGCCTCCAACTCGTCTCCCTTATCTCGCCGAGCCTCCCCAGGTTCCCGGGGGAAGAGACGACGGCGAGTATCATGGGGTTCCCCAAGGTGGTCTCCCCCAGCTCCTCGATCTTCACTCTGTCCGAGGCCGCGTCGAGGTGCCGGAAATACTCCACCACCCTATCCCACCTCACGAGCTCCCGGTCCGTGCCCGGCTTGAAGCCGTAGAACTCCTCAGGAGACAACAACTCACTCAAACCAATCACTGCATCAACTACGATCAGCTTTTATATAAGCTGCACACAGGGCTTCCGTGCACGGTTTTTTGCTTCATCCATGCATTTTTATTTAAATAGTTTAAATACCCCTACCCCTCTTTATATATGGAATGTCATGAAGTTTGTCCAGCTGAAATCAATCAGGGACATAGTCATGCTGGTCGCCTCCTCCCCGGCTTCAAACGTGATACAACACATGGAAAACGAGGGCGACCATCTCTACTTCGTCATCGGCGGAACCCTGAGCGAGGTGTTCCTCTACTTCGTCAAGACGAAGGAAGCCATAGAGGGAAGCTTCATCACGTACAACAGCTACTCGGGGGAGATAGGGTATAGCGAGAAGGTGATGCACGAGCCAAACATGAACACCATACCCGTGGTAGAGATAATCAACCAGGACATCCTCACCGAGGACGTTCTGGAGAAGGTAAGCAGGCTGTAGCTGGCAGCTTCATAAGGTGTGGAATAGAATGAGTATTGAGAAAACGTCAGAAGAACTAGACTCCGAACTCGAAAACGAGAAGAAAGACCTCGCCATAAGCATCGAGAACGTGGTTGCCTCAGCGAGCCGGGACCAGAAGATCGACCTCCTGGCCATCATGAAGGTTTTCAGGAACGTCGAGTATAGGCCAAAACAGTTCCCGGGCCTTGTCTTCAGGCTTAAGAGACCAAAGACGGCCACCCTCATCTTCGGCTCGGGCAAGATGGTCTGCACGGGCGCCAAGAGCGAGAAGATGGCCCGCAGCGCCGTTAAAAAGGTGGTCAGAGAGCTAAAGAACAACGGCATAATCATACTGGGGAAGCCCAAGATAGTCATCCAGAACATCGTAGCCAGCGCCAACCTCCACGGCAAGATCGACCTAGAGACCGCAGCCGACATCATGGACAACGTGATGTACGAGCCCGAGCAGTTCCCCGGCCTAATCTACAGGATGGGCGAACCCAAGGTGGTGATGTTGCTGTTCGCGTCAGGGAAGCTGGTCTGCACGGGGGCTAAGCACGAGGACATGGTCCGAGAGGCAGTGGAGAAGCTTCACGAGATACTAAAGGACTACGACCTCATATACTACGATTAACGGTTGGTAGATGTTGCCACCGAGGACCAGTAGCATAGAGCATAGGGCCCTTAGGCTAATCTACGACAAAGGAGATGAGGGGCTTCTACAGAGCGATCTTTGGAAGCTCCTGGAGGTTAGCAGCAGAGAAGGCTCACGGCTGGCTAAAAAGTTCGAGGAGAAGGGCAGGATAACCCGTGAGGAGGTTCTCAACAACGGACGCTGGACGTATAAGCTGATCAGCAAGACGGAGCCCGTAACCCTCAACTCGGTGAGGGGGTGCCCGTGCCTCATATGCGGCGAGGTGGAGAAGTGCTTCAGAGGCGGAACAAAGGACCCGGTGTACTGCCAGCTGTTGACTGCCTGGATAGACCCCAGAATAGAGATCGACAAACCTGACAGTGATCAATAGATAATGGATGACGGGACCAAGGAGATACTTCGCTACGGAGCGACTTTCATAGTCCTCGTAGCCGTCTTCTACGGCGGCATGTACGTGCTGAGGAACACCCTTGGCACAGATAACCCTATGATGGTCGTCATCTCTCAGAGCATGGTACCGACTCTGGGGGTGGGCGACTTCATATTCATCAAGGCGATCGAAGACTTCGACGACGTGGTTGCAGCCCCCATGCCGGAAGGAGACATCCTGGTGTTCATCAGGCCGGGGTTCGAGGACGAGTACATAGTGCACAGGGCCATCGGTAAACACGAGGAAGACGACGAATGGTACTATACGACGAAGGGCGACCACAACATGTTCCCCGACGGCGTCCCGGTGCCTGAGAGGCTCGTCATCGGGCGCGTCATCAACAGAATGCCTGTCATCGGGTACTTCTCGCTGTTCATAAAGACCATGAAGGGGTTCGCCATGGTCGCGGTACTCATGGTGATCGCCTTCTTCTACGACGATGTATTACCTAAAAAAGAGCTTGAAAACCAGGCGGGAAAGACTCCTTGGCTTTCGTTAGCACCTTTTCTGGTAGCAGTTCTGGTGATAATCAACATTTTCTTCAATCCAAGCGTAGACAACTCCTTTTTCGAGTTCGTCGCCCTCTTCGCCTGGTACATTGGTTCAGCCGTTCTGCCCCTCGCCGTCGTCGACGACGATATGGGGATAATGGTGTGGCTCTACCATCTAGTGCTTCTGATGATACCCATCGCGTGCGACCTCGTCTGGTACACTTTGCACATCACGCCGAGCAACTGGTGGAACTTCCAGGGCAGCATAGTTCCGGTGACTTGGCTGCTTATGGAGGAGAGCACAGCCTTCAACAGAGCATTCAAGATGATTGCGGTCTACCTACTACCGGGTATGCTGGTGTTTCTCGGGTTGATGTACTTGAAACGTAGGGGCGTAGAGCCCTTCAGAGGATTTAGCCAACGACTGCAGGGCACAGAACAGGTTAAAATAAAAAAAAGGAATTTGGAGACCTAGCCCTCACCAGTCTACTCGATCACCATGACAGCGCTGTAGACAGCCGGGATCTGACGCTCGATCGTCAACACGGCGCCCGCAGAGGGCCTGAGCTCGATCCTGAGCTCCTCGTATGGGTGAGCATACAAGTCTGGGCGGTTACCTGCCGTGACTGCTGGGTCGACGTCATCTATAGCAAGTCCAGTGAAGTCTATGACCACCTTGAACTTTTCGCCGGTCTCAAGCAGCGAGTCTCCGTCACTGTTCACTCCAGATACAGTCATGATGGTGCCGTTAGAGTTATAGATCTGGCCGTGGCACCTCTCGTTGGTGTAGGTTGCCACCATCACGCTGTCATCTAGATCAATAGGCTCGTGGCCCTGGGATAGCTTCAGATAGAATATCAGCTTCGTGAGGCAGATGTCGCCCTGGTCGCCGGTTACGTTCGAGAACTGTCCGACCATGCCGCTGTCTGTGAGTAACGCCGAGGCTGCCTCGCTAATACCAGAACTGATGACCGACTGAGCCTTCTCAGCCGTCAGGAAACCCATGTTCAGGACGACGAACGCGAAAGCAGCGGCAGTAATCACGAATGCAACAAGGATTATAGCTGTCTCAAGTCCGGTCATGCCGCGCCTGTTTTTTAGTGTCTTTACATGGTTCACGTCTGTTTTCTCCTTCTCCCATCTTGGATAGGGTTGGCGAAAAAACTGGGTACGTCATATATAGAGAGATGTCAAGGAGGCATCCATACCTACAAACAAGAGAATGACATACGCATAGCCATCCACTCAGATGAGTCTAGGCGATTTTCAGTAAACTATAAACATGATTGAAAGAGTTTTACCCTGAACCAAGTTGAAAAACGTTAAAGTAGTGTCGTATGGAATCGGGGTAATCGGTCGAAGGCTCGCGACACACCTCCTGACAAAGGAAGGCATCGAGATCGTCGGGGCCGTTGACATCAACCCCGACATCGTCGGAAAAGACCTCGGGGAAGTCTTTGGCGGGGAAAAGATCGGGGTGATCATCTCCAGTGACGCCGACAAGGTGCTCAAAGAAACCAAGCCCGATGTGGTCTGCCACACCACCCTGTCATACCTGAGGCAGACCTACGAGCAGTTTGAGCAGATACTCAAACACGGGGTAAACATCGTAAGCACTTGTGAAGAACTAGGTTACCCCTACGCCACAGAGGAGGGGACCAGGTACGCAGACAAGCTTGATGTGCTCGCCAAGAAGCATGGAGCCACGCTTCTTGGAACGGGCATCAACCCCGGCTTCCTCATGGACACCCTGCCGACGTTCCTCACAGGCCCATGCGAAGAAGTCGAGTCCATCTACGTGACACGACAGATGGACGCCGCGACTCGCCGCATCCCATTCCAGAAGAAGATCGGTTCAGGCATGACCGAGGAAGAGTTCAGGGATGCCATCGAAGGTGGGAAGATCACTGGGCATGTCGGCCTTGAGCAGAGCATACAGATGATCTCCGACTCGCTGGGCTGGAAGCTTGAGGAGATAAAAGTAGATCCACCCGAGCCAGTGATCTTGGACCGCGATGTAGCCAGCGACGCCATCAAGGTCCCTAAAGGAAATAACGCGGGCACGAAACAGATGGCCTACGGCGTGAAGGGAGGCAAACCCGTCATAACGATGGACTTCAGGGCCTACATCGGGGCGCCGGAGGAGTTCGACAGCGTCGACATCGAGGGAGTGCCGCCGATCCACCAGAAGATCAGTCCCTGCGTGCACGGCGACCACGGCACCATCGCCATGACCACAAACATGATCCCGCTGGTCATCAACGCCGAGCCCGGCCTCAAGACCATGGTGGATCTTCCGGTGGTCCACGCGACGCCCGCCCACTTCTGCAATTACATAAAGAAAAAGTAGGGATCCCCTACCTTTTTATTAAGAAATCATCTCTTTCTGAGGGTCCTTCCCGCACGTGCACCCGTATAGCTGCCTTCCTCTATGGTTGGCACCCCGTTCACCATCATGTAGTCTATGCCGACGGGGAAACGGTGGGGCTCCTCGTATGTGGCCCTGTCGATTATCGTCTCGGGGTTGAACACTGTGATGTCCGCATACATGCCGGGCCTAACAACGCCTCTATCCAATAAGCCGAAGCGCTGGGCGGGGAAGCTGGTCATCTTCCTCACGGCTTCCTCAAGCCTCAGCGTCTTCTCCTCCCGGACGTATCTGCCGAGTATCTTGGGGTAGGTGCCGTAGTGCCTGGGATGCGGCTTTCCTCTCCGGAACGGCCCCTCTATGTTGCAGCTGCCGGCGTCGGTGCCCACCATCTGGAGCGGGTGCTTCATGATGCGCTTGACGTCGTCCTCTTCGCCATAGAATATCACCATCCCGGCTACCCCCTCCTCCTCCAACAGAAGCTCGTATAGGGCCGTGAACTCGTCGGTGGCCCCGCGGTGCTCCTTGACCTCGACCATGTTCATTCCCTCGACAGCCTTATTCTCGTCGGTCTTCACAGATGTCACGTAGACGTTTTCCCAGCCCAGCTCCCCTGCGAAGTTCTCCCAGCCGGGAATACCCTCCTCTATCTCCCTCCTCATCCTCTCCCTCTGATCTGGATCACTTAGACGCGCTAAGGCGGCCTCTTTTCCCCCACTATGAACCCATGGAGGAAGAAGGGTCATCAGGCTCGTCGAGCCCGCCTTGTAAGGGTACTGGTCGACGGTGACGTCTACGCCCCGGGCCCTGGCGTCCTCGAACATCTTCAGGGTCTCCCTGCTCATGCCCCAGATGGCCCTGCTGGCAACCTTGTGGTGGCTTATCTGCACGGGGATCCCCGCCTTCTCACCGATCTCCAGCGCCTCGCCCAGGGCCTTCATCAAGGTCTTCCCCTCGCCCCTGATGTGGGAGTCGTAGACCCCGCCGTACCCGGCAACCACCTTAGCCAAGGCTATGATCTCCGGGGTCTCGGCGTAGATGCCTGGAGGGTATATTAGGCCTGTGCTGAGCCCATAGGCCCCCGCCTTCATCGCCTCCGCCGTAAGCTCCCTCATCCTTTCAAGCTCCCCGGGCGTCGGTTCACGTGCATCACGGCCCATGCCGGCTGCCCTGATGGCTCCATGCCCCGCAAGGTGAGCGACGTTGACGCCGAGCCCCTCTTTCTCTTCCTCCCGGAGGTACTCGTCGAAGGAGGTCCATGTGAGCTTCAGCTCCACCCCCTCAGGCAGCTGTGTATCTACTTCCTTCTGTCTCTCGCCGCGGATCTCGTCGCTAAGCGGGGCTAAGCTGGAGCCGCACTGACCCGCGACCACCGTGGTTATACCCTGATGAACCACGTTCTCCATGTCCCTGTAGACCAGCGAGTTAGAGTCGCCGTGGCTGTGGGCGTCGATGAACCCGGGACAGACCACGAGTCCTTCTGCGTCGATGACTTTCACGGCTTCGTCTATTCCCTTTCTCGAGATTTCTTCTATCCATCCGTCTTTGATGGCTACGTCCGCGAAGAACCAGGGGTTCCCTGTACCATCAACGACTTTACCGTTTCTGATAACTATGTCATACATAAGGAGACACAGAGAATACGTGTGCCCCGATGAAATATATCTCTTCCAGCGTTTGAAGGATTCAGGTCTAAGTGTTTTTCCCTCAATCGGGCAAAAGTTACGGCGTTTCTCGCGTCTGCGTCGGTCTAGGCCACGAGGTTAAACGACTCAAACTACCGGCGTTTCCTACCATTTCTCAGCGACATATGTTTCATATTAAAGTCAATATTCTCGTTTAAATATCACAAAATTTTACATGTTCCTTTAGTTTGCTGGAAAACTTTTATTCGTGAACCAGAACATGATGCTCTGAGTGGAATGGCGGAGTTCAACTCAGAAGCCTTCATAGAAGGCCAGATTAAGGCTATAAAGGAGACCCTCGGGGCCGAAAAAGCCCTTGTCGCCTGCTCAGGCGGGGTCGACAGCACGGTTTCCGCCGTTCTAGTCCACAAAGCCATAGGGGATAACCTAGTCTGCGTGTTCATCGACGATAACTTCATGAGGCTGAGCGAGGCCGAGCAGGTAAAGTCACTCCTGTCCTCAGAGCCTCTAAACCTTCCCTTGAGGATAGTTAACGAGAGGCAGAAATTCACCGAGGCATTACTGGGGCTATCGGACGCCGAGGATAAAAGGAAGGCGTTCAGGAAGACGTTCTACGAGACGCTCAGCGAGATAGCTGAAGAGGAGCAGTGCCGTTACCTTGTCCAGGGAACCATAAAGGCTGACATCGACGAGACGTCCGCGAACATTAAGACCCAGCACAACGTCCTCGAGCAGATCGGCATCAACCCCGTGGAAAAGTACGGGTTCACCGTCGTCGAGCCCCTGAAGAACCTATACAAGTATCAGGTCAGGGAGGTTGCGCGAGACTTGGGCACACCACCAGAGCTAGCCAATCGGCAGCCCTTCCCGGGCCCCGGTCTAAGCATTAGGGTTCTGGGCGAGATCACGCCAGAGAAGCTGGAGGAGATAAAGAAGGCGACGTTCATAGTGGAGCAGGCCTTCGAGCCCCATAACCCATCCCAGTTCTTCGCGGCGATATTCAGCGGCCAAACCCCGAAAGAACTCAAGGTTCTCAAACGGGACGCCGCCGAGATCTTTGAACTCGACCCCATGATGATCACGGCAGGATTCCTGAACGAGAAAGCCACCGGGCTGATAAACGGTAAACGCGCGTATGGCTCCGTAATCACCCTCGCCGTCAGAGACAGCATGGACCGGGCTATGGAGCTCAGGCACGGGCAGCTTGAGAAGACACTCCACTATCTCCAGGACAACTACCCTGAGGCCACGCGTCTCGTTTACCTCGTTGACGAGAAGGAAGGCGAAGGCTACGCGGTTTCGATGAGGGCCATTAAGACGAGGGACTACCTCACGGCCGAGGTGATGAGGCTCCCGTGGAACACCCTCCGGGAGGCGGCTTCGAGGATACTGGACTCATGCATCGACGTGACACAGGTCTACTACGACGTGACGCCTAAGCCGCCGGCGACGATTGAGTACGAGTAAAAGAAATTATTTTTTAATCCCCAGTTCCTTGAACTGGTTCTGGACGCCCATCCGCATGTATATGAGATCGTTGCCAACGGTGACGAGGTTGTACCCCTTCTCCATGCGTTTCTCGATGGTGCTGCCGGAGCCCTGATGTATCCCCGCTGCTAGGCCGGCCGCCTTCGTGGCGTCGTAGACCCTGTCTATGGCCCTCTGAACGTCGGGGTGGCTCATGTCGCCGAGGTGGCCGTGGCTGGCCGAGAGGTCGGCCGGGCCTATGTATGTCGCGTCCACGCCTTCGACGCTGCAGATGTCCTCTATGTTGGAGACCGCATTCGTGGTCTCTATCTGCACAATGACGGCTATCTCCTCGTCGGCCGTCTCGAAGTATTCGGGGTCGAACATGGCCGCCCGTCTGGGACCGCAGCCCCTGAGCCCGTCCGGGGCGTATCTGGTCGCCTTGACAGCCAGCTCCGCCTCTTCCTTGCTGTTCACCCACGGGACCAGCACCCCGTAGGCGCCCACGTCCAGGGCCCTCTTGATGGCGACGATGTCGTTCCACCACACCCTGACTATGGGCGTGGTCTTGGATGTCGGGTGCATGGCCTGCATCAGGGTCTGCGCCGTCCGGATGTCGAGGGGCGCGTGCTCGGTGTCTATTACGAAGTAGTCGAACCCGAGGGTGCTCATCATCTCGGACACCATGGGCGCCTCCAGGGTGATCCATGTACCGTACAGCTGTTCGTCTGCCTTGAGCCTCCTCTTTAACTCGTTCTTCAAACACTTCACCTTCGATGATCAACTTAACTCGACTGTGCACGGTATAAAGAATTCCCCATGGAGCCGTCAACCCATTCTTGAGAGCATGTCCAGGATGCCTTGGACCCAGCGAAGGTAGCTGTTTACAGCTGCCCTCATGGCCGTAGTGTCGCTTGCCTCCGTGACAATGAGTATTCCGTCGACGGTTTTCCGGATAGCCGTGCTTGATCTCTCAGACGAGGGCGACTCGATCTCCGGGCTCAGCGCGTCCAAGACGGCCTCCACCATTTCATCAGGCACATCGACGTGTATCTCCGCCGACGCCCTCTTGGTGAGGTTCTTTTTCATCGTCATAAAAAAAGAGTTTAGGCTTGGGCGCGTATCCTGTGGGCGGCCTGTCCCAGCTTGGTCGAAGGCGCGTAGGCTCCCCCCGCGAACTTGTGGCCGCACTTCCTGCAGCTCCAGATGCCCACGCTGACGCGTCTAACGGATGGGCTGGCGCAGGAGGGGCATTTATGGTACGCCCTGACCGTGTCCATTATCCTGCCGTAGCGTTTACGGAGAGTGGCTCCGCCCCTCGTCCGCATCCCTATGTCTCTTCTCTTCTTCCTCGCCATTACTCGCCCGCCAATGCTATAGCCCTTGTCTCTGCCGCCTTCTCCGACGCGATATTTATGCATTTCTTTATCTCGTCAACGGTGAAGCCGACTGGTCCGCGTTTCTGTATGGCGTTCAGGTTGCCGTTCTCGTCGACGGTGACGGTTATCCTGCCGTCCTTTACCTCCTCCTCGTCGTAGGTGGGGTCCACGATGAGCGTGTCGCCTATCTTGCAGACGGTGACGGCGACGGGGTGGGCCTTCAGCTTCAGTTTCTCGGTTTTGTCTGTTTTCTCGACCTCGCCCTTCTTGGATACCTTGAAGTTGGGTGCCTCCGCTGTAGTGAGGGCTGCCAGCGCCCCGGCGGAGCACGCGTCGATGAGGTTGCCGTCGTAGTTGAGCACGTACAGGTCGATGAAGATCATCTGGACCTTCTCGCCTGATACCAGGCCGAGCTCCTCCATGTCGAGTATCTCAGCGGCCCTCAGGCCCCTGTCGACTACTCTGGCGAGCTCGATGGCGTCGTCCGGCGGGGGCCCGGGCTCCCATGTCGGGTGGGCCGCAGGAGTGTACTCCGCGTTCACCATCATGACCCCCGCGTCCGGTGTGTCCTCGAAGGGGTGGCCTACATCGACCTTGACGCCGACCACCACATGGGTCTTCCCCAGCCTAACCTCTGCTGATCCCTCGGATTTCACAAGCAAGCTGGTCTTTATCTCCCAGTCCCTGTACTGTAGAAGCTCTCTGCCGTCCATCCTTTTCCCGGTGGCCAGTACGTCCATGATTTTCTTTCTTTTAAGCCGCGATACTATGGTGTTGCTCATTCTTCTTCATCCTCCTCGGTTTCCTGTTCTTCCTCGTCTGCGCCCTCGACCATTCCGTACTTCTTCTTGAGCGCCTCCTTCTGGGCCTCGTAGACCTGCTTGCATCCCTCTATGGCTAGGTCGATGCACTTCTCGGTCTCTTCCTGGGTCATGATGCCCTCCATCTGTAGGAGGGTCACCTCGCCGATCTTGGGTAAGTACGCCACGGGTACGTCTGACTCGCCCTTCTTGTCCTCATAGTCTCCGAGGTCAAGGACGAGTTTGCCGTCGTACTTGCCTGCAGCACACGAAGAAACAAGGTCCTTCATGGGTATGCCCGCGTCGGCTAGGGCGACGGCGGCCGCGTTTATGGACGCGCATCTCGTGCCTCCGTCCGCTTCGATGATCTCCGCGTAGACGTCTATGACGCTCCGCGGGTACCTCTCGAGGAACAGCGCGGGCTCGATGGCGTCCGTCATCACCATGCTGATCTCCTGGTCTCTCCTAGACGGAGCCGGCGACCGCCTCGGGTCGACGCTGAAGGGCGCCATGTGGTACCTGCACCTCAGCACGCCTCTGTTGGGTTTGCTGAACCGTTTAGGGTGCATCTCCCTTGGGCCGTAGACTCCAACGATTATCTTGTTTCTGCCCATCTCGATGTAGGCGGAGCCGTCCGCGTTGGGGATGACGCCGCTCTCGATGTTAAGGGGCCTGAGCTCGTCGGGTTTCCGGCCGTCCACTCTCGCCCACTTCTTCTTCGAGGATTTCCTCTTAGTGGTCTTCTTTTTTGTTTTCTTACTCATTTTCTATCCTCCTTGATCTTTCTAAGGTACTCCTGGATCCTGTTGGTGAGGCCCGATGTGTGTGCCTCGTTCTCGATCCTGTGGATTACCTTTACAACTAGCTCCTCGTCCTCCCGGTTTCTGCCATTGATCAGTATCCTCCCGTTCTGGCCTATGGTGATCTGGCACCGGGTCTCTCTGAGGATCATGTTGATCATGCTTCCCTTCTTCCCTATGAGTCGGGGGATCTTAGAGGGCGTTATCTTCATTATGAAGCCCTCGTGGACCTTCCCAAGCTCCCTGCCCACGATGGACAGGATTGGGGTTCTTCTTCTGTCGAGGTCGACGATCTTGGCTACCACGACGTCGCCCACGTCTAGCACCCGGGTCATGTCGAAGCTGGTTCTGAACGACTTGTTGATGGCGTCGTTTATCGTCAGTATGGCGTCGGTGGACGCCCCGATGTCGACGACCCACTGCCCAAGCTCTATGTCGCTGACCATGCCGACCACCAGGTCCCCCACGAGCGGGGTGTATGTGCCCTCTAGGGCGATCACCGATACTCTGTCCTTGCTGTAGTTGACTAGCCCTACCTTGTTGGAGTATACGTTTCCCTCCCTCCTGAACGTGTTCTCCCCCGTCCTTATGCGGCCCTCGTACAACAGGTCGCCCGGGACGACTATGTCGCGTGTCTCAAATTTTACGCTCAACTTTTCTTCCTTCGTTACTTAACTATCTTGGACTGGATGTTGCCTTGGGTGGACTTGCCCAGCGCTTCGAGCATCTCCAACTGCATGGCCGCCGGCAGCTCCACCACGGCTATCCATGAGCCGTCCGACTGCCACTCGTCCCTCGTTATCTCGCCGAAGTCCTTCACTATACCATAGCTCTTTCCCGTGTACTCGGCGGGTATCTTTATAGCTATCTGAACGTTGTCGCTGCTCATGGGCATTATGTGCCGCAGCGCGTCGACCACGTCCTTGACCTGCTCGTCCGCGTCCCTGAAGGGGTCTATCTGGATCCTCACGTCCTCCATGGCGTTCTCTATCCTCATGGGAGGGTGAGGGAGCTTGGTCTTGGGGTCGACGTAGGTGCGTGAGATGATGTGGATTATCTGTCTCCTCTTCTGCTCCATCATCTCTCTCCGCTGCTGCTGGGTAAGCTGGAAGACCCCCTTCTCGAAGAGCATCTCCGCGACTTCTATCGGGTCGCTCGTCCCGAAGGCGTTCTCCAGCTTCTCCGCCGACGCCTTCTCTCCCTTGTTGGCGTCGGTGAATACGGTGTCTACGAGGAGGGCGTTGCGTACCTCGCCCAGTTCTCCTCTCTTGTACGCCAGCCCCTTGTCTGGGTCGACCATTATCTCGAACTTCTCGCTGCCGGTCTGGTAGCGGACAAGGGTGTACTTGGCGCTCATGTCTGAGCCTCCTACTGGAGGTGAGTACCCACTTCCTCTTCAGTCAGTCTCTTGAAGGTCTTGGTCTCCGTGGGGATCACCGCGACCTTGACTGTCTGGGATGTAACGGGTATATCGGACGCGACGTTCACCGCCTCTATGGCCAGCTTCACGGCCCCGTCCATAGGCAGGTCGTCGCTGTACTTTTCCTCTAGGAGCCGGTTGGCTTCCTCGCTCTTCCTCCCGACGGCGGTGGCCATGAAACCCCTGTATGCTCCGCTGGGGTCGGTGGTCAGGATACGGCTACCCGTGGAGTCGTACCCCGCTATTATCATGCTGACGCCGAAGGGGCGTACCCCGGCGTGCTGGGTGTAGACCTGCGCAAGGTCCCCCAGCCTCCTGGCGAGCACCTCGACGTCCACGGGCTCGTCGTACAGGAGCTTGTTGCTCTGGCAGTAGACCCTTGCCTGGTCGATGAGCACCCTGGCGTCGCTGCTTAGGCCGGCTATCGCCGAGGCGACGTGGTCGTCGAGCTGGTATATCTTCCTGAAGTAGTCCGGGTCCTCGAGGTCGCTCTCCGGGGTCTCGTTTGCGGCAAGCACGGCCCCATCGGGGCACGAGACGCCGACCACGGGGGCTCCCCTCTTCACGAGCTCGAGGGCGTACTCGACTTGGTAGAGCCGGCCTTCAGGCGAAAATATGGTTATGGCCCTGTCATAGGCTCTAGGCATGAACAAATCCTTTCACTCCTTGCGTCCGCTTTCTCTCTGTTTCTATACACCAGTATTGATACCTACTAAAAAACTTAGTTGAATTGGAGGGTGCAAGAATAACTGATTCTATCAAATGGGGTTTGTGTTGGCGCCCTGGCCGGGATTTGAACCCGGGATCGTCCGGGTGACAGCCGGACATACTGGGCCTGACTATACTACCAGGGCGAACGTAGAGTCTAGGATAAAGCGATGGATAATAAGGTTTGTGTCTGGCGGCTACTTGTACTGCTTCGCTATGAGCATCGTCGCCGTCAGGAAGATGTTCGGTATCGCCCTCAGCTTCTCGATTATGAACGTGTCGAGGGATTTCATGTCGGATGTCTTGACCTTTATCACGGCGTCATACTCTCCGTATATGACGGCGATCTCTTCTACTTCCTGGAACTTCGTGAGGGTCTCACAGACCTGGTCCTCTGAACCGGATTTTATGTTCATCATTATGTAGGCTTCTATACTCAAATGTACTTCACACCTCGGCTACTTGCTCATAGCCTAGAACACCACTCCTGTTCATGCTAAAAAAGGGTTTTGGGTAGTGGATCTACACTACTAATGGTCTTTCAGCCATCTCCCGGGTACCGGGGGATGCGACTTCGTTAAATAGGCTTCGTGTCATTGCTTCGAGGCATGACGGCTCCGAGCCCAAAGAGTTTGTTGGAGGCCTCTTTTCCCGCCTCGCTGCTGGATAATGAGCGTGTGATGGTGGGCACTGGTGGGTGGGCGTATCTGCCGCCTGTGGAGGAGGATGGGCTCAGGGCCTACGCGGAGCTTTTCGACTACGTCGAGGTGAACACGACTTTCTATCACGTGCCGGGGCTTGCCATGGTGAGGTCGTGGAGGCGTAGGGTGCCCCGGGGGTTCACCTTCTCCGTGAAGTGTAACCGGGTGGCCACCCACGTGCTGGGCTTGACGCCTGTCGAGGAGACGTTCAGGGTGCTTGAGAGGATG
>CAYFYM010000093.1:0-23646 GCA_964347405.1 uncultured Candidatus Bathyarchaeia archaeon | reverse complement strand
GCACCCATGGACTCGGTGCCGCCCCCGCACTTGGGGCACCTCGGGTTCCTGAAAGAAGCTTTCTCGGCCAACCTCGACACCTCCAGCTTCTCCGCGTTCAACGTCAGCCCGGGGTTCATTGGACGTACGCCGCCGTAGACCTTAACCGCGTCGCCGGGTATGAGCCGCCGGACGACGTGCCTGAAGCCCCCGGTGGGCTCGTAGGCGGCGCAGTCCACCTCGCCTGAGCCGTCCCTCACCTTGAAGATGACGTGGCTCCCGGTGATGGTCTCGGGGACGGACGACACCCTTCCCTCGATGACCGCGGGGTTGTGCGGCGTGAGGCCGCTTATCGGCTCCGTGGACGCGAAGTGGGCGTCCGTCCCCTGGTTGCTCCTGTAGATCATCCACCGCTCCACGGGCTCCAGCTCCTCGATGATGCCGTAGGCTTCGTAGACTGTCTCCGGGGACTCGCCTCTCACGCCGTATAGGACCGGGTCAGGGCCGTGCGGCGTGATGAGCGGCCTCCCCTCCTCGTCCACGTTGTTGAACGTGCCTCCCCTGGTGGCCTCGTCCATCCTCCTCACGGAACCCGCGTCCACCCTCCGGGGAGAGCCGCGGCACTCTGGGGTGCGGTAGGTGATAAGCTCGTAGGTGTGGTCGCCTCGGAGCGTCCCACCTACCGCCGCGAGGGCGCCGATGACGCCTCTACCGTTCTTCCATGCATAGGCGTGCATCCCGTGGTTCCTGATCAGCTCCATGGCTTCCTCCCTCTCGACTATCTGCTTAACGACTTTCCTTGAGAAGCCCTCAACCTTCTCCGGGACCTCGCCGAAGTGGAAAACGGCCCCCGGGTTCGTGTTATCGCAGCCGAACTGCGCGTGCTCCTCCACGAGCTCGAGGACGGCCTTCATCGCCTCGTTCTCGCGCCCCTCGTCGACCTCGACCCTGAGGCAGACCGCCGCGTTTCCTCGGGTCTTCCAGGGCGTGTTGGGGTTCAGCCTCAGCAAAATGGGGTAGTCCATGAACCGGGCCCCCAGCCCTAGCAGACGCTCCGCTAGCAGCGCCGCCACGTAGGTGGTGCACCCGCCCTCGGGGCTGTCCGTGTCGTCCAGGCCGATGTGGAGCCTCAACTGGGTTCGAACACTGCTATGGGCTGGCTTGTAAAAAGGTTGCTAAAAATAGGATGGGTGTTTAGACCACGATCATGGTCAGAGTGCTTCGAACCTTGTCGAGGCGACGTATCTTCCAGCTTATGATGTCCTTGAGCTCCTGCATCGTCTCCGTCTCGATGCGGGCGATGATGTCGTATACGCCGTACACCATGTGGGCTTCCTTGACCTCGTCGATCTCCTTCAAGCCCTTCAGTACCTCGCTCTCTGCCCCGATCTCAGCGTTAATCAGGACGAACGCCGTTGCCAAAACCTGCACCGAGATAGATTGAGTTTTAGGGGATTTAAAAGTTATCAGAGACAACGGTTTCAAGGTATTTTAGGGCTGTGAAGACTTGCCGACGCTGAGGATCAACGACGAGGAACTGGAGGCCGAGTTTATGCTTTTCGACCTGGACGGGACCCTGGTCGACGACAGAGAGAGGAGCAGGCGGCTCGCCGAGAGCAGGCTGGAAGCCATGACCGGTAGAGCGGGGAGGAAGGCGGCGGAGACCTGGGCCCGCCTATCCGGAGTAGACGCGGAGACCCTAACGGTGGACATGAACGGCCCTCTGAGCAAGGCGCCGCGTAGGGAGGACCTCACCGTTTCAGCGGTAGCCCTCTACAAGCACGGCCACCCATGGCACAGGGCCCGCGAGCTGTCCAAGATCATATACGACGAGGCCGACGATATCCAGAGACGACGATACACCCCCAGTTTCTTTCCCGGGGTCATGGAAACGCTTGAAAGGCTGAGGGGCTCGGGCTTCAGGCTTGGGGTTGCGACCAACGGCGAGGCGAGCCTAGCCTGGGGGGCGCTGGAGAAAATGGACGCCCTCAGGCTATTCGACGTGGTTGTGGGAGCCGACATGGTGAACGATGGGAAACCCTCCCCAGAAATGATAATCAAGGCATACGAGCTGGCGGGGGCCCCGCCGGAGAAAACCGTGTACGTCGGAGACCAGCCCACGGACGCGGAGGCGGGTAGCCGCGCTGAGGTGGCGTTCGTTGTAGGGGTGGGCGGCGCCGAGCTGCTGGACGCCGGAGCGGACGCCATAGTGGACTCCGTGTCCGAGCTAAGAAAGAGTATAACCGGAGAAACCGGCTGAACATTAAAAATCAGGTGGAAGCTCCTAACGGTCTAAATTTGGGGGGGGATCACTTCCCCCATTTTCTGCTCGTGTAGTATGTGCCAGGCGTCTTGATCCTGAAGGGCTCCTTCCCCTCCACCACCCGTATAACGTTGTCGATGGCGACCTCGAGCATGTACCTTAGTGCCCCGGGCGTCGAGCCTATGTGCGGCGTCATCACGACGTTGTCGAGTCTCCTGAGGGGGCTGTCCTCCTCCAGGGGCTCCGTCTCGTAGACGTCGAGGCCGGCGCCGCTGATCCTCTCCCCCTTCAACGCCTTGATCAGGGCTTTCTGGTCCACCACGGGTCCCCTCGACGTGTTTATGAGTATGGCCGAGGGCTTCATGAGGTCGAGCTCTTTTTCGCCTACGAGGTGATGGGTCTCCTCGTTGAGGGGCGTGTGCACCGTCACGACGTCGGACTCCTTCAGCAGGGTCTCCATGTCCACCAGCTTGCCGCCGAACTGCTCGGCTCTGTCGGGTATGATGTAGGGGTCGCAGGCGAGCACCCTCATGTCGAACGCGTTTCTACCTATCTGTGCTACCCTGCTTCCGATGGCACCGAAGCCGACGATGCCCAAGGTGCCTCCGCGTATCTGTACCTGTCGTTCGACGTGGTACCTGGCCCAGCCCCCGTCCCTGAGGAGACGGTCGTGGGCGGATATCCTTCTCGCCACGTCCAGCACCAGCCCGAAGACGAGCTCGGCCACGCTGTTCGCGTTCGCCTCCGCCACGTTGCAGATGATGACCCCGTTGGCGGCAGCTGCGTCCACGTCTATGCGGTCGTACCCGACGCTCGTCGTCTGGATCATCTTGAGCCGCTTCGCCTTGTTGATGATCTTCGCGGAGACGGGTGCCCCCGTGATTATGATGTCTACGTCCTCCGCCTTCGCGGCTAGGGTATCTTGATCCACTTCGGGTGTAAGATGGACTTCGGCCTTCTCAGTAAGCGCCTGGAAGCTCTTCGATTCCTCGACGTTCTGGGCCCATCTTCCGGCTATGAATAGTATCTTCATGGGTATCCTATGGTCTAAGACTAAATATAATGTCATAGATATTAGAGCCAGTAGCAGGTACGTGGTAGTGAATGGTCATGCTGGGCGAATACCTCACCGTCTCCGAGATGATCGCCGTGGAGATGAACTCGGAGTACCTAGGAGTCTCGACGCAGATGCTCATGGAGTCGGCGGGAAAATCCGTGGCCGATGAGACGGCGAAACGATTCAAACCCGGCTCCAGGGTTGTCGTCGTGTCGGGGCTTAGCGGCAACGGCGGCGACGGCTTCGTGGCCGCCCGCCACCTCGCCGGTATGGGCTACGAGGTGGAGGTGCTCGTCCTCGGAGACCCCGCGGACATCAAGCTGGAGAACGCCCGCGTCAACTACGAGGCCGTCAGCAACATGAGCTCCAGCGTCGAGGTATCGGCCGTCACGGACTCGTCGCAGATACCGGAGATCAAGGCCGACGCGGTGATAGACGGACTCATAGGCACGAGCATGCGCGGGGCTCTGCGGCCGCCTTACCTGCAGATGGTGCAGGCGATGAACGCCGCCGAGGCGTACAGGATAGCCATCGACGTGCCCACGGGGCTCATCGCGGACACGGGCGTCGCCTACGGCGAGTGCGTGAAGGCCGACCTCACGGTCACCTTCCACAAACCAAAGAGGGGTTACGAGGGCAGGCCCAGGCAAGCGGGGGAGGTCGTCGTCGCCCCCATAGGCATCCCGCCGGAGGCGGAGCTCTACACGGGGCCAGGAGACGTGGCCAAGGTCCACCCCGATAGGAAGCCTGACAGCCACAAGGGCATGCACGGCACCCTGCTGGTGGTGGGGGGCAGCGAGACCTACTCGGGCGCCCCCGCCCTCACAGCGTTGGCTGCGTACGCCGCCGGCTGCGACCTCGTCTACACGGCTGTCCCCGAGACGGCAGCAGGGGCGGTGGCCGGGTTCAGCCCCAGCCTCATAACGGTGAAGCTCGACGGGAAACGCCTAACCCGCAAGAACTTGGAGACGGTCAAGCCTTTCCTCGACAAGGTGGACGCCGTCGCCGTGGGGCCGGGCCTCGGCCTGCACGAGAAGACCGTCGAAGCCTACAAGCAGCTACACGACGCCGTCCAGATGAAGGGTCTCCCCATGGTGGTCGACGCCGACGGCCTCAAGGCGTACGCCCAGACCAGACCCAGCGTAGAGGCGCCTCTGGTGTTCACCCCCCACGGCAGGGAGTTCGAGCTCTTAACCGGTAAGAAGGCGGAGGGAGGCTTCAGGGAGAAGGGCGCCGTCGTGGAGAAGGCGGCGAAGAAGCTTGGGGCCGTGGTGCTGTTGAAGGGCAGCGTGGACGTGGTGAGCGACGGCAGGGTCACGAGGTACAACTGGACCGGCAACCCGGGAATGACCGTCGGCGGCACAGGCGACGTCCTCACCGGCCTAGCCGGCGCCTACATGGCCATGGGCGCGGAGCCCTTCCACGCTGCATGCGCGTCCGCGTTCATCAACGGCGCAGCCGGCGACAGGGTGTACGCTGAGAAAGGCTACCACCTCCTGCCCGAGGATCTCATAGAGGAGATCCCTTACGTCGTCGAGGATTGCCTAAGGAAGTAGGGGCTGGACGTTCCTGTCCAGCATAGCGGATATCCTGTCCAGCGGTATTCGCAGGTCCTCGTGCGTGGCGTACCTGTTCAGGTTCATGAGCATGTCCACGTAGGGCCTCTGCCTGACGCCGGGGTAGTCGGTGCCGAACACCATCCTGTCCATGACGCCCAGGTTCAGCGCCACCAGCAGGTCCCTCCACAGCATGTAGAGGTAGCTGGGGTGGTTGACGTCGCCGTAGGGCCAGCTTATGTCGCACCAGACGTTCCTGTGTTTCCTGCAGACGTATAGAGTCTCCTCGACGCGCGGGTATCCGAGGTGGGCGAGCACGATCTTCAGCTCCGGGAAGCACTGGGCCACTACGTCGATCTGCGCCGGGTCTGTGTGCTTCAAGAGGTCGTAGGCGTCGGGCATCCCGGCGTGGTGGAACATCACCGGCATCGCGATGCTCGTCGCCGCCTCGTAGACCTTGAAGGCGTGGGCGTCGTCGGGCGCGTAGCCGTCGCTGCAGGGGTACAACTTCAGGCCGAAGAGGCTGAGCTCGTTCCTCTGCCTGAGCACCTCCTCGGCGGCGTCTTTCCTCGTGGGGTCTACGTACCCGAACCCTATAAACCGCCCAGGGTCCTGGGCAACGAAGGCTGAGACCTGCCCGGGGCTCGTGCGTCGGTCGCTGAGAACCACCGCCTTGTCTATGCCCGCCTCATGCAGGTCTGCCTGAAACTCCTCAAGGCTGACCGTGACGACGGTGGGGTTGGCGGGGTCGCTGTACTCTGTTATGCTGATGTGGCAGTGGTAGTCCACCTTGGGTAGACCGGTGTCCTTGAACCTCTTCCTCCTCTCTACAAGCGTTGAGCCAGACAACTCTATCCATTGACTCTAAGAGGCTCACCGTTAAATCGTTTGAGATCAGCGGTTTTTGGGAAGAAGGTCGTGGGCGTATCGTCTGCCGCTTTTCGAGATGAAGGCCTCGGCGTACCCGACGTCGGCCTCCCTGCCCAGCTGCCTGAACCGCTCCACGTACCGCTGGGTTGCCTCGTACAGGTAGCCCTCCTGCTCCTCCGGGGATGCGCCCCACCGCTGCCACTGGCTGACATGCTGCCTGAACGCCTCGACCTTCACGTCCATGTAGTCGGTCACGTCAACGTAGACGTCGGGCTCGATGGGGGTCATGGGCCTGCCGAAGAAGTAGACTTCAGGCGCCGGGCGGTGCGCCGGGTATCCCGTGACGTGTAGGGGGAGGCTGGCCTTAAGCGATGCGTCGGAGGCGGCGAGCCCGACGCGTCTATGGTCGTCCCTCCAGACCAGTGGATGGAATGATAGCAACACGTCTGGCTTGAGGCGCCTCACCGTGTCCACGAGCTCCTCTCTCAGCTTGTCGCCGCCGGGTACGGAGGCGTCCGGGTGGTCCATGAAGACGAGGTCGGCGCCGAGGACTTCTGCCGCCCTCCGCATCTCCTCGCTTCTCAATTCCATGAGTGTCTCGGGCTCCATCTCCCAGTGGCCTCTGCCTCCCCTCGTCGCCACGACTATGGTTGCTCTGTGGCCCCTGTCCACGTGTTTGGCGATGGTGCCGCTTGCGATGGACTCGTCGTCGGGGTGGGCGCCCACCAGCACTATGTGCAACGCCTGCCCTCCATGAACTGGGGCAGTAGGTCGGCGTGTGCCTCCATGAGCTCATTGAACGCCTTCTCCGCCGCCTCCGTGTCGTTCACCACAGGGTCCACCATCATGGCCTGCCGGGCCAGGTTCACGTCGCCCTTTACGCCCGCCTCCACGGCCAGGCTTCCGATGAGTATCTGCATGTTGCAGAGGGCGGCGAGGCCTCTTGGGAGCTCCCCGACGTGTATGGGCTTGACGCCGCCGCCTGTCACCACTGCGGGGGTCTCCACCACGGCGTCACCTATGAGGTTGGGTATCTGGCCCTCGTTGGGGGCGTTCACCTGAAGCTCCATGTGGTTGCTGCTAGTAAGCACCCCGGCTACTATGTGCATCGCGCGTTCACCTGAGAGCCTCCCCCGCACGTCGAGAGGCTCCTCGCCGTCGATGAGCCTTTTGATCTGAAGCCACTTCATTTGGCCCTGCCTCTCGCAGCGGTCTATCCAGTTGAAGCCCCTATCCTCCTCGGGGCATATGTCCCACGCGTAGGCTAGGTACTCGCCTAGGTGGTTGTCGTCCGTCGAGGGGTAGAGCCCGAACTTGTCGTACATCGCCCTGCAGAGGGGCTGGAACCCCTTCGCGGATGCCATCGCCTCCCTCAGCAACGGGTACGCGTCCGCGCCGTCCTTGAGCCTCAGCTCCTTATACCAGCTGAAGTGGTTGAGGCCCGCTGACACGGCGTCCAGGATGGCCGACGGCACCCCCATGAGGGGCGCGAGGCGCTGAAGCTGGTGTTCAACCTCGTGGCACAGCCCAACCACGTTGACGTCGGTGTAGCGGCTGACTGCAAGGCAGAGCCTGGGCACGGGGTTGGTGTAGTTTAGCATCAACGCCTCCGGGCATATCTCCTCCACGTCGTGAGCTATCTCCATAACCGGCGGAATGTTCCTAAGGGTGTGGAAGAGCCCGCCGGGGCCGCCGTTCTCCCCTATGACCTGCTTGATCCCGTGGCTGTAGGGTATCTTCCAGTCCAGCCTCCACCTGTTCATGCGGTCGACGGCGATGGACACGACGACGAACTCGGCTCCGTCGAGCGCCTCCGCCCTATCAATGGTAGCCTCTATCTCCAGCCTGGCGCCCGTCTCCGCGTTTACGGCTTCGGCGAGCCCCTTCATCGCCGCAAGCCTCGCCTCGTCTATATCGTGTAGCACGAGTTTGCTGCCGTGCAAAGCCTCGATGTTCGCTGCGTCCTGGACCATGTTATAGCCGAAGACGCTGCTCCCGGCGCCTATGAGAACGATTCGAGCCATGATGAAGACTGGGGGCGGGGGGTTAAATGCTTGCCCTCAGAGGCCCGTGAGTATCATGTAGAGTCCAGCGACCACGAGTACAGCCGCGTTGATCTTCTTCATCCAGGGCAGAACCCCCATCAGCCTCCTCTGCACGTAGTCCTTCGAGTAGGTCAGGGTCAGCGTGAGAGGCACCACCACGGTTGAGGCGCCCAGCCCATAAACCAGGAAAGAGGCCAACACGCCTATTGGGCCGCCGGCCGTCGACGACTGGAGAACCAGCAGTATGAAGACGGGGAGGCTGCAGGCGAGGGAAGCCGCTCCGTAGCCCACGCCGTACAGGAAGAAGCTTCTATAACCCGCCTTCTGGGGCGCAGCGACGTTGACGGCTGGCACCCGGTTGAAGACGTCGCTGAACCCGGAAGCCAGCCCTATAAACACAAGCAGCGCCCCGATGAACGGTGCTACGTATTCGAGCCTCGACGACACCTGGTTCAACGCGAACGACGGTAGTAGCCCGATGACCAGGAAGACGACGAGGAACCCCGCGACGACGGTGAACGCGAGCCCGAGGGAAGCGCCGAGGCTCTTCTCGCCCTCTTCGAGGTTCATGTAGTACGCCATATATGACGGAAGCATCGGCAGCGCGCAGGGCGCAAGCACGGCGAGCACCCCCGCGGTGAAGGCCACGCCTAGGCTAGCCAGCTCCATCTCCATCAGCCATAACTCTGCATCAGCTGCTCAAATTGGTTTAGGGTCGTGAAGAACCCCCGGTAACGTATGACCCCCTCCTCGTCCACAAACAGTATGGTGGGGATGGCGTTGACCTGGTAGACGCCGCCCGCCATGGCGGAGCTGCCGAAGCTCCAGGTGATACCCTCGTCCTCAGCCAGCTGCCTCAGGTTGCTAGTATTGTATCTGGAGTCTATGTTGATGGTGATTATCTCGACGTCCGGGTTCTCGTTCAGCTCCTTAAGCACCTTGAGCTGTTCCTTGCAGGGCGGACACCACGGCGCCATGAAGTCCACTACCAGCAAATCGCCTTTGTAATCGCTGAACCTGATTGTGTCGCCGTCTAGCAGAGGTATCATTACGTCCGTAACCAGGTGGCCCGTGGTGGTGCCTTCCTTGTACGTAGCAGAGTCGTCGCCGCTGAGGTACATGTAAGAGGCGGCTGTGCCGACCATCAACGCGGCGACAGCATAGAGTACGTGTCTCCGGGATAGACTTGACATTCCTAGTGTCTTCGCGGCACCACGGCTAAAAAAGGTGATGAAAGATGCCTACCTTCTCTCGGCGGTTCCACCGAGGTATATCCCGGCCCGAAGCGCATTTACGGCCGTCTGGTAGTCAGCGAACTCGCCCCTCATGGCGCGGCCCTCCACGCGCTTGAAGCTGGGGATCAGCGACACCATGTCGCACATGGTCGAGGACGTGAACCTGATCTTGACCTCGACGGGCTCATCCACGCGCCTCGGCTCGGGGAACGGCTTCGACAGCGCCTCCTTCACCTTAGCGGTTATCAGCCTCCCAGACTCCTTGGAATGCAGGCACTTGGCGCTGTACCTGCCCACCGCCCACTTGACGGCCGCCGTGGTGATGCCTGGCACGAACGCCTCGGCCTCCTTGGCGGCCGCGTAGTCGCCTGCGAGGAAAACAGATGGGACGCCGTAGAAGCCGGCCAGCGCGGAGTTCAGCCCGAACTCCCCCGTCTCACGTCCGTTTATGAAGACCCCGTCGACGGCTATCCCCGATATGGTGTGGCACATTATGCCGTTCTCGGTGCCCTTCATGCTGTGGTAGCCCACGTAGAGGGCGGCGTCGAAGCTGTCGTCTATGCCCTCCATCATGCTGTTGGGCTTCGGGCTGCCCCTCATGAGGTACGCCGCCTCGTGCACATCCTCCGGCCTCATGTTCCGCATGCCGCCGTGGGCGTCCGAGACCACCACCTCCTTGACGCCGGCCGCCAGCGCGCCCTCCACGGCCGCGTTGAGGTCACCGGCCATCAGCTTGCGGGCGAACGCGTACTCGCTATTGTTCCTGTCCACCTCGGCCCAGTCAACTATCCCGCTTATGCCCTCCATGTCAACGGAGATCAATACTTTACCCGGTTTTGACATGGAAAATACATGCCCTACGCGCTTGTAAGACTTACTAGCCGAGGATCTGGGCGGCGGGAAACATGAACCAGTGTTCTGGTTCATTAATCCGTTTCTAATATAAATTTACCACAACGACTTTGTCACAACAACGGCGACAGGTGTTAGACATTTCCACGTTTCTGGGTATCTTCGAGGATGAATCTGAAGCCACGCAGATACCAGAAGGTAAACCCCTAGCCGCCTTGAACAACGAGGAGGAGTTCTTCCTCCGGCAGATGAGGGGCCTCAACGTAAAGAGGATACTCCCCAAGTTCACGCCCGACGGCATAGCCTACGGCGAGCTCGCGTCCCTGCTAACCTACTATGACAGCGATCAGATGAGGGTGCTTCTCGAGGCCTTAGCCCAGAAAGGGTACATAAAGAAGATAAACTACGGGACGGTCGCCCTGTGCCCGAGCTGCTACAGCCCCGTGGTTATGATATTGCTGTCCTGCCCGAGATGCGGGTCCATGAAGATCACCAAGAAGGAGGTAATCAAGCACAGGACCTGCGGCTACACTGGCTACGTGGAGGACTACTTCGACGGCATAGACTGCCGCTGCCCGTTGTGCGGCACAGCGTATGACTTGGCTGGCTACCATGACCCCGAAGCAGTGGACGATGCGGGTTTCACCGTGGCCGAGTCCATGTACGAGTGCGATAGCTGCGGCGCCGTCTCCGGAAAGCCCTCCGTCACCTATAACTGCATCAAGTGTAAGACGAAGTTCCAAGGCAAGGACATCTGCTTCGAGAACCCGAAGGGCTACGAGATGATAGACGCGGGTGAGGTCGTTCCGCCGGAGGAGGAGATCCAGGAATCGGTTCACCTCGGAGCCGTAGAGGAGGACGAAGTTCCACCCGTCGAGTCGACAGAGGCTGAAATGGAGCAGCTTGAGAGCCTCACGGAAAAGCTACTAAAAGAGGAGCCGGAGCCGAGGGGGCTCCCGGAGGAGCCAAGCTACGAGGAGCCAGACGCCACGCTTCTCCCGGATATGCCGGGATACGAGGAAGGCGAGGCCGAGGACTTCCAGCTAGAGTACACGGAGACCGGTGAGACGGTTGAGCCGGAGCCGAAGTATGAGACCGAAGAGGTTATAGTAGAGGAGCCTCCTGAACCATCGGTCGAGGAGGAGAAGCGCGGAAAGAAGAAGGGGCTATTCGGCGGGCTATTCTCGAAGAAGGAGAAGAAAAAGAAGCCAAAACCAGTCGAGAAGAAGCCCATGCGCGTCGAGCGTGAGGTGGTGCGGAGAAACGAGACCTCGATACTCCTCATAGAGCAGAGCGAGGAGAAGGCGAAAAAGATACTGGAGAGCCTCGAGAGGACACGGCTTCAGAACGTAGAGGTGCGCCACGCCTTCACGGGGAGGCTGGGCCTCAGGGAGCTCCGGAGGGAACACGACGCCATCATACTCGACGCCGAGATAGACGACATAGACCCGAAGCTGATTCTTTTGGAGATGGTGCGGTGGAAGATCGAGACCCCCGTCATAGTGATCTGCGACGAGACGGAGAAGCTGAAGAGCTATAGAGGGTACAAGCTGAGCAGGGCGGAGTTCATCGAGCCGTCCGAGGACTCGCTTAAGCGGATATCCGTGATAATAAACGAGCTGTTATCCTGAGCGTCCCTATTTCTCTAGGCTCTTGGGCATCTTGAAGAGTATCGGGGAGCCGCAGTAGAGGCAGAGCATCGTCTTGGGCACCACGTGTTGACAGTTCTCGCAGACGGTGAGCGCCCCGTCGTACTCGTCCTCCTCGGGCGTCTCAGTGGAAGCATCGTATGCTAGTTCCTGCGTCATGTTTCTCGGGGTCACGACGGGTTTCAGGCTTTTAAGTGAAACGGATCGCTTTCAACGATAGAGATCGGTGAAAGTGAACAGCCTTCCATGTCAGACACTCTTATAACCTGACGTGGAGGAGAACCACCCATGAAACCCAAGCCCATCCATGACCCCGCCAAGGGCAGGTTGCGGGTAGCCTGCTTCGCCAGCGGCTCAGGCACCAACGCGCGGAACATCATCGACAGAAGCTTGGAGCCCGACAGCCTCTACGACGTCGTGCTCGTGTTCAGCGACGTCAGGGACTCGAGGACCAGGAGGAGCGGCGGCAAGATGAGCAGGGCCAAGGACATAGCGGAGGAGTACGGCGTGGGGTACGAGTGCGAGGACATCAGGGGCTTCTACGAGGAGAAGGGCGTACCCCGGAGGGACCTCAGCGTCCGACCCGAGTTCGATGAAAGGGTGATAGAGAAGATAGCGCCCTACGACCTGGGCCTAATCTGCAACGCGGGGTACATGACAATCATGACCCCGCCCATCCTTGAGGAGCACTCGGGGAGGATAATCAACGTGCACCCCGCCGACCTCACCATCATGGATGGCGATGAACGCAGGTACGTGGGTATCCACGTCGTCGAGGAGGCGATAATGGCCGGGGAGAAGGAGCTCAGGTCAACCACCCACGTCGTCCGGGAGAAGGTGGACCACGGCGAGATACTGGTTCTGAGCGAGCCCCTACCCGTAGAGCTGCCACGGGGCGTCACGCTGGAGCAGCTAGCGGAGGACAAGGCCCTGCGGAGACGGGTGGTGGATGAGCACCAGGACAGGCTGAAGAAGATGGGCGACTGGGTCATCTACCCGCTGACTGTCCAGCTCATAGCCGAGGGGAGGTTCAGCCTAGGCCCCAGCGGCGTGTACTTCGACGGCGAAAAGGCGCCTCGAGGGGTAAAGCTGCCTCTATAGCGCTATTTCGCTATCGGGGCTACAACGGCCCCCGTGGCCTCTATGACCTGTTCGCTGCGAAGCTCCACCAGCCTGTCTCTCGACCCGCCTCCGCAGTAGAAGGTCTCCATCGCCGCCGTCTCGGCGTCAATCACCGTCCGCAGCTTCTCCTTCAAGCCCACCGTGGGTGTGCCCCCCGGCGGGTAGCCGCTGACCTCGTGGGCCCTGTTGAACGGGAAAAGCTTCACGTTTGTGACGCCCAACGCCCTCGCCGCCTCCTTCAGGTCGACCCTCCTGTCCCCGGGGACAACGAGGAGCACGCGCTCCCCCGCGCTGGTCTCGGAGATCAGGTTCTTGGTGATCCTGTGGAGCGGTATGCCGGTGGCGTCGGAGGCGTCGGCGGTGTGCACCGTCTCGGCCTTGTCTATGAAGCGGTGCCAGAGGCCCAGCCTCTCAAGCTCCTCCTCTAGGTCCATGTCAATCCCTCAGTGTGGGGCACGTCATGCAGTGGGGGCCGCCGCCTCCGATGCTGAGCTGGCTGCCGGGTATCCGTATGACGTCGAATCCGTGGTCCTCCAGCAGCGAGATTATCCGCTCGTTCCACTCGTAGCTGACGCACTTGCCGTCGCCGAGGCCGAGGATGTTGCTGCCGAAGACCCTGATCTCGGTGTCGTCGCAGTAGATGAGCTCCACGCCCCGCTCCTTGAGGTAGTCCTCCAGCCACATGAGCTCGACGCCGTCCACGTTGTACACGTACGCGGGGAACAGCCTCAGGCTGCTTGGGTGGAACAGGGCCAGGTCCGGGGCCAGCACCATGGGGGCCCCGTCCAGGTGAACCCTCCAGCCGGGGAGCGGCTGCGCCACGAACTCGTCCACGCATCCGCCGAGCATGCTGTCCCGCATCTGGTGTACGCCTTGCTCGTTGCTCCTGGTGCCGAAGCCCATCAACGCTGTCCCCTCGTCGAACCAGACGAAGTCGCCTCCCTCCACTAGGCCTGGGGGCGTCACCCGGTGGGCTACGGGCACCCCCAGCGCGTTGAACGCCCTCTCCATCAGCGTGGGCTCCACGAACCGTGCCGCGTAGGTCATCCTGAGTATGTTGGCGCCCAGGTTGTTCACCATGGCCACGTCCCTCGTGTAGACCATGTTGGGTAGGGCTTCGGCGATCCGGCTGTGTCTCTCGTCCAGGAGGTCTGTGAGCAGGGCCACCTCCACCCCCTCGGCCTTCAACGCGTCCGTGAACGTGTCGTGCTCCGTCTGGAAAGCCTTCCAGTACACCGGGTCCCTGAACAGGTAGTCGTCCTTGTTGCCGGCCGTCACGGCCTTCATGCCCTCCCCGGGGCGGTGCATCAGCACCTTGCGCAGCTTCCCGTACTCCGTCTGAGCGCCGAACTTCATGGGTATCACCAGATAGGGCTCTGCCAATCTATATAACGGTTAACACGTCTAACGATTCTTTTAGCGCATCCTGAATAGGTGGTTCCCAACTATAGATTAGTCATCAATACTTACAGAACCTTGAACCATGTTGTTTTTATTTCAGGCAAACAAAGATTTGTAGATATGTTGTGACTCTGAGGAGGGATCTGACAGACAGCGACGTCCGAAGGATCGTCCGAGACTCACTGGACATGATCTCCGAGGCTCAGAGTCAACTCGACCTACCGGTTGCACCAAACATCTCCCAGACAAAGAACATACTCCGCCGAGGCTCCTTCAAGGCCTTGACCATGAACGCTAGACGCGTCAACAGGAACTCCATGGAGTACGGCTCGTTCCTCCCCCCAGCCACGATAATTCTGGACAAGCGTCTCCCGAAATCGGACCACCCCATGGACATGCCCGACTTCGTCGAGACCCTCACCATGTACAGCGCAGTCCACGAGGTGTTCCACGCCGACGACCACGTGGGCGGAAACAAGCTCCTCATGGCGACACGGGACCACATCCTGGACAAGCACCAGGACAAGCTGGAGAAGAGCATGAACATAATAATGGAGGAGGGGGGTTCCCCTGCAATCAAGGACTACGGCGACTTGGCCACCCTCTGGGCCGTGCAGTACACGGAGATGGTCGCCCACTACAAGAGCTACGTGGTCATGAGGCACATGAAGTGCCCTAAGCTGGACAGGCTCTGGTCGAGGCTTAGGAACGACTACTTCCCGCCGAACCTCCTGACCTGCATCGAGCTGAGCAGGGGCACCGAGTACGTGTTCAGCCTCTTCACCGAGAAGCTGG
The DNA here is from genome assembly GCA_964347405.1 of uncultured Candidatus Bathyarchaeia archaeon. Classification (GTDB taxonomy): domain Archaea; phylum Thermoproteota; class Bathyarchaeia; order TCS64; family TCS64; genus RBG-16-57-9. The sequence goes on along the minus strand of CAYFYM010000093.1, from coordinate 8,822 downwards.
GCGAGTACTGCCTGATAGAGGCGCTGAACGAGTACAACGCCTTGAAGGAAAAGGACACGTGCAGCTACACCGTATAAATACGTGGTATACAGAAAGGTATCTGTTCAGAGATGCTCTACGATACCCTCGTCGACTGCTACTCCAGGCTTGAGTCTACGACCAAGCGTCTGGAGATGACGGACATCCTCGCGGGCCTCTTCGAGGAGGCCACGGCGGACGAAGTGGAAAAGGTAGTCTACCTGACCCAGGGCAAGATCCACCCCGACTGGAAGGGCGAGCCCGAGATCGGTATGGCCGAGAAGATGGTCGTCGAGACCCTCACCAAGGTATCGGGGCTCAGGAAGGCGAAGGTGGAGCGGCTCGTCTCGGAGCTGGGCGACATCGGGCTGGCGGCCGAGGAGACCCTCAAGGGCAAGACGCAGGGCAGCTTCTTCCAGCGCAGCCTAACGGTCTCCGACGTATACAGTGGCTTGGATAAGATAGCTAGGCGGGAGGGGCAGGGCAGCACGAAGCAGAAGATGGACGACTTGGGTAGCCTGCTTGCTGACTCCTCGCCTCTGGGCGCCCGCTACATCGCCCGCACTGTCGTGGGGAAGCTAAGGCTGGGCATCGGCGACATGACCCTACTGGACGCCCTGTCCCAGGCCCACACGGGCTCCAAGGATCAGAGGGGGGTGCTGGAGCGGGCTTACAACCTGAGCAGCGACCTCGGCTTGGTGGCTAGGACCCTCAAGGAGGAGGGCTTGGAGGCGATCGAGGGCTTCCACGTGAGGGTGGGCTCCCCGATAAGGGTCATGGCGGCCCAGAGGCTCTCCACGGCGGAGGAGATCGTAGAGAAGCTTGAAGGCCGGTGCAGCGCCGAGTACAAGCTGGACGGCGAGCGGTTCCAGATACACAAGAAGGGAGACGAGGTCAACATCTTCAGCAGGCGCCTGGAGAACATCACCTACATGTACCCCGACGCTGTCCAACTGACCAAGACGCAGATAACCGTCGACGACGCTATCGTAGAGGGGGAGGCCGTGGCCTACGACCCGGACACGGGCGAGGACCGCCCCTTCCAGACCTTGATGCAGCGGCGGCGCAAGTACGGCATAGAGGAGATGATGGAGAAGATACCCGTCAGGGTGTACCTCTTCGACTGCCTCTACTCCGACGGAAGGGACCTCACCCTGGAGCCCTACCCCGAGAGGATCGGCGTCCTAGAGGGTATGACGGAGCAGAGGGACGACTACAGGCTCGTTGAACGCCTCGTCACGTCGGACCCCGCGGAGCTTGACAGGTTCTTCCAGCAGAGCATAGCTGACGGCACCGAGGGGCTCGTCGTGAAGTCCACAGGAGAGGACAGCATCTACAGGGCGGGCGCAAGGTCGTGGCTCTGGGTGAAGCTGAAGCGAAGCTACCAGAGCAAGATGCAGGACCAGGTGGACCTCGTGGTCGTCGGGGCTTTTCACGGCAGGGGCCGCCGGGCGGGCAGCTACGGCGCCCTCCTCGTCGCGGCGTACGACCCCGAGGCCGACGTCTACAAGACGGTGTGCAAGGTGGGCTCCGGGTTCACTGATGAGAACTTGGAGCAGATACCGGGGATGCTTGAGCCCCACAGGCTGGAGCACAGGCACGCCCGAGTCGAGTCGCTGATGGAGGCCGAGATGTGGTTCGAGCCCGCCGCCGTCATGGAGGTGCTCGGCGACGAGATCACTTTGAGCCCGCTGCACACGGCCGCCTTCGACGAGATAAGGGAGGGCTCGGGGCTCGCCATCAGGTTCCCCAGGTTCACCCGTTGGCGGGACGACAAGTCGGCTGAGGAGGCTACAACGGTGCAGGAGATCGTGGACATGTACAAGTCTCAGCTCAAGACGCTGAACTAGCCGCCGGCGATTGGGGGGAAAAGCGCCACCCTGTCGCCGTCAGCGACCCGATGGTCTAGGCCTCTTCTACGCCCGTTGACTATGACGTTCTTCACTTCCTTTTCGGGGATGCCAAGCTTCTCAAGGATTCCTTTAACGGTCTCGACTCCGTTCATGTGGATCGCGCCTTCATCGTCCGTGTACTTTCTCAACGTAGCGTAGACCTTCACCAGTATAGTCATCTGTGTCACTCCTTATCGAAGTGCCACTTGTAGAGCAGGTTCATGTCGTCGGGGAACACGCCGAGCCTGCCCCCCTCTTCTATGACCCGGTACAGCGACGAGTACTTGCCGTTGAGGAATATGTTGGTGCCCACCTCTTCCGTGGGGACACCCGCCTTCTCCAGGACTCCCCTGATGGTCGTGCCGCCGGGCACTTCGATTTCTATGACCGAGGGCTTCCTGGGGTCCGGGTTGTCTGTGAACCTTCGGAGCCTGCCGTAGAGGTGGATCTCCAGCTTCATCGTAAAAAAAGGGGGTTTACTTGAAGACTTTGTCCAGCTCACTGTCGGGTACGTTCCAGACCTCGTTGTGAGGCGGCAGCTTCTCCAGCTTCATGAACTCGGGCATCCTGTCGTCGTGCTTAGTGAAGCCGGCGGCCTTGTTGAACGCCTTCTCCATCTCCGTGATCTCCTTGCCTATCCTCGCCACGTCGTCGCCCGTCCAGCTTGTGCCGAGGACGCCGTTGACGCTCTCCACCATCCCTTCGAAGCCCTCCTGGATGTCCAGGATGGCGAAGGCGATGAAGAGGCAGTACCCGGTGGAGTCCACGAACGCTGTGGTGTCCATGAAGCCTCGGGCCAGCTCCGACTTGTCTGTGTCCAGGGGGTCGGCTGAGCCGCCGACGCCGAGGATCTCGGGCGCTATGGTGTACCCGGAGGTGTGGTCCGCTCCCATGGTGCTTGTGGCGTACACGTATCCGATGCCTTTGACGGCCCGCGGCTCGTAGGCAGGCATGTTCTGGCCCTTGCACGCGGGGACCCTGGTCACCCCAAGGGTCTTCCCGGTGGTGACCGCGCCGGAGGCGAGTATCTTGCCCAGCGGCGATCCCTTGTGGATCTCCTTCATAAGCTCGATGGCCTTCTCCCCGTCACCGAACTCAGCTAGGTCTCCGTCCATGGCGACTGCGATGGTTCCGCCCATCTCGATGGTGTCGAGGCCGTACTCGTTGGTGAGGCGCACCAGCTCCGCGACGTGGTCCAGGTTGTCGATGCCGCAGTTGGGTCCGAACGCCCAGTCGGACTCGTACTCGATGCAGCTCACGTGCTCGGTGCCGTCCTCGTAGGGGTAGACGTTGCTGCACTGTACTATGCAGGATGGGTGGCACGGGTGGCCGGTCATTCCCGCTCCGCCCCGCTCCTCGCAGGTCTTCTTGATGGCCTCCCCTGAGATCTTCTCGGCGCCCTCGAAGCGTCCATCACGGAAGTTCCGTGTGGGCAGGCCGCCCGCCTCGTTCATGACGTTGATGAGGGCCGCGGTGCCGTAGGTGTTGAGGGTGCCTCCCTTCTTGGTTATGTCGTGGGTGGTCAGTGCCTTTGCCAGTTTCTGTCTTCCCTTGTTGAACAGGTTCTTGTCTTTGATCTCTACTTCCTTGGCTCCCTTGTCGTCGACGATTATGTATTTGAGGCTCTTGCTGCCCATGACGGCGCCGAGTCCGCCTCTGCCGGCGTACCTGCTTGCCCTGCCGTCCAGGTCGTTGAAGCAGACGCCCGCGGCAGAGAGCTGCTGCTCCCCCGCTGAGCCGATGGACGCGATGCCCACGTGCTTGCCGTGCTTCTTGAATAGCTCCCCGTACGCCTTGGACAGCACTTCCCCTATCCCGGTTTTCGCCTCGTTGAGCTTGACGCCCTTCTTATCGATCTCCAGCTGCCAGTACTTGCCCTTCTCCTTAGGCACCCCCTCGACCACGATGGCGCTGTATCCTAGAAGCGCCAGCTGCTCGCCGAAGGGCGTGCCCGCGTTGGCCTCCTTGATGCCGCCGGTGAGGGGCGACTTCGCCCCAACGGATATCCTGCCGGAGCTCGGTGCCTTGGTCCCCGTCACCATGCCGGGCGAGAATATGAGCTTGTTGTTGGGTCCGAGGGGGTGGCAATTGGGGTCGACCTCGTCGCATACGTAGCTGTCGGTGAGCCACCGACCGCCCCTGTTCTTGTACTTTTCTGGTAGATCCTCGACTTTGGTTGTGAGTTTCTCCATATCTACTCGAATCACTTTACCCATTTTCCCTTCACTTTCAGCCTTCATTGAAGACTAAATCTGGTGGGTTAATAAAACCATGATATGAACCGTCGTTCAACTCGGTGGGACCGGCGATGGGAAACGATATAGATTACCGCCCATCTCTGTTTGTCTGCCATGATTGAAGACGTCCTAGAAGAGCTAGACGACGGCTACGCGGTCGAGAGGCTCAAAGAGATGATAAGGATACCCTCGGTGGTGGGGGAAGAGAAGGAGCTCGCCCACTACCTTCAGGCCGAGCTGGACTCGCTTGGGCTGGAGACGGAGCTGCACGAGGCGCAGCCCGGGAGGCCGAACGTGTACGCGAGGATCGCGGGGACGAGGCCGGGGAAGAGGATGAACTTTAACGGGCACTTGGATACGGTGCCGGTGGTGGACGGCTGGGACACGGACCCGTTTGAGCCGGTGATCGAAGGGAACAGGATCATCGGGTTGGGCTCCAACGACATGAAGGGCGGCATCGCTTGCATACTCAACACGATACGCGCGGTGGTCGAGTCAGGGCACGAGTTCCCGGGGGAGCTCAGCTTCAGCGGCGTCATAGACGAGGAGGCGTACGGCGAGGGAGCCAAGGCGATGCTGAAGACGGACTACGGGAAAGTGGACGCCATCGTCCTCGCTGAGCCTTACCTGGCTGACGAGCAAAGGCCCACAGCCCTGGGCATAACGGGGAAGATTCTCTACGACATCCATGTCAGGGGCAGAGCTGCCCACGCGTTCAGGCCCGAGCTCGGGGTGAACGCCATCGAGCAGGCGGGCGTAATCCTCGCCAACCTAGGCAAGCTCAGGATGCAGACGCACCCGCGTTTCAAGGGCAACCACTCGACGCTGAAGGTAGAGGGCGGCTACGAGAGGTACAGCGTAGTGGTTCCGGCGTACTGCAGGTTTGAGGTCAACAGGCTAACAGTGCCCGGGGAGACGAGGGAGTCTGTGATCAGGGACATGGAGGAGCTTGTGGAGTCGCTGGGGCTGGAGGCCGAGGTGGAGGTTGAGGTCAAGCCGCCTTACTACGCCTCCTACGAGATCGACAGGGACGAGCTGCTCGTTAAGGTCTTCGAGGAAGCATACACCGAGGTGATGGGAGTTAAGCCCAGCTTCGAGTACAGCAGCAGCATAACCGACGCCAACACCTTTACAGGCGAGGGCGGGATACCGTGCATACACCTCGGCCCGTTCCCGGGCGGGGCGCACCAGAAGAACGAGTACACCCTCCTTGACTCGCTGCCACCCGTGAGCAGGGTCTACGCCCTGATGGCTGCCAAGTTTCTCGATTAACCATTTGAATAGAAAAAAATGTGGCTGGACGTCTCCTATACCGTGTACACTTTGGAGACTATCTTCCAGCCTTCACTGAATCTGTATAGTAGCATGTAGTCGGTCGAGAAGTACTGGCCGTTTTTATGAACCTCTATTTTGATGACGGCAGCAGTATTACAATAGTCCACGAGATGCCACTCATATGCGGTCTCTCCAGCCCACATCTGGGGGTTGGCTTTCTTCATCTCCTCGATCCTGGGCATCCACTCCTCCAGCGATACCTTGTTCATCTTGTTGTCACCGAGCACAAGCATCCTGAAATCGGGGTGGAATCCTGAGCGTATGGTTTCCATGTTCTGGGTCTTGTGGATGCCTTCGATGTAGGCTTCCTCGACCACCTGTTTTATAGCTTGGATCTCTTCCTGCTTCATCCATCCGCCAAGGATTCTCGTCTTGATATAAGTTTAACTAAAAATGAATCATTGTATTCCGTGCTTCGTTATCTAAGAAGCCATAAAACTCTGTTAAGCCGTATAGTCTCCATGATTGACGAGGTTCTCAAACACCTAGACGACGGCTACACAGTGAGGCTGTCCGAGGAGATGTTAGCCATCCCGTCGGTGACGGGGGACGAGGAGGCGCTGGCCCTCTACGTCCAGGGGAAGTTGGAGAGCTACGGGATGGAGACGGAGCTCCAGTATATCGCCGAAGGGAGGCCCAACGTCTACGGCGTGATGAAGGGCAGCGAACCTGGGAGACGCCTCAACTACAACGCCCACACTGACACGGTGCCGGCGGGGGACGGCTGGGACACCGATCCCTTCAAGGCGGTGATAAAAGACGGAAAACTGTATGGACGCGGAGCATGCGACATGAAGACAGGCATAGCCTGTAACCTGAACATGTTCAAGGCGATAGCGGACGCCGGAGCTGAGTTCAAGGGTGAGCTGAGCTTCAGCGGCGTAGTGGACCAGGAGGCCACGGACATCGGCGCCTGGGCCATGATGGAGGAGCCCAAGTGGAGAAACCTGGACGGCGTGGTGCTTACCTACAGCTACTGCGGCGACGAGACTAAGCCCATCCCCCTGGGGCTCACAGGCAAGATACTCTACAACGTCAAGGTGAAGGGGAAGGCTGCCCACGGCTTCAGGCCGCACCTCGGCGTCAACGCGGTCGAGGACGCGGCGAAGATAATCGCCAACCTGGACAGGCTCGAGCTGAGGGAGCACCCGGACTTCGGCACAGGCACCGTCTGCACGCTCAAGACCGAGGGCGGCTACACCAAGTACAGCGTCGTGGTGCCCGAGTCGGCCAGGTTCGAGGTGAACAGGCTGCTGGTGCCGGGTGAGAGCGTACAGTACGCGCTGGACGACATGGAGAGGCTCGTAGAGGAGCTAGGCCTAGAGTCCAAGGTGGAGGTGGGAGTCAAGCCCCCAAGGTACGAGCCCTACACGGCGTCCAAGGACGAGCCCCTGATGAGGACCCTGGACATGGTCTACAGGACGGTGATGGGCCGGCCGCCGCTCTACGAGCACGCCTACGGCATCACCAACGCCAACATATTTCAGGGCGAGCAGGGCATCGAGTGCGTCCACATCGGCCCAGAGCGGGGGAACGCCCACGGCCCCAACGAGCACGTCAAGCTGGAGTGGCTTCCCCCGGTGAGCGAGATGTACGCCAGGATCGCCCTAGGCTACCTCAGGGCTTAAAAGCAGCCGAGAGGCATTGAGCCAGTGAACCGGGATGAGTGAACAGGTATCCTTCAGGGACTTCAAGAAGCTGGACATACGCATAGGCACCATAAAGGAGTGCGTCAAGGTGAAGGGCTCGGACAAGCTCTACACCCTCCACGTCGACATGGGCGACGAGGTGAGGCAGATAGTCACGGGCCTCGTCGACTACTACACCGAGGACGAGCTCACGGGTAAACGGATAGCGGTGGTCTTGAACCTGAAGCCGGCCAAGATATTCGGCCAGATGAGCTACGGCATGCTGCTGGCCGCCGAGACCAAGGAAGGAGACCTCGCGCTCATCACCACTGACAACCCCATCGCCGACGGCGCAAGGATCACCTAACGGTTTTTATCGCTCCACGCGGGAGCATATCAAGGTTCCATGACCGACAAGTTATTGGTTGTCATAGCGACGGGGGACAAGGACAAGGCGCTCACGGGCCTCATGTACGCCAAGAACGCTTTGAAGCGAGGCTGGCTCGACGACGTGAAGGTGGTCTACTTCGGCCCCAGCGAGCGGCTCATGGTCGAGGACGCCGACGTCGCCAGCGCCGCCATAGAGGTAGCGGGCATGGGCGAGGCCTACGCGTGCAAGGCCATCAGCGACCGCGAGAAGATCAGCGAGAAAATCGACGACATGGGCGTCAGGGTCGAGTACGTGGGCACCATAATCAGCGACTACGTCAAACAGGGCTACGCCCCCATGGTCTGGTAGAAAGGAGTAAGAGAGGCGAAAGGCTGCCCACATTAGCCGGTACACTTCAAGGACTGAATGGCCTAATCACTGTGTCTTCTCTATGGCCACTGCGCAGACCTTGTACTCTGGTATCTTGGCGTAGGGGTCCAGCGCCGCGTTCGTCAGCTTGTTGGCGGCGGCCTCGGCGAAGTGGAACGGGATGAACACGGAGCCCGGCGCCGACTTCTCGGTGACCTTGGCTTTGGCCTCGATGTATCCCCGCCTGGACCTGACACGGACAGTGTCACCTTCCTTGACGCCGAGACTCGACGCGTCCTCCGGGTTCACCTCGACGAGGCACTCCCCCACGAGGGTGTTCAGCACCCCCGATCGCCTTGTCATGGTGCCCGTGTGGAAGTGCTCCAGGACCCGGCCTGTCGTCAGCATGAAAGGGTACTTCTTGCCAGGCTCCTCGGCTGGGGGCAGGTACTCCACGGCGTGGAATGCTCCCCTGCCCCTTGTGAATCTCTCGGCGTGGAGGAACCGTGTCCCGGGGTGAGCCGCGTCGGTGCACGGCCACTGCAGGCCCTCCCTGCCCAGGCGCTCGTAGCTGACGCCCCCGTAGATGGGGGTGACGCCCGCTATCTCGTCCATGATGTCTGCCGGCGACTCGTATCGCATGGGGTACCCCATCCGCGTCGCCAGCTCGCATATTATCTCCCAGTCGGCCCTCGCCTCCCCTACCGGCTCGAAGAGCTTCGTGACCCTCTGAACACGCCTACCGGTGTTGGTGAAGGTGCCGTCCTTCTCCGCGAAGGAGGCTGCGGGGAGCACTACGTCCGCGAGCTGGGCGGTCTCCGACATGAATATGTCCTGCACCACTAGGAACTCAAGCTTCCCAAGCGCTTCCTCGACATGGTTCAGGTCCGGGTCGCTTAGCATGGGGTTCTCCCCCATAACGTAAAGAGCCTTGAGCTTTTCCTCGTAGGCGGCGTCCATCATCTCCACGACG
>CAYFYM010000092.1:0-9789 GCA_964347405.1 uncultured Candidatus Bathyarchaeia archaeon | reverse complement strand
GTCCATGAAGTAGCCGACGAAGTACATGTTCATCACGGTCCCGAAGCCCGGCGGGAACCCGAGCAGCCACCCCAGCACCAGCACGGCCAAGCCCACCACCTGGCTCACCTGCCCGAACGTCAGCGAGGTGTACCGGGTCAGGCCTACCTGCAGCACGCCCCACGGCGCCATCCCAAGGTCCGCGTAGAGGGTCATCACTATGCCTAGGGCGAAGAAGAATAGGCCCACGAAGAGTCCCGGGAGCCTCCGAACGAAGTCGGTCCGGTTATCGGAGGCGACGCTCTTCGTCTTCAGGGCGTGAACTCCACCTTTCCGCCTGTCCTGTCGAGGGCCACCTTGAACGCCGCCTCTGCGTCGTCGAGGCTGAACCTGTGGGTCAGCACGTCCCGTACGTTCACCTTGCCCTCTGAGATATGGGAGATGCTGGCGGGAAAGTTGGCAGGCCTAGCGTCGTAGGCACCCTTCACCTTGAGCTCCCGCCTGACAAGCCGCGTCAAGTCCATGGGCACTTCGGCCCCGAATATGCCCACGACGGTGATCGTGCCACGTTTCCTCACGAGCTCCGTCGCCTGCTTGACCGCGGGAGCTGCCCCCACGGCCACGAACGCCACGTCGGCGCCCCTCCCGCCGGTCAGCTCTATGACGCGCTCAACGAGGTCCACCTCATCGATGTTCACGGCCTCGAACCCAAGCCCCTCCGCTATCCCCCGCCTGACACCGTCTACGCCGAGGCCCGAGACGATGACCCTGGCGCCGCCGAGCCTGAAGAGCTGGGCGCTGAAGAGGCCTATTGGGCCGCAGCCCTGGACCACGACCAGGTCCCCCGGCTTGTAGGGGGTGACGTCGTCGACGAAGTGGACGGCGTTGCTGAGGGGCTCCACGAGGGCCGCCTCCTCGTAGCTCATCCCCGGGGGCACCCGGTGGAGGAGCCCCTGGGGCACGGCGACGTACTCGGCGAAGCCGCCGTCCGTGTGTATGCCGAATAGGGTGGAGCCTTCGCACAGGTTGCTGAGCCCCTTCCTGCAGTAGCTACAGTCTCCGCATGCCTTCACGGACTCGCTTAGCACCCGGTCCCCCGTCGCATACCCCTCGACGTCGGTACCTGTCCTGGCTACCTCGCCGGCGAACTCGTGGCCCAAGACGACGGGGAGCTTCATGCCGCTGTAAGCGGCGGTGTACCTGTAGATGCCTAGGTCGCTGCCGCAGATGGCGGCCGCCTTGACCCTGATGAGCACCTCGTCCCCGGCCGCCTCGGGCACGGGTACTTCTCTTACCTCAACCCCCGGCTCGGGCTTGGACTTCACGACCGCCTTCAGACGCCTCACCAGTCACCGAAAGAGGGGCCCCACCCATCTATATCTTTTCCCGGCCAAGGACACAGGTCTATAAGCGTGGAGCCCTGAGCATATCTAGCCTTGAACTGGCTCTTGATCAGCGTCCTCGCGTTCACGCTGAACGTGCCCATCTACTATTTGTCGGTGGAGCACAGGCGTCTAGAGACGCGCTTCGGCGTGGAGAAGGGGAGGCGGGTGGGCGACGCCCTGGGGCTTGCTTCGGGCTGGGGGATGTTCGTCTACTGGGTGGGGATATGGGTGTCGCCGCAGAGCAGGTTCACCATGCCCTTCGGCTCATCCACGCTTCGGCTGGTGGGCTTGAACGTGAGCGTCGCCCACATCGCCGTGTCCGTGCTTTTACTCGCCCCCGCTGTCTATCTCGGCGTGGCCGGCGTCATGGAGCTGGGTCTCAGGGTCTCCGAGACCCATAGGCCGGTGGCCGTCGTCGAGACCGGTGTGTACGCCCACGTGAGGCATCCTCAGTACCTCGGCGGGTTCCTGGCTCACATAGGGGTCTCGGCGCTGCTGTCGGCTAGGGACTCTCTGCTCCTGTCCCCTGTCATACTGTTTCTCCTGTACATCGTCTGCCGTAAGGAGGAGGCGGAGCTGGTCAACGAGTTCGGGGACGACTACGCCGAGTACAGGGAGATGGTGCCCATGTTCCTCCCAAGAATCAAGACTTAGGGCTTCGAAGCCCATATCTAGAGAGTGGTACTCCTTAATGCCATGAACGAGACCGAGCGGCGGGTTCTGGACAGCGTCGACCACGAGGGCATGATGGAGTTCATCGGTAGGCTCGTCTCCACCCCCAGCTACGGGGGCGAAGAGACCGCGGCCCAGAGAGTGGTCGCTGAGAAACTGGAGAGCCTCGGCTTCGACGTCGACACCTGGATGATCGACTTCGACGAGCTGAGGAGGCACCCCGATTTCAGCATGAGCATACTGCGGGACGAGGGGGTGGGCGTCGTGGGCGCCTGGGGCGGAGGCGGGCCCAGCCTAATGCTCTGTGGGCACGTAGACACGGTGGCCCCCGGGGAGCTGGACAACTGGGATACGCCTCCGCTGGAGGCGACGATCAGGGACGGCAGGCTCTACGGGCGGGGCGTTGCGGACATGAAGGCGGGGCTGGCCTGCGGCGTCTACGCCGTAAAGGCGTTGATGGACGCAGGCGTCGAGCCGAGGGGCAGGGTTCTGTTGGCGAGCGTCATCGGGGAGGAGGACGGGGGGTGCGGCGCATTGGCCACCAGCCTCCGCTACTCGGCGGAGGCCGGGGTCATCATGGAGCCCACCGAGGCAAAGGTGGCGCCGGAGATCGCGGGGGCGATGAGCTTCACCGTCACGGTGCCGGGGCGTGGCGTCCACGCCTGCGTGAGGGAGGAGGGAGTCAGCGCCGTGGAGAAGTTCATCACGTTGTTCAACGGCCTGAGGGAGCTTGAGCGTGAGCGCAACGAAGGCGTAGACGACCCGCTGTACGGCAGATACGGAACGCCCTACGCCGTGAACGTCGGCACGGTGGAGGGGGGGAGCTGGCCCGGCACGGTACCGGAGCGGGTCGTGTTCAAGGCGCGCCTCGGCGTGAAGGTGGGGGAGCCCAAGGAGGAGGCGCGGAGGCAGCTGGAGGCCAAGGTCGACGAGATCGCCGACGGCGACCCGTGGCTGGTGGAGAACAAGCCGGAGGTCCTGTGGGACGGGTACAGCTTCGCGTCATCGATGGTGCCGGTCGACCACCCCATAGTCGCGGCGGTGGCCGGGTCCTACAGGGACGTGACGGGCGTCGAACCCGTCTACGAGGGAATGACGTACGCATCGGACGCGAGGCTCCTAATCGACGTCGGCGGCACCCCCACGGTGGTGTTCGGCCCCGGCGACGTCCGGGCGGCCCACGGCCCCAACGAGTTTGTGTGCCTTGAGGAGCTCACCACCGTCGTCGAAACGCTGGTCCTGACGGCGCTCCGGTTCCTCGGATGCGAGGGCTAGAGGCTGAAAGGGCCTCGCCCCACCCTCTCCAGCGCCTGCTCCGACTCGGCGATTATGACCGATAGCCAATAATTCATGGGGATAGTTTACGCTAAATGGTACATGAGGTTGTCTTGCTAGTTCTTCTGATTAGATGAGTTTCTATGCTCCGCGATAAATTGTCTGAATCAGTTAGTGTTATCCGGTCGTCTAGTGGACAAGGATAGGTTTTGGAGCTTTTGACGGGAGTTCGAAACCCCCTAAGGCTACCTTGTACCAATTAGCTTGGTATTACGGGAAAAAATCTTGGGGGTGTTCTTTGTGACATGGAATAAATGAACTTTACTCGTTTAGAGAATGTTTGGATTGGTCACATAGTAATCTAGTTTCATGTTTACTATTTTGTTAGCCCCGTAGCATACATGCATTAGCCGTGGTTTTTACTTGTGCGTGATGGTCTTTTCAGTTCTATTCCTGAAACTTCTTTGATCCGGGAGACCATTCTCTCAGGGACACCGGGTCGACCGAAGACTTTAAACCCTATCTCCATCGCGCAGAGACCTGTTAGACACTTGACGCCCAAATAGTATTCAAGCTTCTCTTCATCAATACTGGTGCCCCTTCGGTAAATCTCTAGGTAATCTCTCACGAGCTCAGTAACTAAGCCTTCATCACGAAAAGCAGGCCACACATCCCGCATGATTACAAGCGTCGATGCTAAATCATATTCAGGTTCGTTCACACGACACAACTGCCAATCAATGACAGCCATAACCTCCCCGCCGCCAACAATTATGTTATTTGGATGAAAATCACCGTGAGCAACAACCTTCTCCTTATTCCCTGGCTTGTTATCATGCATCCACTCGACCACTGGCTCCAGCCAGCTGATGTCCTTTTCAAGCTCCCAATCTGGACCTAAATCAAAGCCGAATAGTTTTTTCTCAAAAATCAGTTTATCCGTTGACTCAATTCCTTCATAGGAGTATTCGTTTACACCTGTTTTTTTCAGAGCATTTACTATTGGAGTAGCATCAATTTCGTGGAGTTTTAGGTGGTTTTCAGCCATTTTTTGCGGTATAGCCTGAGGCGTCTCAGCGTTCCATAACGTGTCTCCCGCTAGGTAGTCTCTGACAAGGAACGGTCTACCCAGTTTCGACGTATCCGTACAAAGGAAGTGGATTGTTGGTACTGGGTAATCTGCAGCTTTGAGGGCTTTCTGAACTGTTCCCTCTTTAGGTATGTTCGGCGAAAATCTGAGTAGCAGGCTGTTTGAGTACTCTTCTGGGGCACCTTTGAGCTTGAAGATGAAGCTGCTGCCCCCCGCTCCCTTTCCTAATGGCTTCAGCGGTTCAGAATAGTCTAATGATGTTTGACATAGTTCATCTCTTAGATAATCAATAAGCGTTGATGACAATTGATCGTTTTTAGCAGATTGTAAAGGATTGGCCACGATCAATCACACAGGCAAAAATGATAATGAACTGATAGTTTAAAAATATTTCAAACCTTGGCTCGCAGGCTGTTCTGCGCGGATAAACAATTGATACGAGCTAGAAGACACATTGATGGGGGCGCTGTCTAGTTACGTCTAGATGTTTTTTGGCGGCCCTACCTTGGAAACAACGGTTTTGGTCTTACCCGTCTTCTTATCAGGTAGAATAGCGTCGACTACTTCAACGTCGACCTCCACCACATACTCCAGGTTCTTATCAGCCAATATGCGATTCATGCGCCCTTTAACCGCCACCTCTACTTCATCAGGGTCGCCTCTAGCCACCACGCGTAAACAGATACTGTTACGCTTCCCCTGATGGACCTGTAGACGCTGCAGGCCCGGCACGAAGAACTCTATGAAGACCATGGGGTGGAGGACCTCAAACCCCCCCACCCCGTTCTCGACCCAGATGGTCTCCTCCTGCCGCCCATAGACGTTCTTCAGAAGAGGGAAGGGAAGCCCACAGTCGCACTCCTCTTCAGAGTAGACGGCGATGTCCTGCATCTTGTAACGGATCAACGGCTGACACCTGTTGTATAGATTCGTCAACACCACGGCCCCCGGTTTCCCCGGTGGCAGCGTCTCGTTTTTCTCGTTGACGATCTCCAAGGCGTGGAGGTCGTTGAACACGTGTAACCCGCAGTGAAGATCGCAGTCCTGAGCCATACCGATCGACTCAGAGGCCGCGTAGAAGTTGTAGGGGTACACGCCGAACACCTCTTCAAGCAGAGCCGCGGTCTTATCGTCAAGGGGCTCGGCCGACGAAACCACCTTCTTCGGTTTAATATCGAGTTGCCCCGCCTGCTGCTCCAACGCAAGCAGGACCAACCCTGAAGGATAGCCTCGAAGATCATCAGGCTGGAACCCGTTGAGGTGCCCCACCATCCGGGAGATCGGCTCATTCACCGAGACATCCGTGTAGTTCGCCATCAACCTCGGGACGTCCGAGGCCAGGGTCACACCAGCGTAATGGCCGTCGGTGAGGCCGATGAAGGCCAGCCGCTTCCTCCTCAGGCTGATCCCGAAACTGGTACATCGAGCCAAAACCAGCGCTTTCAGAGTGTCCCAGCTACCAGGGTCATACGTGAAGATCCCAATATTCCCTGACGACCCTGAGGTATGCAGAGTCGTAAACTTGTTAAGGTAACGCTTACCGACTGGGCTACCCGCCATATGCTGCTCTATCGAACCACGGTTCAGCAGAGGAGAGGTAAAAACGCTGTCAAGGTTATCCATGATCTTTTGTTTATCAACAAAAGGAACCGAGGACAGCGGCTCCTCGGATTCCTCCTCAAACCGAGGCTCACGCCCATAATACTCTTTATAGAAAGGAGAATATGCAAAGGCATGGGATAGAGTTTTTTCAATATTCTCCCTCTGAACTGCCTCAACATCCTCTCGTTTTAACTCTGAAATCTTGGAAAACTGTCTTTTAAACCTTAGAATTCTTAGAAGCCCCATACCCCATTCCCCCAGTTATATCTTATCCAATAATCATATATTATATATAAAACATACAAGCACATATGGACGTTTTTATATTATTTGCATATATCATTAACACTAATGAGTGGTAATATTAGCATTCATTTGAAAGATATTCTAATAAGGTAATTTAAAATCATAATTATATAATATCAAATACATCAGGAATAATCATTGGAATAATTCAATAATATAATTACTTTATTTGACTCCAAACAGGTCATTATTAGGTTCAATAATAAACTCTCGGAATACCTGGATCCTTAAGGCGAGCCGGTGCAAAGAAAACAAGCAGACAACAGCTAAAAACAACTAAAAGGACGCCCATGATAAACGCGTGTAGCAACCCACCACCAAGAAAAGACCAGTAAACCACCATCGCAGGTATACATCGATAAAAACCCGTTTAAACGTTTAAACGCCACATCGGCCAACAGAAAAAACGCTTATAATAAGTAACCTATTATAAGGGAAACGCCGAGTCGTCGAACCACATCGCCGCATATTCGACGCGATCCCCAACTTAAATACCCGACATGCAACGCATAATTGAGCGATTTGAAGAAACTGGGGCTCATCGTCAACCCCGTCGCCGGGCTAGGCGGCAGAGTAGGGCTGAAGGGCAGCGACGGCGAGGAGATACTAAGGAAGGCGAGGGAGCTGGGCGCCGAACCCCGGTCCCCCGCCAGAGCCGTGCAGGCGCTCCAGGCAGTCAAGGGGGGCTCACCGAGCTTCATGCTGTACACCTACCCGGGGGAGATGGGTGAGGACGAGGCTCGGACGGCCGGGCTGGAGCCCAACGTCGTGGGCGAGATCACGGCGGGGGCGACCACGGCCGAGGACACCAAAGAGGCGGCGAAGACGTTGGCCGACCTGAGCGTGGACCTGCTGCTTTTCGCCGGCGGCGACGGAACCGCACGCGACGTCTACGAGGCCATCGACTCAAGGGTCCCGGTGCTCGGCATCCCCACGGGCGTCAAGATACACTCCGCCGTCTACGCCGTCACCCCGGTGGCGGCCGGGAGGCTCGCGGCCCGCTACCTGAGCGGCGAGGCGTCAGAGACCCGGGACGCCGAGGTCATGGACATCGACGAGGAGGCCTTCAGGATGAACAGGCTCTCGGCTCGGCTCTACGGCTACATGAAGGTACCCTACGCCCAGGAGTACCTGCAGGGCGGCAAGGAGGGGGGCGTCAGACAGGAGCCGCTGGACCTGGAGGCGATAGCGGCCGACATCACAGACGAGATGGAGCCGGGGGTCCTCTATATCGTGGGCCCAGGCTCGTCCACCGCGCCGGTGGTGGAGCAGTTCGGAGCCGAGAAGACGCTCCTCGGCGTGGACCTCCTGATGGACGGCGAGCTGGTCGGCAGGGACGTCAACGAGGCGGAGATACTCGCCCACCTCGACGGCGTGGAGGCCAGGATAGTGGTCACCGTCATCGGGGGCCAGGGATTCATATTCGGAAGGGGCAACCAGCAGATAAGCCCCCGGGTCATCAGGAAAGTCAGCAGAGACAAGATCATCGTGCTGGCGACGCCGCAGAAGCTGGCCACCCTCAGGGAGCGGGTCCTAAGGGTGGACACGGGAGACCCAGGGCTGGACGAGGAGCTGAGGGGCTACTACAAGGTGGTCACAGGCTACAGACGGAGGACCCTCATCAAGGCGATGTGAGATGAGGCTCCCCGAGGAACTCATGGAGCAAACGGAGGGCTACAGGTTCCAGCGCCACCCATACGAGGAGACGGGGGCCGAGATACACAGGCTGACGGCGGAGGGCAGACAGACGCTCTACCTGAAGGTTTACTCAGTCTAGGGGAGGGGGCTTGAACGAGAGACTAGGGTCCTCAAGTGGATCGACGGCAGGCTACCCTCTCCGCGGCCGCGACTGTACCTGGCTGAGGGGTGGTGGGAGTACCAGCTTACATCGGAGGTGCCGGGGACACCCTCGAATCAGATTGATAGAAGAGAAAGGGTGGACGCCGTAAGGGTGGCGGTCGAGGCCCTAAGAACCATTCACGGGCTCGACCCTAGGGGCTGCCCCTACGTGAACACCGTGGCGAACAGGATCGGCGAGGCACGGAAATCGAAGGACCCCGTGACTCACAGGACTCTCGACGGGCTTGAGGCGTCCATCCCGGAGGAGGACATGGTCTTCACCCACGGCGACTACTGTCTCCCCAACATCATCTTTGACGGCGGAGCCCTGAGCTGCGTCATCGACTGGGACCACGCTGGGCTCGGCGACCCCTACGCCGACTTGGAGGCGTGCACCTGGAGCATAGGGTACAACTATGGTGGGGACGCTGAACGGCTCACACAGCTATTCCTAAGGGAGTACGACCTCGAAGAGCCTGACGAGGAAGCTGGAGTGGTACGCGTGGCTCTCGGACATTACACCATAGCCTGCCTTTGATCGTCGGTATTAGATTAGCTTTCAATGGAAACTCAGAAATCAATGAACGATGATAGATAGAACGTGTCGTTTTTCAAATCGTTTACAGCGAGAAACGGCGTCCAGGTGAAGCTCAGACACCCTGAGATCGCGGACGCCGAAGACTACGTGGCCCTCAAGAACAGTCTGGTAGAGGAGGACGCCGACATCCAGAACGATAGGCCCACCAGTCTAGAGGATGAAATGAAATGGCTTTCAAACATGATCAAAACAGTCCGGGAAGGTGCCTTGTTACACATCGTCGCGGAGGTCGATGAGCGTGTGGTGGGACACTGTCATATGGCCCCGAGGAGAGGCAAGATGAGGCATATAGGCGAGCTGGGGATAATGATATTGGAGGAGTTCAGAGACATCGGGATAGGCACAGAGATGGCGACCACGATGGAGGACATGGCCAGTGACGAGGGCTACGAGTCGATGATACTTGAGGTGTTCTCAACCAACAGCAGGGCCATCCACGTCTACGAGAGGCTTGGATACGAGCGCGTCGGCGTCTACAAGAGAGCCGTGAAGAGAGACTCGGGGTACTCCGACATCGTCATGATGCAGAAGATACTCTGACCTACTTGGGCTTGTAGGGTCCGAGGTACTCCTCCTGGAGTATGTTGCCGCCGTCGATGACTATCTCGCTTCCCGTGAGGTAGCTGGACTCGTCCGACGCGAGGAAAAGCACCAGGTTGCCCACGTCCTCCGGCGTCCCCTGGCGGCCGACGGGTATCTTGTACCCGAACTCCCTCATCCTCTCCTCGGCGTCGCCGGCGTCGCCTCCCCTGAGCCCGACGGCGCTGGGGCTGTATATGTAGCCGGGCAGTATGGTGTTCACGTTGATGCCGTGCTGCGCCGTCTCCAGCGCGAGGGCCTTGGTGAACCCTATCACCGCCGCCTTGGTGGCGCCGTACGCCGTCTGGCCGCCACCGGGGGCCCCCACCATGGGTCCCGTGACACTGCTCACGTTGACTATCTTGCCGTACCTTCGCTCCATCATGCCGGGGAGCACCGCCTTGGCGCACCTGAACATGCCGAAGACGTTGACATCGAACATGTCGAAAAGGAACTCGTCTGGC
>CAYFYM010000091.1:0-4082 GCA_964347405.1 uncultured Candidatus Bathyarchaeia archaeon | reverse complement strand
TGTATTGCTGGTATAGAGAAACTGTGAACGCAAAAGCCACGACCGTCGTTAACAAGGGGAACAGGTTCATTCCAATCGACTCTATGAGGTCCCCCTTCAGCCTATATATAATTTTTTGATTTTTTAGCAAAAAAACGCCAACAGATTTGTGTATAATACAAATACAACTCTTTTTCTCTATAGAATATGCAAAATTCTAACATTGTTTATTATATTATTTGTCGTTCTTTTAGCTATTAAATATAGGCTGTATTGACCGGATGTATATATTTTAAATATCACATTTATGATAAAAACGACTTTTTCTGACTGAGGAATACTTTACATAATTTTTTTACAAAATGCTTTCACTCAATAAATATATATGTAACTTCGAGAAGAATTAGTCTCTAAGTGAATCACTATGAAAAAAGGTCACTTATACCTGTTACTATTGATAGGTGCAGTTATAGCCATCACAGCAAGTGTAAACATTGTCCTAGCGGTTGAACCGACATACAAGGGAGCAGAGTTTTGCGGGGTCTGTCACGCTGAAGAATACGAGTCATGGTCCGAGACTGGACACGCGAACGCCGCGGGTCTAAACGAGGACGGAACATACTGGGTCCATGACCCAGATGACCCTTCAAGAAACAGAGGCGAACTAGACGCGTTCAAAGACAGCTGCGCTAACTGTCACACCCTAAACTGGGATGGAGAAGCGAAGACGTTTGAATTCGATGACACGGACCCGGAAAAGGGGTTGGGCATCCAGTGCGAAGAGTGCCACGGGCCATACCAGGCCCACAGCGCCGACAACCCGGCGATGACCCTGGACTATACGACGGAAGGCTGCGGAGAATGCCACGTACAGCCTACTGACCACGCTAAGAGTAGGCACAGCACAACCATGGAGGACCTGCTGGATTCAGGTCATCCAAGTGATTCTTGCCTTCACTGCATGAGCACACAGGGCTTCATCGGTCAAGAGGTCACTCTAGAGACCGAAGGCCTCGCTTCTTTGTCCTGTGCAGCGTGCCACGACCCACACAGCGACGAGAATCACTATCAGTTGAGATACGAAGACCCAGATGAACTGTGTGGTGCCTGCCACGAGGGGTCGCATCATCCTCAGAGTGAGGTGTATCCCGACAGCGCGCATGACACGGCGGAAATCGAGTGCGTGGATTGCCACGGCAGTGGAGAACGTTTCGCCCATGGCCACATAGGTGAGTGGTTCAACCACACCTTTGGCATCTACAACACGTTCTACCCATACAACCAGTCTGAGCCCATGGTTTGTGGCAACTGTCACGAACTAGAGTGGGCGACCGAGCGCCTCGAGTACATCGAAGGCCTCACGGAGGAGTTCATAACCGGAGCAGAGCACATAGTTGAGGCAGCCATGACCACCATCGAGGAAGTCAACGCAACCGAGGGCATCGACGCAGCGAAGGTTTCAGAGGCCATGGAACTAGCCGACGAAGCGCTGGGAATCGTAGACTACGTTAGCAACGACGCCAGCGGCGGATTACACAACACCGAGAGAATGTACATAATGCTTAACGACGCGGTAAAGCTGGCGGGCGAAGCCGAGACAGCGGCCCTTGACGCCAAATCAGCCGTGCTTACGGCAAACGTGGGCTCCTTGACTTCTGAGGTAGACAGCCTAACGACCCAAGTATCGACTCTAGAAAGCGAAAACAGCGAACTCGCAGGAAAAGCCGCCTCGACCACGACGAACATGGTTATTGGAGCCGTGGCTGGCCTAGTGATCGGCGCGGTCGCAGTGTTCTTCCTCACGAAAAAACAATAATTTATTCCTTTTTCATTTTTATTAGACGTCACTACAAAAATATATGCATCCGAAAAGAAAACCTGGGGGCTTCCCTATTTTAGCTTACACACCTCAAGTATTTTATCGAAATTGCCGTCTGTCTGATCTCGCTTGTACGCTGAAAGCGCAGAGATCAAAGGCTTCTGGGCTGGCGACGTTAGGTATGGCTCCAGCTGTGACGCGAATCCTTTGTTCAAGAAGACGCTTTGAGTCGCTGCGGTCACGTTCTGCGTGCGTCTCTGGGTGCTGGCTGACTCGAAGTCGATGATTCTAGGCTCTTCTTCTGCGACTATGATGTGTCTTTTTACCCTGTTTAGTTCACCGTGATCTATGCCAGCTTCATCAAGCCTACGTGTCTTCTCCAATATGACCAGTATGACTCTCTTCATTTGGTCTGGGCTGCCTCGAAAATCCTTTAACCACTCCCCCAAGTACGGGCCCGTGATTTTCTCCATGGCCAGTAAATCTATGGAATAACCGTGAAGCGTCGGTCCGACGCCTACTTCGTTGGCGAGCCTAAGCATTTCAGCCTCTCTGCGCATGGACTCTCTGTCCGCGTCCGTGCGTCTGATCTTCAAAGCCACCTCCACGCCATCCTTCATCGCTTTCACGACGACTCCCACGTGCCCTTTCCCAAGCACCTTATGGCCTTGGATGACGTGCCGCCCACCGAGGGCAAGGGATTCTATTCCAAGATTCTCTAGCTGGGTCAGCCTTTGTCTCGCTGTTTCCTCGTCGTAGCGGGGCCAGCAGATGAACCTGCCAACCGCGTGTCCGGTGACGTCGTCTACGGGGATGTATTCACTCAACCCAGTGCGGCCTTCCTATCAGCAGCCTGTGCAGGTGCTGCTCGAACCCGTCCACGAGGTAGTCCTTTATCTCATCGTTCACGAGGACCCTGTGGTGCTGAAGGATCCTGACGGCCAGTTTCCTGGAGACGCCGATGTCTCTTCCCCCGTCCTTCAGCCTTTCCTCAAGCAGGCTCTTCGCCTCCGTATGCTGTCGCCTCAGCAGCACGACCCACCTGTCGCCTTCTATCCACGGCCCCGACTCGGTGGCCTCCGCCTCTAGGTGCGTCTCTAGGAAGCTCTCCGTGTTTCTTGCCATGGAGACAGGGGGCCCAAAGTGTTTCACTACGCGGGGGATGGTCGATGACTCCAGCTGGAAGACGAGTAAGTGGCGGTGGTCCTCGTCGCTCCACGTGCTCGATCTTATCACGTTGAAGCCGCTTGTCTCCAGCGTCTGCCGCAGCGCCTGCTCGGTCTTGTGGAGCTGCCCCCATAGACTGTCCGGCACCTCGGCCTTGTGCTCGTCGATCACAAGGAACACGAAGTCGCCTCCATGCCTCCCCAGGAGGCTTAGAACCTCCCCGCTGGATACTCCCTCCTCGGGTTCGAAGTACTTGATGTCTGGGTTCTCGGCGAAGCCCCTGCACGCGGCTACGAAGGTCCAGTAGGAGCGTGGGCTAAGCGCAGACGCCACGTTTCTGGACTCGTCAGTTGGGTCCATGAGTATCAACGGGTCGCTGAAGCTCTTCCTCAGCTCTTCTCCGTCCAAGGTGGAGCCTAGGTTGATGACCTCCCCGCTCTTCCATTGAGACGCTGCCTTTACCAGCCCCCAGAAGGAGCCGTATTTAACGATGAGCAGCTCGCATAGATACCCGGAGAAACCCTGCACCCTTATCTCGGCGCCGTAGACCCCGATGGTCTCCGTGAAAAGCTTTAGGATTCTTACCTCGTCCCTCATCTCGTCGGTGAGCGCCTCGGCGAGGTACTCAGAGTGGAGAGGGGTCCTGTCCGTGGACGACCTTATCTGTTCCCCCTTCTCCAGCCTGAAGCAAGGAACCATGTCTACGTGGAATCCCTCCATGGAGACCTGTAGGTAGGGGTGCTCGGCGTAAGCCTCCACGTAGTCGCCGTCGAGGCTCCTCTTTAAGACGTCTAGGACCTTGTGGAGGTCTCCCTGTCTGTATTTGGGGTCAAGCACGATGAACAGGTCGAGGTCCTCGTTTCCTCTCACCCATGTGCCGTGGGCGACGCTGCCATGGAGCTCGGCCTCGGCTTGGAAGCCCTCCGCCCCCAGGGCCCGGTTGACGTCTCTAAGCAATCTCTCCGAGAACATCCTTATCTTCAGCCTCTCCTCATCTGTGGGCTTCACCAGATTCAGTATCCTCGGCTTGAGCTCGTTCCACTCCATGACGTTCACCGCCTCAGTGGGATGCAAGATAGCTTGCACGACTGAAATATCTACCTGTCTACAGCGGACT
>CAYFYM010000090.1:0-9549 GCA_964347405.1 uncultured Candidatus Bathyarchaeia archaeon | reverse complement strand
CGGACGTTCCTGTTCCTGCGTGCAGAGTAAAGGCCGTTCGCCATTTGATTCTCCACCACCCCGACGCTGGGAAACCCTATAAACTTTACGCATTCAGGCCGTTTGAAGCGTATTTCTGCCTATTATGTGTGTATTGTGGAACGTGAGACGCGTTTTCCAGTGTTTAACCTAACCTTTTTATTCTGCATATAGGTTGAAGGTGTAGGAGAATTCAGAGATGAGCAAGAGGGATAAACCTCACATCAACCTGATCATCATCGGCCACGTAGACCACGGCAAGTCCACGAGCATAGGACACCTGTTCTACAAGGCAGGCGCGATTCCGGAGAAGCAGCTTAGAGACTTCGAGGCGGAAGCCGAGGCGCTTGGTAAAGGCTCGTTCAAGTATGCCTGGGTCCTCGACAAGCTCAAGGAGGAGCGTGAGAGAGGCCTGACCATCGACCTCGCATTCTACGAACTTGAGACCAGGAAGAACGTCTTCACAGTCATCGACGCCCCCGGCCACAGAGACTTCGTCAAGAACATGGTCACCGGCGCGAGCCAGGCGGACGGTGCCATATTGATGATATCCGCGAAGAGGGGGGAGTACGAGGCCGGAACCAACCCCGGCGGACAGACGCGTGAGCACGCCTTCCTTGCCAAGACCCTGGGAGTTAACCAGCTGGTCGTTGCGGTCAACAAGATGGATGACCCCAGCGTCGACTGGAGCGAGCAGAGGTACGAGGAGGTCAAGGACGGCATCACTAGGCTCCTCAAGATGGTTGGCTACGACCCTTCGAAGATCAGCTTCGTGCCCACCAGCGGATGGACCGGCGACAACCTCGTAGATAAGAGCGAAAACATGCCATGGTACAAGGGACCGACCCTGCTTGAGGCGCTGGACACGTTCGAGCTGCCGCCGAAGCCCACCGACAAGCCTCTGCGGATACCCGTCCAGGAGGTATACACCATCAGAGGCGTCGGGACGACGCCGGTCGGCAAGGTAGAGACCGGTGTGCTGAAGCCCGGCGACGACCTGGTGTTCATGCCGAGCGGCGAGAAGGGAAAGGTCAACAGCATCGAGACCCACTACACCAAGATCGAGAGCGCAGGCCCGGGCGACAACATCGGCTTCAACGTGAAGGGGGTCGCCAAGGACAAGCTCAAGCGTGGGAACGTGGCGAGCCACCCCAACAACCTGTGCAGGGTAGCCAAGGCTTTCAAGGGCAGGATATTCATCATCCACCACCCGACGGCCATCGGCGAGGGCTATACGCCGGTTCTGCACCTGCACACGGCGCAGATCGCCGTCAGGTTCGACAAGCTGTTGTCGAAGCTGGACCCCAGGACGGGGCAGACCATCGAGGATAACCCCGCCTACCTGAGGACGGGCGAGGCAGCTGTGGTGCGTTTCGTGCCTCTGCAGCCCACCGCCATGGAGAGCTTCAAGGACTTCCCGCAGCTGGGCCGGTTCGCGCTCCGTGACATGGGCACCACCATAGGCGCCGGCATAGTCATGGAGATCGAGGAGTAGGCTCCTTCCACCTTTTTTAGTAACCTTTAAGTTCTGACTTTCACGTAATCACGGGGAACCGGTATGGCGAGGCGTGCGAGGATAAAGCTGACGAGTACCGACACCGAGAAGCTTGAGGGTGTCTGCGCGGAGATAAAGGACATCGCTAAGAGGATCGGTGTGAAGATCGTGGGTCCTATCCCGTTGCCGACGAAGAAGCTTGTGGTGCCTACGCGGCGGACGCCTTGCGGTGACGGGAGCGCCACGTGGGACCGGTATGAGATGCGTGTTCATAAGCGTCTCATCGAGATCGACGCTAGGGACCGGGTTATGCGTAGCATCATGAGGATCAGGGTGCCTAACGAGGTCTACATCGAGATGGAGATCCGTTAGGGTTTCCGCTGTTTTTCGCTGGCCGGTTGATCCTGTTGTTGGTCAGATCTGTTTTTACTTGGTTCTTCCGTTTGATTTCGTTGTTTTTAGTCGTTGGACGCGGTTGGTGAGTCAGCCGATCTCGGCGTCGGGGGCGGCGTCGAACTCTGGGTCGTAGGGCTTGATGTCGAGGAGCGGTGTGTCGTCGAGGGTGTCTGCGTCTCTTACGTGTAGGGTGTTGCCCTGGGTTTTGTCGAGCCTGACTGTGGAGATGCCTGTGGGGTTGGGTCTGCCGGGTATCCTGGTGGCGAAGACGCCGCGTTTGGTTTGGTCCGTGTAGGGCTGTGCGTGGAGGCTGTGGCCGTCTGTCCTGTGGAAGTGGTAGATGAGGTTTATGTGGGTGAAGCCGTCGAGGTCTTTGAGGCCGTCTGTTTACTCTGGTTTCAGCTCTACGGTGGCTTTCACGTCTCTCGCGCCCGGGGGCTGGATGGGTGTGCCCTTCTTCTCTTTGTGCGGTGTCTTGATGACGCCGATGGGCTCGTACCGTACCATGTTTTTCTGTCCGGCTTCGTGGTTGAAAAGGTTGAGTGAGGGGCGTATAGGGTTTCTGGGGTTAGAATAGGATGCTGAGGCAGGTGAGGGCGCCGTCGCATTTCTGTATCTCTGAGACGTCGAGGCTCAGGACGTCGAACCCGGCTTCCATGACCATCTGCTGGGCTGTTTCGTAGCCCTCCGCCATGAGCACCGTGTCGCCGACGGCGAGGGTGTCGGCGGCGTACTCGTCCTCGGCGGGCGGGACCAGCATGTGGAACCCTTCCAGCGCAGGGTGGTGGCAGTACTTCTCGGTGGCGATCATGATGCCTTTGCCGAGGTAGGTGACGTAGCTCTTCAGGTGCATTATGCTGGGGTCGAATATGGTGGACACTGGGACGCCCAGCCAGTCCTGCATCTGGGCGACGCCCTCGGGGTTGGTTCTGTCGGTGACGCCGCAGATGAGCCTCCCCTCCACGTGGACCACGTCGCCGCCCTCGATCGTCGCCGGCGGCTCCGCCCACCTCACGGGCATAAGCTTCTCCAGCGCCTCGGCGACGGCGGGCTGCTCGCCCCTCCTGCTGGGCTTCGCCATCCTGCATATGAGCGCCCTGCCGTTCTCGACTACGGCGTTGTCCTCTACGAAGCAGGAGTCGGGGTGGGCGTCGTCGCGGGGCACCCTTATGATCTCCAGCCCAAGCTCCTCGAGTGTGCCGCAGTAGGCGGCGTGCTGCTCCCTGGCCTTCTCCAGGCTTACGGTGTGGTGGAGGGGGTGGGTGCTGAGGCACCCGGCGTAGCCGTCGCCGGGCTCCCTCACGAGCGCGTGTCTTGGCTCCATGTGCATGGTTCCCCTCGCTGCGCTTTTAACGGTTGGCTCAGTTACCCTTAATTCCATCGGTGTCCATGTTAACTGATTCAAGTTGACCAAAGAACGGTTTGAGATGCTTAGAGGCTTCATGGCGGCGCCCGCCGTCACGGGCTTCGAGGAGCAGAGACGCGGACTCATCGTGGAGGAGTTCAGCAGGCACTGCGACGTCGTCGAGGTGGACGTCATGGGGAACGTTATGGGCACCATCGGGGACGGCGAACGCTCCGTTATGCTTGCGGGCCACTACGACCAGCTGGGGTTCATGGTGAAGTACGTGGACGACGACGGCTTCGCCGCGTTCACCAACGTGGGCGGCTGGGACAAGCGCGTCGCCTACGGCACGAGGGTCAAGATGTGGGTAGGCGACGGCCCGGGGGACTACCTCGTAGGCGCCATCGCGGTGAAGGCGGCCCACCTCACCGACGAGAAGGAGCGGGACAAGAGCCCCGAGATCAAGGACATGCTCATAGACTTCGGGGCCAAGAGCAGGGAGAAGGCCGAGGAGATGGGCGTCAAGCCCGGCGTAGTCTGCACCCCATATCTGGACGTGACCCGCCTGGGCAGGGAGGGAAGCGACCTCATCGTGGGGCCGGCCTTCGACGACGTGTGCTGCGTAGCCGGCCTGGTCGAGGCGATGAAGGCCATCAAGATGGACCCGCCCAAGAACCTGAAGGTTTGCTTCGTCGCCACTGTCCAGGAGGAGGTGGGGCTCAGAGGGGCAACGATAGCGGCTTACAACCTGAACCCGTGGGCGGCCATAGCGACTGACGTGACCCACGCCGTCGCCCCCGGCGTCAAGGCGAACCAGGTGGGCGGCATAGAGCTGGGGAAGGGGCCCGTGGTGGCTGTCGGAGCCAACTTCACACGCGCCTTGTGGGAGATGATGGAGGGGGAGGCCGAGAAGCATGGCATCCCGTGCCAGAGGACCGGCGTCCCTTCCCGCAGCGGCACGGACGCGTGGGCCATACAGGTCGAGCGCGGGGGCACCATCTGCGGACTCATCAGCATGCCCAACAGGTACATGCACAGCCCCAACGAGGTCATAAGCCTAACCGACCTGGAGAACCTGGGGAAGCTCATGGCCGCGACCGTCAAGAAGCTGGACGAGAGTGACCTCCGGCACACCGTCGAGGTCTTCCGCAGGTAAACCCTGTTCTACCCCATGAGCTGTTTGAGCCGCCAAAAGTAGCCTATGAAGAACAGGGCCGTGTAGAACCCGAAGCCGGCTAGGAAGCCGGCCATGAAAGTCTTGTGGTGTAGCTCCAGCTTCATGGTTTCAGGCAGCGGTGACGGATATACAGGTTTTATGGGACAGTAATCAGGAACTAGCTGAAGTCCTGTACTAGGTACGCACTGCGGTCGTCGTACGCCACGCCCACGCTCACCCGGCTGTAGTCCTCATGTAGCATGTTGTCGCGGTGGCCCCAATCGATCTCGGCGTCGTCGTACACCATCTGGTACGACATTAACTGGAGCGCGTCCTCGACCTCGAACTCCTCCTTGGACGTGTGGTACTTTATGTTCTCGCCCATGGTGCCCGGTAGCTCGGGGTTGTGCTTGAACTCCCCAGTGTCCAGCATGGACTCGGCGTAGCGCGGCGCTATGGGGTTGGTGTCCAGCTCAAGCTCGTCCAGCTCGGCCTTCGCCCGCTCCTCGTTTATCAGCTCCAGCACGTACTCCTGAAGCAGGACCACGTCCGGCGTGGTGGAGAACACCGGCCCGGCTTCAGGCGTCTCAGGCAGCGGCTCCCAGGTGTTGAGCAACAGTACACGCCCCCTGCTTATGACAAGGGTGAGCGCCACCACCGCCATCTTCTTAGGCGTCACGCCCCTCCCCAGTTCCAGAAGCCCCTGCCTGCGGCTCCTCGGCTGCCCCCTGGGCTTATGCGTGGACGCCTCAACAGACTCGACCTAGTGCACGTTGTCCGTGGGCTCGGGTTCGTCCACGGTCTTGATCTTGGCAGACATGGCGATGCAGTTGTGGTCTCTCTGGGCTATGTGGTCCTCGCTGAAAGTCAGGTTACAGTGAGGGCACCTGTGGCGCCGAGACGAGGGCTGTGATCGGAGATGATAATTATTTATACGGTCACCGTGAAGGGACTACAGGTTGGCGATCCTGTTTGAAGGCATCGAAGGCGCTTAACATACTTACCACGATTATCCAATTGGGTGGGTTCATCGCTTTCGCCCTCGGGATGTACAGCATGATCACGGTCTTCACCACGGCCCTCCCGCGGGGAGGCGGGGAGATGGAGCTGGAGATGACCGACCCCGTGGTCATCCCCCTCCACCTAGCCCCTGAGAACCAGGGCTACATCGAGGCCCGGCTATCGGTCTCCATAAGCCTGGTCGGCGACGGCGACGTGTTGGCGTCCAGCTACAAGCAGGTCGATGTGCCCCCCCGCTCACAGGTCCCGGTGGACATTGAGCTTTCTCTGCCGCTGAGCACTGCGCAGCAGTACCTCCAGGAAGGCGACGACGTGGAGTGGGTCACCGACCTCGAGGTGTCGTCCCTGTACGACTTCATAAGCTTCTCCAACACCATAACCATGCCCGGAGGCGGGTGAAGGTGTCACAGAGACAGATCGGCTCAGTCATAAGCGCATTGGTGACCCTGCTGATATTCGTGGGGATACCCTACCTGCTGCCCAGCTACATGCCGCCGGACATAGCCCAGATGATGACCGACGCGGGCATCGAAATACCCGAGTTCCTGAACTATATGAAGATACTGGGAGGCATCACGGCCTTGATAACCCTAGTCAAGGGGTTCGTGGATAAGACCAGCGTGGTCTACCTCCTTGCCTCTGTGGTCCAGAACGTCTCGGCCCTGGCCTTCACCGTGATCCTCCTTGGCGCGGGCGACTACATGAGCCTTGGGCTCACGGAGTTCACAGTCGACGTGGAGGGGGTGGTCAACCAGATAGTTCTGGACATGAGGGTGTTCGTGTACCTCACCGTCGGCGTCGTGGCCCTCAGGATAATAGGGTCTTACCTTGAGTGGGGCGAGGCTAGGGTAGAGGCGGCGCCCCCCGGCAGGATACCGCCGTAGCGCGCTCAAACGTTTTTACGGGGCCGACGCCCACGCATAGCCATGACCCTCAAGGTTGTTGTCAGCGGAGTACCCCGCGGCTACCGGCACCCGAAGCCCGACGGCAACTGGCTGCAGGAGAGGCACAGGGAAAGGATACTCGGTGTAAGCCCGGAGATAGAGCTGCTGGAGGCGCCCCCGGGCGAGGTCGGGAGCGACGTGGACGCCGAGGTGGTCCTCGCCGAGGGCGGTAACCGCACCCACTACCCGGGCGAGCTGGACTGGGAGCAGTACCTCAGGTTCTTCACCCCCAGCCTCAGGTGGGTGCAGCTCTGCAGCACCGGGTTCAGCGACAACGTACCCCTGAGATAATCGACGGCAGCGTCACCCTCACCAACGCACCCGGCCTCCACACGGTGCCGATCGCGGAGAGCGTCGTAGCCGCAATGCTCGCCCACGCCAAGAACCTCAAACAGAGAAGACTCGACCAGAAGGCCCACAGGTGGACCCAGCTCAGAAACGACGAGCTACACGGACGCACGGTCCTCCTCATCGGCCTCGGAAACATCGGGAGAAGGGTGGCACGCCTCTGCAAGGCGTTCGACATGACGGTGACGGGCACTAAGCGCAGGGTGGAGCCCGTGCCCAACGTGGACGCGGTGTTCCCGGCGGGGGAGCTCCGTGAATACCTCCGTGAGGCGGACTACGTCGTGGTGGCTGCGCCCCTCACCCCCGAGACCATGCACATGCTGGGGGAGCCCGAGTTCAAGGCCATGAAGAGGTCGGCGTACTTCATCAACGTCGGCAGGGGCAGGATAGCCCACGAGCCCAGCCTACTCAAGGCGCTGCGGGGCGACTGGATAGCCGGCGCCTACTTGGACGTGTTCGAGGTAGAGCCACTGCCCGAGGGCCACCCCCTGTGGGACATGGGCAACGCGTTCATCGTGCCCCACGACAGCCACAGCAGCCCCTACATCGGCGACAGGGTCGTGGACGTCTTCACCGAGAACCTACGCCGCTACGTGGACGGCGAGCCCCTCCTCCACGTCTGCGACCCTAGGCGGGGATACTAGCATTTTTTAGAGACCCGCCCCATTATAATGAAATTCGAGGAGGCTCCTTGTTTGACTATACACGCCATAGTGCACGGCGACGACGT
This sequence comes from uncultured Candidatus Bathyarchaeia archaeon, assembly GCA_964347405.1. Taxonomy (GTDB): domain Archaea; phylum Thermoproteota; class Bathyarchaeia; order TCS64; family TCS64; genus RBG-16-57-9. Next base: position 2,097 of record CAYFYM010000090.1, on the reverse strand, counting down.
TGACGGCCTGACGTGCGGCGCGTTCCTTCGCCGCCTCACGGGCTGCAGCGTGTACATGGCCAACTACGACAACCTGGAGCACGCCCTCGGCATGGTCACGCCTCCGGTGAAGACCCTCTACATATGTGACCTCAACATCAGGGCCGCCCTCGTGCCCGAGCTAGCGAGGATCAGGGAGTTCGCGGACATCAACATAATCGACCACCACCAGGTGAGCGACGAGCTCATGGCGGGGCTCAGGGACGCCGGCATCAGCGTGGTCCTCGACACGAGGGACTGCGCCGGCGTGCTGGTCTACGACACGTTCAGGGAGCAGCTTGGCCCGGAGGCGGCGAGGATCGCGGCCTACGCCGCCATCTCGGACATGTTCGAGGACGGCCCCCTGGGCAGCCAGATACTCGCCAAGATAGACCGCAAGTTCGCGCAGCACGAGGCCCAGATACTCACCCACGCATTGAGCATGAACCAGACGATAGACTTCAAGAGGGTGATCATGGACGAGCTCAGCAGGTACGGCTACCCCCACAGGATACCCGGCGCAGTGGACCTGGCCGTCCAGTGCCTGGAGGAGATGACGGACATGAAGGAGCGTATATCCGCCAACGTCGTGACGGTGGGCCGCATGGCCTACATGGAGTCCGTGGACGAGTACAGCACAGGCGGCATCGCCAACCTGATCATCGACACCCTGGGCGTGGACGTGGGCGTCGGCTACAAGATCGACGACGAACACGCCAACATAAGCCTCCGAGGCGAGCTCATGCTAGAGGAGCACCTGGGCGACATATCCAGCGACCTCGGAGAGAGATACGGCGGCTTCGGCGGGGGCCACCAGAGGGCCAGCGGCGTCAAGATACCCAAGGAGCACCTGCAGGAGTTCCTCACGGACCTCGCCGAGATATTCAGCTAGTATCCAGGCGGCGCCGCCACTCCACCGTTCTCCTCAGCTTATCCACCCTCTCCTCAAGACTCTCGATCCTCCCGTGGTCGAAGGGCACCCAGCGAGTCTCATCTGACTCGACGCCGTATAGCTCCCGGGCCCTGCACACGGTCACCCTGCACTCCCTCTCACCCCCGGGCTCCTCGGAGCATGTGAGGCAGCCCATGGCGCGGGCGAGCCTCACGAGCCTGACCCTGTTGAACGGGTCGTCGAGGCCGTAGTAGTCCGCTGAGGCGTAGCGGATCTCCTTCTCCCAACCGGTGTCGCTGTAAAGCGTGTAGCTCTCGCCGTCCAGCCTCTTAGCCACCGGTCGGAATATTCGCTGATAGACGCGGAGCCGTATCCTCCGCCCCTCGTACACGACAGGCAGCCCCTCGGCGGGCAACCTACGTCCTCCCGCGTGGGCTGGCCGCCTGAACCGCGTCCACGATGTCCATGTACGCCTTCAACGGGTTACGGCTACCCATGACGTAGCTGCCAACGGCCACCGCGTCGGCGCCCACCTCCACTGCCGAGGCGGCGGTCTCCGGGTTCATCCCGCCGTCCACCTCGACCACCAGCCCCGGGTCCATGGTTTTGACGGCTTCGACCTTCCCTAGGCACCGCGGCAGGAACGGGGAGCCATACCCCCCAGGCTCAACGGTCATGACGACTACCCCGTCAACCCTCGAAAGGTAGGGGGCCACCGCGTCAACCGGCGTCCCCGGGTTGATTGCCAGAAAAGCCTTCAACCCCCGACAACGTGCATCGCTGAGCGCCTCTGATGCATCGGTCACCGACTCGACGTGGATGATAGCAGTATCAACCCCGGCGGGGAGCCGGCCCAGGTGCCTCACAGGGTCCTCAACCATGAGGTGAGCTTGGTAGCCCAGGCCAACAGGAAGCGTGAAGTCGAAGCCCATCGACCTTTCGGGGACACACACGCCGTCCATGAAATCCAGCATGACACGGGCTGCGAAGCCTCTGACCCTGCCCAGCATCTCGTCGAGCTGCCCCTGGTCGACGGCTATCACCGCCGTCAAAACCTCCATACCCCTCGCCTCACTACGCTCCAGATCATGTACGATTATCCCTCGTCTCTTTTACCATGTTCCATGTATTCGAGGCCCTCAGAGGCCGATCCACCCATATCGAGACCCTGATTGATAGAAAAACGG
>CAYFYM010000089.1:0-3919 GCA_964347405.1 uncultured Candidatus Bathyarchaeia archaeon | reverse complement strand
TAGAAACACAAGAGGCCGAGCCTGCCACTCGGCTTTAAGTAGTTTGGCGAGCTGCTTCCCCCTCTGTTTACCTATCTCGTATGAGGTTCCGCTGAAGTTGTATATTTCATGCAAATATGAAGGCTGGTTTCTCATATCTCTCACCGCTTTTCATTATCTTCGACCATGAGATATCTACTCATCTCGGTCGAGATGATCTTCTACCAAGCTACTATTATTAAATACTTTGTTGTAACTAACTATTTTTTAATAAAAAAAGAATATAATGAATTTACTGGACCATGCCCAGACTCTCGAGCATCGGAGCCACGAAATCCAGACCCAACTCACCCAGTAGTTCACGAGATGGTAGACCGCTCTCATTTAAACCGAACTCGTTCACGTAATACTTCCTTATCTCCCTCTCCCACCACTCAGGATCAAGCACGAAGGTCTCTCCGTACTTGTTAGTTATTGAATGGTTGTATGCCCGGTAAGGCATCTTGTCATCGACGATGGGTCGATAGCCTTCTCTTACCGAGAAACATCTTTCCAGCACATGGTTGCGCAGCTCAATCTTCTTTATCTCTTCAGCGTCTATGTCCCAGCCGCAGGCGGCCTTCAAGTATTCGGCGGCGCAGTTTTCGTGTGAACCGAAGACCTTGGGTATGGGGTTGGCGGTGAAGTTGCACATCGTCGCTGACTCTGTGAGCTGATTTCTCAGCCCTGTACCCATCCTCGCTCCAGTGTTACTGGTTCCATACATGAGGCTCCTTTCAGGGTATCGTCGAAGGTCATACGTCGCGCATGCGCACCAGTGAACCATGAATGCGTATTTGCCGCTTTCTTCACCCACCGCTGGGATGGCGTACTTGAAGCCGTCGGCTAGCACGCCCCCAAAATCTTTTCTATACGCTATCTTTTCGAGGAGATCGCAAACCGCCTCTATGTTACCCCAGGTTAGCCTCGTACCCCCTAGCTGCTTCTCTGTGATTATGCCTTTGTCGAAGAGCTCCATGGCCCAGGCGACGACCCCACCGCCCTCTTCGGCGTCTAACCCGAGCTCCTCACAAAGCACGTTGATAGGCAGGCAGTCGTCGTAACCCCTTTTTGCGAGTATGTTGGCGTTGAACGCCCCGGTGTTGTCGTGCCTCAACTCACCTATGAGTGACCCCCATTTAGGGTCCTTGGCGAAGTATGGGACGAAACACGGGGTAGAACACCCAGGGCAGCCGTCTGTCCATTGTTTATACTTCTGCTCATGTATGTGCGGGTTGCTCTCCATGCAAACCTCGTGCCATCCCAGCTGGTTGTTCTTCACCCCTTCGCCGCCTGCGTGGTAGTGGACAGGCATCGACGTAGAGTGCCCGAATCTACGCTCCTTGTATTTGTGCTCGATTATCGCTGGGTGTCTCAGATAGTGACTGTACAGCTCCCAGATCCTCTCATGGTCCACGTACTCCGGTCCACGGGTCCCTCGAACCGCGATGGCTTTCAGGTTCTTTGACCCCATCACGGCGCCGCCGCCGAACTTCGATGCGCTATGATAGTACTCGTGCGCTATGTTCGCCCAGCGTACAAGGTTTTCTCCCGCGGGGCCTATGCTTGCGATGGCGAAGTCTTGATCTCCTGTTTCGTCTCTCAAAGTCTTTCTCAGCTCATACTGGGTCTCGAGGGTTCTCTTCCCCCAGATGCTTGACGCGTCTCTAAGCTCCACGTCGTCGTCCTTTATGTAGAGGTAGGAAGGCGACTCGGCTTTCCCCTTCAATAGAACACCTCCAACGTAACCCGCGTACAGTAGCTCCCTACCGAGTATGCCTGACATGCAGGCCCTGCCCTTCATGTTTGCTAGGGGAGACTTGAAGCTATACGTGACCTTCGTACCAACCAGAGAGGTCATCGGGCCTATGCCGACGTGAAGCAGGTTATCCTGGCCCAGAGGGTCTGCGCCTACAGGTATCCCCTCCCAGAGCAGGAACGATGCGAGGCCTCGGCCCCCCAAGTACTTCCTGACGTTCTCAGTCACGTCGACGGTTCTGGACTCGCTGGTCGAGAGATCAAACTCCAGCATGTTGAAGCGCATCTCGATCACTCCCTGACCCATGCAGCGTTCTTCGGCAACGGCCAGAATCTTCTAGATATGGATTCAGCCTTCTCGTCACAGTGGATCCGATCTAGGTATCGCGGATAAGACTCAGACCTGTACTCCAAGGCGTAGCCGGGGCAGACCTCCACGCATTGAGGAGCCCGCTTCCCATCCCTTTCACAGAGATCACAGACAAGCGGGTAGTCATGCACAGAGGAGAAGAAGGGGACGTCCGCAGAGCATGATTCGACGCATCTACCGCATCCGCTGCCCAGGCACCTGTCGGGGTCGACATCCATGTGCATCAGCTCGTCGTCGAAATGAATGGCGGGGGGGTCGACCGGGCAGGCTTTCTCGCACTCTCTTTCCTTCTCCTCACATTGGTTGCACACGTTTTGAACGGCCTTGGGTATAGGAGTGAAGTATCTGTGGATCTTAATCCTAGAAAGATCTCTGTTGATCACTCCAAAATGATGCATGGAGCACGCCATCTCGCATATACCGCAGCCAACGCAAAGATCCTCCCTCGTCTGAATGTAAGCTATTTTTTGAGGAAACGGGTGGTCCTCGACGCCCCATCCGTCTTCAACTTTCCCCTCGGCATCAACGCTGTTTACTTTCTTTGGTTTCTGTTTCTGGGCCATGTTTTCATCACATTACAGACAATGTTTTTAGAACAGATTATAAACCGTCGAGATATATAAGCGGTCACGTTAACGCAGTTGAATGAACGTAGCCTCAAGCGAGGAGAGATTGATGGTAAAAAAAATGGATTATTATGGATCAGACTACGTCGTCGATGTGATTAAGGAACTCGATTTCGACTACATCGCGTTTAACCCTGGTTCAACCTTTAGGGGGCTTCACGACTCCATCGTAAATCACGGGAACAACGAAAACCCCGAGGTCGTCTTGTGTAACCACGAAAAGATAGCCGTACAGGTCGCCCATGGATATGCGAAGGTGGCTGGAAAGCCGATTCTAGCAGCGTGTCACGACACTGTAGGGTTGTTACACGCGACAAACGCGATATATTACGCGTACATTGACAGGGTGCCCATCGTTATCCTCGGCGCCACCGGCCCCATGGACGTTACTCGTAGGCGCCCCAGGATCGATTGGATACATACCGTGTCGATCAACGGTAACCTGATCAGGAACTACGTGAAATGGGATGATCAGCCGCACAACCTAGAAAGCGTGCCTGAATCCCTGCTACGGGCGTACAAGACAGCGGTCTCTGAGCCCAAGGGCCCCGTCTATGTCTGCTTGGATGTCTCGTTGCAGGAGGATAAGGTTACCAACACCGTTGAGGTTCCGTCTGCAGAGAGGTATCTCAAAAGAAGCCGGATACAGGGAGAGTCGAGCCTTCTTCAAGAAGCAGCCGAGCTTCTGTTAGCTGCCGAGTCCCCTGTGATAGTCCCTGAACTTCTAGGGAAGACTCCTGAAGCCGTCGAGCACCTGGTAAAGCTAGCTGAGCTTACTGCCTCACCTGTGCATGATTTAGAAGGGAGGTACAACTTCCCGAACACGCATCCCATGGACCTGACCGGGTCCGACATCATTAAAGACGCGGACATGATCCTCATGCTCGATGTTAGACAGCCTCACCGCGTTCTAAAGCAAATAGACGGCGATTCGAGGCGGGTTCGGTATGCCGTCAGAGAGGACGCAAAAGTCGTTCAGATCGGTCTAGACGAATTGATGTTGAATGGGTTCATGAGGGACCTTGGAAGCATCGAGCCAGCGGATGTATCGATCACGGCTGACACGTTCACAGCTCTACCATATATAACAAGTAAATGCGAGGAAATGTTGACGACGAAGAATAAGGAGCGGATTAAAGACAGGTTC
>CAYFYM010000088.1:0-4623 GCA_964347405.1 uncultured Candidatus Bathyarchaeia archaeon | reverse complement strand
GACGTTATGCCGAGCCTAGACCCGGACACCCTGATGAAGTATGGCAGGACCGACGGCTCGGATGAGCTGAAGGAGAGGCTCATGGACTGGGTCCCGGGGGTCGAGCCCGAGAACATACTCATAACCTCGGGGACCAGCGAGGCCAACCTCATATTCAACCTGACGGTGCTGGAGCCCGGCGACCACTATCTCACAGAGAACCCTCAGTACGAGCAGACTGGGGGCCTCGCGAGGGCAATTGGTGTGAGGGTCGACGAGTTCCAGCTAAGGGAGGAGGACGAGTGGAGGCCAGACATCGAGGAGATCAAAGAGAAGATCACTCCAAAGACCAGGGTCGTCTTCCTCGACAACCCGAACAACCCGACGGGCGCCGTGCTCACGAGAGGCGAGATGAAGGCCATAAGCGAGATAGCCGAGGACGCAGGCGCGTACCTCCACTGCGACAACGCCCTAAGAGGCTCCGAGCTCGACAGCGAGCCCGCGTTGACCCCTCTCGGCTTCACGGAGAGGGGCGTCGTGACGGGCAGCATATCCAAGCTCGGGGCTACGAGCCCACGCATCGGCTGGATAATAGGAGATCCAAGCCTCATAGAGCGCTGCTGGGTGATGAAGGACTACACCACCCTCGGCCACTCGGGGCTCGGGGAAGCCATCGCCGTGGCGATCCTCGAGAAACGGGAGCAGCTCATGGAGAGGAACCTCCGGATCAGCAGGACAAACCTGAGGACGTTGGGCGAATGGGTTAAAGATCGCCCCGACTTCGACTGGAGGCAGCCGGAAGCCGGGTTCACAGGGTTCCCCAATTACACGCATGATATCAGCTCCGAGGAGCTCTGCCTGAAGCTACTGAAGGAGAAAGGCGTCCTCATGAGCCCAGGCAGCTTCTTCGGCGAGGAACAGCATCTCAGGATCAACACGGGTTCACTAGGCGGCTCACTAGCCGAGGCCCTGGCGAGACTGGGCGACGTCGCCGACGGTCTCTCCATGCGATAAACCTAATTCGTCTCACCCCTACCCTACAACATGGGTTCTCTCAGACAGGTAATCGAAGGATACGGTGTCGTCGATCTGAGTCACAGGCTCGAGGAAGGTATGCCGCGCCCCCAGGTGCCCTATGGCCACATACCGTGGAAGAGGCACGAGAGGGGAGACGGCTTCAACACAAACATGTTCCTCGTGTTCGAGCACGCCGGGACCCACGTAGACGCCCCCGTTCACCTCGGCGGAGTCGAAGGGCCGTCCATCGACGAAATTCCTGTGGAGCGGTGGATGGGTGAATGCCTCGTGATGGACATGACCCACAAGGCCGAGAGAGGGTTCGTCTCCCTAGACGAGGTGAAGGCGTGGGAGGAGGTTCACGGCGAGGTAGAGGAGGGCGCCATGGTCCTGTTCCGCTTCGGCTGGGAGCGCAGATGGACCACGGAGTACGGCGTCGAGAACCAGATCTACCTGAGGGACAACCCGGGGATATCGGAGGAGGTCGCGGAGTACCTTGTCTCCCGTAGGGTTAAGCTGGTTGGGGGGGACGTGCCCACCATCGACTCGGACGCCGACCCGGAGGAGCACGCACACAGGGTTCTTCTTCCTGCTGGTGTTCTCATCCTAGAGAACGCAGCAAACCTTGGCTCTCTTCCGCCCCGCGGCGCGTTCCTGTTCGCGGTTCCCCTCAAGATCAAGGACGGCACAGGCTGCCCCGTCAGGGCGTTCGCGTTCATCCCGAGGACGTGAACCTTTTATTGAAGAGTATGCTGAGGCGTCGAAGCTTATCCCAGTCTCCTGCTGTAGATGGTCCACGCCACGCCGAGGAGCGCCACCGCGCCCACAATGACTATGTATGACGTCCAGTAAGACAGGTCGCCGTCCTCCTCTGTGGGCTCCTCTGGCGGCTGCCACTCCGCGGCTGGCTGGTCCTCCAGGTACCTGTCCAGCTCGAACCTGAAGAGGTATCCGTCTTCTCCGCCGGCCTTCGTCGATTGGTACGCGTCGTCCGACACCATGATGTCGCCCGACGACACATGGGCGGCTATGTAGATGACGCCGTCTTCGACGAGTATCGACCACGGATGCTCCATGTCGCTGCCCCCGAGGTAGCTAGAAAACAGAGGGCTGCCAGCCGGGTCCAGCATAATGATGTAGATGTCTGCTCTGGCGTTCTTCGTCTCCTGGAACGCGTTTACGACGGGGAAGTCATCCGAGTCAGCGATACCGACTAGAATGATATTATCCTCCTCGTCGACGCAGACGCGGTGAAGGGTATCCCAGCCAGCGTAGCCGAGATAGGTGCTGAAGACGAGCTCGCCTCCGTCCGGCGAGAACTTGGTGACGAGGCTGTCGACCTCCACCCCGCTGTACTCTGGCTGCAACGCGTTGGCCGTCGGGAAGTCGCCCGACCAGGTCCTCCCCGCCAGTATCGCGCAGCCCATCGAGTCGACCTCCAAGCCGTAGCAGTCATCCATCTCCGAGCCGCCTAGGAACGTTGCGTACTCCAGCTGCCCCGACTCGCTGAACCGTACGAGGAAGATGTCCCTCTCAGAGCCCGTGATCGTGCTCTGGAACGCGTCCACCGTGACCGGGAAGTCGCTGCTCCCTGTCCAGCCCGACACGTAGACTTCGTTGTTCGGCCCAGCCGCAGCCTCGTTTGCGCCGTCCCTCCCAGATCCGCCGAAGTAGGTTAGGTAACCTATCTCGAAGCTCTCGGCGTCCATCACTGCGAGGAAGCCGTCCGTCTCACCGTTTTTGCCTCTCTGATGGGCGTCACCCGTGACGGGGAGATCGCTGGACGCCGTGTAGCCCGTGAACACCAGCCTCCCATCGTAGTCTATCACCATGTCGTCGGGTCTATCCGTCCCCGAGCCGCCGAAGTAGGTCGACCTGAGCAGCTCCCCGTCGGAGCCGAGGACGGCCACGAACCCATCCGTCTCTCCGCCTCCGTACGTCTGCTGCCCTACGCCGCCAACGACGGGGAAGTCCGTTGAGCCTGTTACGCCCACAACGACTATCTCTTCGTCGAACATCTCAACCTCCAGGCAGCCGTCGAGCCCCGAGCCGCCGAGATACGTCGACCATAGCAACTCACCCTCCTGCGAGAGCTTGGCGACAAAGCCCTCCCCTCCTACGACGTGTATGTCGTCGGTGAAGCCCCCGGCGTAGCTTGGCTGGTAGGCGTCCAGAACCGGGAAGTCCTCGGAGTACGTGCTTCCTACGACCACCATGTTCCCCGCGGAGTCTACCGCAATACACCGGACGATGTCTCCGGAGCCTCCCCCGAGGAACGTGGCGTAGAAATACGTATCGATCTCAGCGCTGGGCGACGATAGAATCGCCCAAGCTTTAACAGAGCCATGTAGCAGCGATCCTATTATTAACAGGATCAGAATCGTCTTCACCCTTCTCAAGCTTCCCATCACCAACGATTAGACTTGAGCTAGTAATTAAAGAACTTTTAAACGATGATGCTGCGACGCAACAACCGATGCATAGGGTTTTGTATCCTTCATTGCTAGGATATGAATACATGACATCGGATGGCGGCTAACATGTGGAAGGACAACCTCAAAGAGGATAGAACCGAATGGCTTCTGGAGCCCAGCGACCCGTCGGTCAGGTACTGGGCCTTGAAGGACCTGCTGGACCTGGAGGAAGACCACGCCGACGTCGTCGCCGCCCGGGACGCGGTCATGGAGGGCCCCACAGTCACCGCGATCCTCGGCGCCATGAACCCGGAGGGCTACTGGATGAACCGGGACGACATGTACCTACCCAAGTACACTGCGTCGACCCATCAGCTCCTCATCCTCGCCGAGCTTGGCGCCAGGAGGACCCCGGAGATCATGAAGGCTGTGGAGCACATCTTCGGGTTCCAGAGGAACAGCGGCCACTTCCTCACCAAGCTGCCCAAGACCGAGAGGGGCAGGGACAGCCAGGTGAAGGACGGGTGCTGCATCGACGGCAACATACTCCACTACCTCGTCCACTTCGGGTACCTCGACGACCCCCGCACCCGGAGACTCCTAGACTTCATAGCTGGCTACCACGACGATGAAAACGCAGGGTGGAAATGCAGAGCATACCCCATCAACCCGGACGCCGTGTTCCCCGTGAACTGCTACATGGGCGCCGCCAAGGTGCTGAAGGCGTTTAGCATCATACCAGATGAGAGGAGGAGCCCGGAGATCAAAAGCATCATCCAGAGGGAGGTGGAGAACATCCTGGACAACAACATATACCAGTACCTGCGGACCCCCGACGGCAGCAGGAAGGACAAGGCCGGCTGGAAGCGGTTCGGTTTCCCCCTCTTCTACCAGACGGACGCTCTGGAGATACTGGACACCCTGACCAGGCTCGACGTCAGGGACCCGCGGATGCAGCCCTCCATAGACCTGGTGCTGGACGCCCAGCAGCGGGACGGCGCGTGGCTCCTCAAGGACACGTTCAACGGCAAGATGATCGTGGACATCGAGGAGAAACACAGGCCCAGCAAGTGGATCACTCTCCGCGCCATGCGGATCCTGAAAAGGCTCCACGGGTGAAAGGCTGCCCGCCTCTGTTATAGATTTACTTTATTTCCATGTGCCTCCGCATGTAGATTCAACGAAGGCGTTGACGTGGCGGCGGGCGAGCGAA
>CAYFYM010000087.1:0-9833 GCA_964347405.1 uncultured Candidatus Bathyarchaeia archaeon | reverse complement strand
ACGTGGAGCTGGCGGACAGCGGCTTCATGAAGGAGGTCGACGAGAAGGTCGCCAACATAACCACACGCGCCCCCGGTGTATTCATCGCGGGCACGTGCACGGGCCCCAAGAACATACCGGACAGCATAGCCCAGGCAGGCGCCGCCGCCTACATGAGCGGAGCCCACCTGAGCACGAACGTGGAGAAGAAGGCGGACCACCCAGTCGTCGACGAGGACAACTGCGGCAGATGCGGCATATGCAGGAGCGTCTGCCCCTACGACGCAATAACCATACCCGAGGAAGAGTACCCCCGGTTCGACGCCGAGCTATGCCAGAGCTGCGGCCTCTGTGTGAGCAGCTGCCCCACCCACGCGCTTGAGACCCCCAACTACGGGTACGACCTCATCGACGCCCAGGTGGAGGCCATACTCAGCGAGAAGGGGGAAGAGCCCTTGATAATGGGTTTCTGCTGCGACGACTGCGGCTACAACCTCCTGGACACGGCGGGCTTCACCGGGGAGACCTACACCAGCGGCTTCGTCCCGGTGTACGTGAACTGCATGAGCAACCTTAGCCTCAGGAACGTGCTCAACGCCGTGCGCAGCGGAGCCGACGCCGTCATGCTCGTCGGCTGCGTCAAGGACAGGTGCCACTTCCTCAAAGGCACCGACCGCAGCAAGGGCCAGATGCAGATCATAGAGGAGTTCTTCAATCTGGCGGGCATCGAGACCCCCATCAAGATACTGGAGTCCAGCGGGACAATGGTAGCCCAGTTCCTTGAGGCGCTGGGTGAACTAGAGGCAGAGGTAAAGGAGGCACAGAGATGAAGATCGGAGTAGTCATATCGCCCTGGGGCACCAGCCCCGACACGTCGTCCAAGGTCGGCGGCCTCGCGGTCTACGCGGAGACGCTTCCCGGCGTAGCAGCCGTGGACTCCGGCAACTACGGCCCCACGGACAAGGACCTAGCCGAGTTCAAGAAATGGATAAAGGACAACGAAATCGACCGCGTCGTCTTCGCGTCGTGCCACCCAAGGCTGTTCAAGGAGGCCTACAAGAACGCCGCCGTGGACGTCGGCGTCAACAAGTACCTCATAGAGGTCATCGACATCAGCGAGCTCTGCGCCGCCGAGGCAGACGACGAGATCATCGCCGAGAAGGCCAAGATACTGCTCAGGGCAGCGGTGAACCGCGTAGGAACCCTCGAGGAGGTTAAGGCCCAGAAGATACCCGTCGAGCAGGCCGCCCTCGTCATAGGCGGCGGGCTGGTGGGCATGGAGGCGGCCACGAGGCTGGCCGACCAGGGCTTCAAGGTGCACCTGGTGGAGAGGCAGCCGTGGCTGGGCGGCAAGACGCCTCAGCTCGGCACGTGTTTCCCCTCCCTGGACTGCGGCAACTGCATCGCGCCGTTCCACGGGGAGCTCCACAGGCGCTGCATGTACAGGAGCCCCGTGGCCCAGCACCCAAACGTCGAGGTCCACACGCTGAGCCGCCTCAAAAAGCTTGTCGGAGTCGTAGGCAACTTCCGCGCAGTAATAGAGACGGAACCCAGGTACGTAGACGAGGAAAAGTGCATAGGCTGCGGCCTATGCGCGGAGATATGCGAGGGCGAGGCGCCTAACGAGTTCGACCTCGGCCTCAGCAAGAGGAAGGCGGTGTACATACCCAACAACCAGAGCCTGCCCCGGATCTACTACCTCGACAAGGAGAACTGCCTGAACCCAGGAGAGGTAGCGGAGTCCTGCCCCGTGGGCGCCATAGACCTGGACATGGGCGTCGAGGAGAAGACGATCAAGGCTGGAGCCGTCGTCGTCGCCACCGGGTTCGACATGTTCGAGCCCGCAGGCATGTACGGCTACAGGGAGCACGTCGACGTCATCACCCAGCTCCACCTGGCTAGGCTGCTCGACATGAGCGGCCCCACGAGGGGCTCCCTGCTGAGGCCCAGCGACGGCGCGAGACCCGACAGAGTGGTGATGGTCCAGTGCGTCGGAAGCCGGGACCCCAGGATACACGAGTACTGCAGCAGGATATGCTGCGGCATCGCGGTGAAGCACGCCCTTGACATCAAGAAGCGGTGGCCGGAGATAGACGTCACCATACTGCACAAGGACATAAGGCTCAACGGCAAGGACTACGAGAGGTTCTACTACGAGGCCCAGGAGCGGGGCGTGAAGCTCGTGCGAGGAGAAGCCGAGTCCATGTCGAGGCAGGGCCCAATGTTCGTGTTCCACTACATGGATGAGTACGGTGAACCCGCCAGGCTTGAGGCGGACATGCTTGTGCTGAGCAACGGCATGGAGGCCTCCGCCGGGAACGAGGAACTCGCCGACGCCATAGGGCTGGACGTCAACCCCGACGGCTTCCTCAACGAGAAGCACCCCAAGCTCAGCCCGGTGGAGACCAACATCGGAGGCGTCTACATAGCTGGCGCGTGCCAGGGCCCCATGGACATACAGCACAGCCTGAACCAGGTGCTGTACGCCACGGCGAAGGCCGCTACCATACTCTCCGAGGAGGAGATCGAGGTCGAGCTCACCAAGGCGGTGGTCGACGAGGACGTGTGCGTGGGCTGCGGGGCCTGCGCCTCGGCGTGCCCGTTCGACGCCATCACGTGGAGCGACTTCGGGCGGCCCGTGGTGAGCGTCGAGGCTTGCACAGGCTGTGGGATATGCGCGGCGACGTGCCCCGTGGCCGCCATGCAGCTCAGGCTGTTCAGGGACGAGCAGGTGCTGCCCGCCATCGAGGGCCTCCTGAAGCCCACCAAGTGGCTGGAGGAGCGGGACGAGCCCGTCATAGTCGCCTTCGCGTGCGAGGGCGCGGCGGGATACGCCTCGGAGCTGGCCGGCCAGATGGGGATGAAGGTGCCCGACAACGTCAGGGTGCTCAAGGTGCCTTGCTCCGGGAGGCTGGACGCCCTCCACTACATGAAGGCGTTCGACCTGGGCGCGGACGGCGTCGCCGTTTTCGCCTGCCCCGAGAGCCAGTGCCACTACATCGACGGCAGCAAGAAGGCCGAGGACAGGGTGGCTTACATGAAGAAGAGCCTGGAAGTGCTGGGAGTCGGCGGAGACCGGCTGGACCTCTACAACGTGAACAGCTGCGAGCCTGACAGGTTCGTAGCCCTTGCCACAGCGTTCGCCGAGAAGATAAAGGCCGGCATTGCTGAGCCAAAACAGGTTTCCATGGACAAATAAAACACTTTTTTTAATAAATTGTCCACAATGCACATCATAGCTTTAATTTCGGCGCGGAAATCTATACTAGTATTTATATTCATAAAATTATTCCCCAAAAATATTTATACCAATACGAGTTCCGTTAACGCGACTCACTAGGTGAAGTCCTTTGGATAAGTACATTGAAAGCGTTTATGAGAGCATCAAAAAGAAAGATCCTCTCCAGAAGGAGTTCCACCAAGCCGCGTATGAGGTCTTGGAGACTCTTGAACCCGTAGTCAAGAAGTATCCCAAGTTCAAGGAGCACAAGATCCTTGAAAGGATAGTCGAGCCTGAGCGCATCGTTCAGTTCCGCGTGCCTTGGAAAGACAGGGACGACGAGATCCACGTCAACAGGGGGTTCAGGGTGCAGTACAACAGCGCCATCGGGCCCTACAAGGGCGGGTTCCGGTTCCACCCCACAGTCTACCTGGGCCTCATGAAGTTCCTGGGCTTCGAGCAGACCTTCAAGAACGCGTTGACAGGTCTCCCAATGGGCGGCGGCAAGGGCGGATCTGATTTCGACCCCAAGGGTAAGACGGACGGCGAGGTCGAGAACTTCTGCCACAGCTTCATAGCCGAGATGTACAGGCACATAGGCCAATTCACAGACGTCCCCGCCGGAGACATCGGCGTAGGCGCCAGAGAGATAGGCTACATGTACGCCATGTACAGGAAGATCACCAACCTTCACGGAACATGCGTCTTGACAGGGAAGGGCCACGGATGGGGCGGCTCCCTCATCAGACCCGAGGCGACTGGATACGGAAACGTATACTTCTGCCAGGAGATGCTGAAGACAAAGGGTGAAGAAATAAAAGATAAGGTCGTTGCCATCAGCGGCTCCGGTAACGTAGCCCAGTATGCGGCCGAGAAGTGCCTCCAGCTGGGAGCCAAGGTGGTGACCATGAGCGACTCAAGCGGCGTCGTCTACGACCCCGACGGCATCACACGCGAGAAGCTCGACTACATCTTCGAGCTCAAACAGGTGAAAAGGGGTAGGATCAAAGAGTACGCCGAGAAGTACAACGTCGAGTACGTCGCGAAAGCCAGACCCTGGCAATACAAGGTCGACATAGCCCTCCCATGCGCGACACAGAACGAGCTGGACGGCAAAGACGCCCAGAAGCTCGTCGACAACGGCGTAATGGCCGTGGGCGAAGGCGCCAACATGCCAAGCACCCCCGAGGCTGTCACGATCATCCAGAAAGCGGGCGTGCTGTTCTCGCCAGGCAAGGCGAGCAACGCGGGCGGTGTGGCGACCAGCGGCCTAGAGATGGCTCAGAACAGCCAGCGGTACTTCTGGAGCCGGGAGGAGGTCGACGAGAAGCTGCACAGCATCATGGTCGGAATCCACAGGACTGCGCACGACACGGCCAAGCTCTTCGACGAGCCAGGCAACTACGTCCTGGGCGCCAACATCGCGGGCTTCCTCAAGGTAGCCAACGCCATGGTGGCCATGGGCTACCTGGCCTAAACCCCTTCTTTATTTCTCAAAGATTCTTTAAATGCGGATCACTATCCTCTATACGTTAGTTTTAGCAGGTGAAAAGTGGATGGTGGAAGGAACAGGCAGAGAGTTCATGGAGAAGACCAAGTACAAGCATCTTGATAGATCAGATCAAGTGAAGGGCCTCCCGCAGCCGCCGTTGACGCTGGCTCCCGCGGAGGGTAAACCCGTGCACCGTCTACCGGACCCCGGGGAGGCGCCTAGAAGGGCGGTGGACATCTGGGACGCCATCAACGACCGTGTGAGCGTCAGGGCGTACGGCGTGGAGCCGCTGAGCCTCGAGGAGCTCAGCTACCTCCTCTGGTGCATCCAAGGGGTCAAGGAGGCGACGAATCGCCCGGCGACGCTGCGCACGGTTCCCAGCGCCGGCGCCAGGCACTGCTTCGAGACCTACGTGCTGGTGAACAGGGTAGAAGGGCTGAGGCAGGGGCTCTACCGTTTCCTGGCCACGGATCACAGCCTCCAGGAGGTGGACATGGACCCGGGGATAGCGGACAGGGTCACCCAAGCATGCTATAACCAGCGTTTCGTGAAGCAGTCGGCGGCCACTTTCATATGGACGGCTGTCGCGTACAGGATGACGTGGAGGTACGGGGAGAGGGGGTACCGCTACATGCACCTGGACGCCGGCCACGTATGCCAGAACCTGTATCTGGCGGCTGAGGCCGTCGGCTGCGGCGCCTGCGCCATCGGTGCGTTCTACGACGACGCCTTGAACGAAGCCCTGCAGATAGACGGTGTAGAGCAGTTCGCCGTCTACGTCGGCGTGCTGGGTAAGAAGGGCGGCTAGCCTTTACAATCTTTATAATCTCTCGTTTCTCTGTTCTCTCAGTGGTTTCATGTCGGAGGATCTGATCAGTTTCTTCGAGAGACAGATAGAGCTGGAGAACAAGATAGTCCAGTCGGTCTCGGACGCGCTTGACGACATCGACAACTTGGCCGTGAAGACCGCGCTGAGAGGCATATCATTGGACTCGTCTAAGCACGCGGAGATGTACCAGTCGGCGATCGCTCTCCTCACCTCGTCCAGCGCGGCGCTCAACGAGGAGCAGCTTGACCTCCAGAGGAAGGTGGTGGAGAGGCACATCCAGATGGAGGAGGCGGTGATAAAGCAGCTGGAGGCCAGGATGCCCGGCGTCGAGAACGAGAAGCTGGAGCTGCTGCTGAACGCCATTCTCCTGGACGAGCGGCGGCACCACAAGCTGCTGAAGACCCTGCTGGATATATTGGTGAGGGGCGAGACGGTGACCGAGGGCGACTGGTGGGACGCGGTCTGGGGCGACGTCCCGGGTCTCTGGACGTAGAGTCGCTCCCTCTTTCTATGCTTCCTCGGTAAAATATCAACGTGTTTTTCCCAAGTTTGTATACTTGGCCCTGTTCTAAACCTCAATTTTATTAATCTGTAATGTCTCCTTATTGAGATTCGGCTCGGTGAGCACATGAACAAGATAGTGTCCAAGAAGGAGCTTACTCCGAACGTCAAAGTTGTTGAGGTCCACGCGCCAGCCGTCGCCAACAAGGCGAAGCCGGGGCAGTTCGTCATCGTCAGGTTCAAGGAGACCGGTGAACGCATCCCCATGACCATCGCAGGCACGGACCCCGGGGCCGGGACCGTGACCATCTACTTAGCCGAGGTGGGCAGGTCCTCGACTGAGCTGGGCATGCTGGAGGAGGGGGACGAGCTCCTGAACTTCGCCGGCCCCCTCGGCAACGCAGCAGAGATAAAGAACTACGGCAAGACGCTGTGCGTCGCGGGGGGCGTCTTCTCGGGGGCCATGCTCTACCAGATAAAGGCGTTGAAGGAGGCGGGCAACCGCGTGGTCGCGGTGTTCGGGTTCCGAAACAAGGACCACGTCATGCTTGAGGAGGAGGTCAATGGCGTCGCGGACGACGCGTACATTTGCACCGACGATCGCTCCTACGGCTATGAAGGTATTGGAATAGTGGATGAGCTTCTGGAGAATGAGGAGTTCGACATCGTGTTCACCATCGGGCCTACGAGCCTCCAGAAGAGCCTCAGCGAAAAGACCGAGCCCTACGGCATACCCACGAGGGTTAACCTGTTCCCCATAATGGTGGACGGGATGGGGATGTGCGGCGCGTGCAGGGTGACCGTGGCGGGAGACACCAGGTTCAGCTGCGTGGACGGTCCCGAGTTCGACGGCCACCAGGTGGACTTCGACGAGCTCATCATGCGCATGAGGGTCTACAACCCGCAGGAGAAGATAGCCATGGTCATCCACAACAGGGAGGCCGACTGATGGCCTTCGACACGCCCGCCGTCGAGATGCCCAAGCAGGCCCCGGATGAGAGGACTCACAACTTCCTGGAGGTCGCGAGGGGATACACGAGCGAGATGGCGGTCAAGGAGGCGGAGAGGTGCCTCAGCTGCAAGAACCCCCAGTGCGTCAAGGGCTGCCCAGTCAACATAGACATCCCCGGATTCATCAAGCTGGTGAAGGAGGGCAAGTTCATCGAGGCGGCCTGGATGGTCAAGGAGACCAACGCCCTCCCAGCTATATGCGGAAGGGTCTGCCCCCAGGAGAACCAGTGCCAGAAGCGCTGCGTGCTGGGCATCAGAGGCCAGCCCATCGAGATAGGGCGGCTCGAACGTTTCGTGGCCGACTTCGAACGTGAGAAAGGCATCAAGATACCCGACCTACCGGAGCCGACGGGTTTCAAGGTCGGGGTGATAGGAGCAGGCCCGGCGGGGCTCACCGCCGCCGCGGAGCTTGTGAAGATGGGGCACGAGGTGGAGGTATTCGAGGCCCTGCACACGGCTGGCGGCGTACTGATGTACGGAATCCCCCAGTTCCGTCTGCCCAAGGAGATAGTTCAGGCGGAGGTCGATTACATCAAGAGGCTGGGGGTAAAGATCCATATCGACAGCATGATAGGGAAGAGGTACACCGTCGGGGAGCTGCTGAGCGACGGCTTCGACGCCCTGTTCATAGGCAGTGGGGCGGGCCTGCCAAGGTTCCTGCGTATACCCGGGGAGAACCTCAGCGGCATCTACAGCGCCAACGAGTTCCTCATCAGGACAAACCTCATGAAGGCTTACAGGTTCCCCGAGTACGACACACCCATCAACATAGGCAAGAGGGTGGCCGTGATAGGCGGCGGCAACGTCGCCATGGACTCGGCCAGGTGCAGCCTGAGGCTTGGCGCCGACGAGGCCTACATAATCTACCGCAGGGGCATGGGGGAGCTGCCGGCGCGGCAAGAGGAGGTGGAGAACGCCCAGGAGGAGGGCGTCGTCTTCATGCTGCTCAACAACCCCGTCAGGTTCATCGGCGACGGCCGCGGCAACGTCAGAGAGGTCGAGCTCATCAGGATGGAGCTGGGTGAGCCGGACGAGTCAGGCCGCAGGAGGCCCAAACCCATACCGAACTCCGAATGGAGGATGCCTGTAGACACGGTGGTCATCGCCATAGGCCAGAGCCCCAACCCGATAATTCAGCAGACAACCGAGGGGCTGGAGGTCACGAGGTGGGGGACCATCATACACGACGAGGAGACCATGGAGACGACCATAGAGGGCGTCTACACGGGAGGCGACGTGGCCACCGGCGCCGCCACGGTCATCAGCGCCATGGGGGCCGGCAGGAAGGCGGCCGCAGCCATCGACGGCTACATGAGAAAGTAGCCCCGCTTTTCCTTACCTTTTATATTGGTTTCCCCTTATTGTGGGTTGGATGCCGTTTACCGCCCTACATATAGGGCCAGCGCTCCTGGTAGCCCTACTAGTATACCCGTTGCTGGACACCCCCACATTGCTAGTGTCCTCCATAGTGGTCGACCTCGAGCCCCTGATGGTCATCCTCCTAGGCCTCCCCCAGCCTCTCCACGGCACCTACCACAGCCTAACCGTGGGCACGCCCATAGGCTTAGCTGTGGCCGTGCTAATGTACCTCATCCGGAGATACACCTCCCGGTACATGGAGACGCTTCGGCTACCCCAGAGCGACGACCTTCGAGGGTACTTGGCGGCTTCTCTCATCGGCGTATGGGGCCACGTCCTACTGGACTCGTTCCTGTACAGCGACCTTAGCCTCCTCTATCCTTGGCGGTGGAACCCCCTCATGGGGCTGGCGAGCCCCGGGGCCGTCATCAACGTCTGCCTGATCTCGTTCCCGTTGGCGGTGATACTGTACCTCTTGAGAGTCACCCTCGTGGCCTGGACCAGCGACGGTGAGCCAGCCGAGCCATCACATGTAATGAACGAGCCAATGCCGGGGCCTTACATCGAGCCGGGTACGGAGACCGGTGGATACGAAGAGGAGCCCCTTATCTTCTTCGATGTAACAGAGCCAGTCGCTGAACCCGTACACGAAGAGGAGGCTTATTTCCCGGCAGCGACGCAACCCGAGCCAGAGACAGGATCACTCGTAGGTAACATGATTCAGCCGGACATTTTTCTAGGCAGCGACAGGATACCTGAGCAGTGGGGGCTCATAGGAAAGGCGTCTGGGGACCTTGTGGCTGTGGACCTGAACGAGCCCCATATCGTGTTCGTGTGCGGGAAGCAGGGCAGCGGGAAGGGGTACACCATCGGCGTGGTCAGCGAGATGCTGTTATCCAAGTCAATCCAGGGCATCAGCCAGGTCAGGAAGCCCGCCACCATAATCGTTTTCCATAAGCCGCGGGACGACCTCAGGAGCGAGTTCTGGAGCATCGTCGACGCCAACAGGAACCCCGAGGAGGCCGCGGCCCTCCGTTTGGGCTACGGCGTGGAGCCCATGCGGGTCATAGACAGGAGGAGCTTCAGGATATTCGTGGACCCCTTCGTGTACAAGAACGAGCGAAGGAAGTTCGAGGAAGACTACGGCACACGGGTCTACCCCATCGGCATAAACCCGTCCAGGCTCACGGCCGAGGACTGGCCCCACGTTCTGAGCCTAGGCAAGAAGAGCGGCTCCATGTACGTCAAAAAGATATTCCAGATAATCAAGAAGACCCAGTACGAGAGGGACTTCGGGCTCAACACCATCCGGCGCGAGGTGGATGCAAGCGACCTGAACCCCAACCAGAAGGGCTTCGCCATGATGCGGCTTGAGACCCTAGAGGACTACCTGGTCGCCGGCGACTTCAGGAACGACATCATAGTAGGCGGCGTGAACGTCT
>CAYFYM010000086.1:0-12174 GCA_964347405.1 uncultured Candidatus Bathyarchaeia archaeon | reverse complement strand
GGGGCTGGCCTGGGACATCCTACAAATAGAAAAATAGCGTAGAACGGGATCACTCTGTGGGCGCGTAGTAGCATCTCTTGGGTGAGTGCACCCTGCCCTCTTTCTTGAGGGCCTTGATGGCCTTGGAGACCTCCTTACTCTCCAGCCCGATGGCCTTTGCCACGTCGCCGGGGCGCACGGGCTTACCCGCGTCCTTCATGGCTTGAAGCACCTTTTCTGCGTTTTCACTCAACACGACCAACTCGTAGCTTCACGGACGAATGAATACGACCGTAATTAAACCTTATCGCCGAAGGGCCTCGCAAGCCTCTAGGGTTCATCAGGGACGTTGGGTGAAGGAACCTTGTCCCCCGGCGGCTCCACCGGCCAGAACCTGCTCATCCCGAGGTACTCCTGCTGCCGGTCCCCAGGCCAGTCGTCCATCCTGCTCAGGTTGCTCAGCCGGTCGGCGAACTTAACCATCACGGCCTTCCTGGTCTTGAGGTGGGGGAAATAGTACCCCGTCCCCCAGTCTCCCTGCTGGGTGAGCTCCTGAACCAGGTCGGCGATGGGCTTGTTGAACTCCCTGATGAGATCCTCGTAGCCCGTGTCCGTGTCCTCGATGACGTCGTGGAGTATCCCCGCGCACAGCACCTCCTCGTCGTCGGTAACGTCCTTCAATATGCTGTGGACCTGGACTATGTGGGCGAAAAAGTAGGGCCTCCCCTGGTCGTCCAGCTGGCCCTTGTGCTTCTCGCTGGCGAACTCCAGCGCCTTGTCTACCAGCCTACCCATGTCCATCAGGCTGATCATGGACACGGCATGATAATAGCTTTACATGGTTCAGGCGAATACTATGGCTGTGGCATGCTTGGACGCTGTCTTCTTGGACCAGGAGAACGGGTTGAGGGTCAGGACCGGGCTCAGGCCGGGGGACGTCGGCTACATCACCTTCCTCCACGGCGTCGTATACGACGAGGAGTACGGCCTGGACACCACGTTCGAGCCCTACGTGGCGAAGCCCCTCGCCGAGTTCGCGCTGAGCCAGGGAAGCCCACGCCAGAGAATATGGGTGGCGGAGCGCGACGGCGTGGTATGCGGCTGCGTCGCCATAGTGGAGCATAGCCGGGAGGAGGCACAGCTCAGGTGGCTAATCCTGTCCAAGGACGCCCGCGGCGTCGGGCTCGACCGCAGGCTCGTGGAGTGGGCCCTCGAGTTCTGTAGAGAACGGGGCTACAGCTCCATCTTCTTGTGGACGTTCAGCGAGCTGGAGGCCGCCGCCCACCTGTACAGGTCTTACGGGTTCAAGCTCACGGAGGAGAAGACCCACACGATGTGGGGCCGAGAAATCACGGAGCAGCGATACGATCTCTGCCTTCCGTGACAAGGTTGGACTGATTGTTACGCCGTTCACCCGAATTTATGTATGCCGTAAACATTTAGACAGCGGGCGCCGCGCGGTGGAGCTTGTTCCCCGTGCCCTGGAAGGGCGTCAAACGGGCTTCCATTTTAAAAAAAAATGGAAAGTTTTAACCATCAATAATACCCAAATCAAACCGCAGAGGAGCATACAACAATGAAACCAAAGGTAATTCAAGCAGCATTCATGGTAGCGCTGATCAGCCTAGCGACGTTGACGCCTCTGGCGTACGCGGAGGAAGAGGACGAGCTATCCTTCGAGATGTGGACCCTCGACTGGGCCACCATCTCCGTCGACGCCGGGGACGTAATCGAACAGATGCTCAGAGACATCGGCATAAGGATGAAAGCCATCCCCATCAGCGACGAGGTGCTCTACGACAACCTGGACCTGGAGCACGACTACGAGGTCTACGAGATGAGCGGCGGGTACGACCCGTACCCGAGCCACATGACCCCGAGGTTCCACTCGAGCGAGATAATGGACTACGGGGCCAACGACATGGCCTACGACAACCCCGAGGTCGACGCACTGCTCGACCAGGCCAACGCCGAGCTTGACTTCGAGACCAGGGTGGAGATCCTATGGGAGGTACAGGACATCATCGCCGAGGACCTCCCCTACATCCCGCTGTTCACCTCCGACGACGTCCACGCCATAAGGAAGGAGTGGACGGGCTACGTCTGCATGCCGGGCGGCATCTTCAACTGGTACAACCGGCTCACCGCCATCAACCTGCAGCACGAGGACATGGAGTACGGCGCAGACTTCATCATGGCCTACCCGAGCTACATCAGGTACTACAACCCCATCATGGGGACCGACGGCAGGTCGGCCCTCGTGGTCTCGATGGTCTACGATGACCTTGTCGCCTACGACGAGGACATGAACCTGACGCCGTGGCTGGCGCAGGACTGGACGGTCTCCACCGACGGCCTCACGCTAACCTTCAACCTCGTGGAGGACGCCATGTGGCACGACGATGTGCCTCTGACCGCGGAGGACGTGAAGTTCACCATCGACTTCTACAAGGGGCAGGACGTCCCCTACGACACCGCCCTCATGACACGCATAGACTCTGTCGAGACCGACGGCGACTACACGGTCATCGTCCATATGGCCGAGCCCTACGCCTGGGCCGTGAACGACTTCGAGGACGTACCGATAATGCCGAAGCACATCTGGGAGGGAAAGGACTGGGATTGGCCCGTCCACCCCGACGAGATGCCCATCGGGTCCGGGCCCTTCAAATGGGATTCCTATCTTGACGGCGAGTGGATCAAGCTCGTGGCCAACGAGGACTTCTGGATGGAGGGGTACCCACACCTGGGTTCCTTCACAGTCAGGGTAATATCCGAGTCCTCCGCCCGGTACCTAGCCATCTCGACCGGCGAGGTCCACTCAGATCGCTACGAGCTGGACACGGGCTTCATCGAAACCGCCTCCGCTGACCCGAACCTGGCGCCCCTCGAGGACACGTGGTGCGTCGGGATGTGGGACTACTACATCAACTTCAACCAGAGGTTCAACCCCGCGCTGCAAGACCCGGTGGTGAAGAAGGCCATCGCACACGCCATCGACAAGGAGCGGCTGGCGGAGATCGCCAGGCTGGGATACGGCACCGTGACAGAGACATACATCCCGCCGCAGTTCTTCGGGCCCGCCTACGAGAACCCGGACGCCACGACCTACGAGTACAACGTGTTCTTGGCCAACCAGATGCTGGACGCCGCCGGGTACCTGGACATCGACGCCGACGGGATAAGGGAGATGCCCGTCCCGACGGAGGAAGAGGAGGAAGAGGAAGCAGTCGAGCCTGAGACTATCGAGGCGCTGCAGGAATCGATCGAGAGCCTCTCCACGACGCTCTCCGAGACCAGGGGCCAGATGACCATGATGGAGTCTGAGCTAGAAGCATTGAGCGGACGGCTAAACAGCTCACTCAACATGGCATACGGCATAGCCGCGGTGGCGTTGATAGTAGCCCTCGTCGCCGCTTACTACGCGATGAAAAGCTAGAAACAAAACAACCCCACCAAATTTTTTCCCCAAAACCTTTTGTTAACAGTCAATAAATGTTTACCTAGATATTTCTGGGGTGCTTCGAAATGGGTTTCAAGGAGTACGTCGGCAAGAGGACGCTACACGGAGTCATCACGATATTTCTGGCGGTGACGCTGAACTTCATCCTCTTCAGGATAATGCCGGGCGACCCCACCCGAGCGGTGTCGGGTGACCCCAGGGTGGACACGGCGACCAGGCTGGCCCTCATCGCCAAGTTCGGGCTGGACCGTCCCCTGTTCGAGCAGTACTTCATCTACCTCTACAACCTGCTCAGGGGGGAGCTCGGCATCAGCTTCGTACAGATAGGGCGCCCCGTCACCGAGATAATCCTGGGCAGGAAGATGGTCAACACGATAATCCTCATGGGCTCTTCCATGTTCATAGCGTTCATCCTTGGCATCGTCGTCGGCGTGTTCGCGGCCTGGAGGCGCGGCACAAGGATCGACATATCCTTCATAGTCCTCTCCCTCGCCACGTACTCGATGCCCGTCTTCTGGTTCGGGATGCTCCTCCTGCTATTCTTCAGCTACTACATCCACTTCTTCCCCATCGCGGGAACCATCACCCCCGGCTTGGTCCACCCAAACTTCCTGGCGTACGCCAAGGACTACCTGCACCACCTCATGGCCCCCATGATAACGCTGGGGGTCTCGTTCTTCGGCGGATACTTCCTCTTCATGAGGGACACCATCCTGGACGTGTTCACGGAGGACTACATGCTCACGGCGAGGGCGAAGGGCCTCTCCAACAGGAAGATACTCTTCAAGCACGCCATGAGGAACGCCCTCCTTCCCATGGTCAGCCTGATGGGGGTGCACGTCACCTTCCTCATAAGCGGGGCCACGATGACGGAGACCGTGTTCAGCTGGGACGGCCTGGGTAGGCTCATCTACGACTCGGTCAGGAACAACGACTACCCCGTGCTGCAGGGCATATTCCTCTTCATGGCCGTCCTGGTGGTGGTGGCAAGCATCCTCGCAGACGTGGTGAACGCGTTCCTGGACCCGAGGATAAAGGAGGCGGTGGACTGAGATGGCACAGGAGAACGTGACGAAGGTAAGCCTGCGCAGGGAGAGGTTCTCGACCAGCGTCAGGAGGCTCAGAGGCTTCTGGGCCCTCTACAGGGAGAGCCGCATCGGCATGTTCGGCCTCATCCTGGTCCTGGCCTTCATCGCGGTGGCCCTCGCTGCGCCGTGGATTGCGCCCTACGACCCCAGGGCGCTGGTGGGCAGGCCCTTCGAGCGCCCGGGGGAGAACCACGTGTTGGGCACGGATCAGGTCGGCAGAGACATCTACAGCCAGCTCATCTGGGGCAGCAGGATCAGCCTCATGGTGGGCCTCTTCGCGAGCGCCTTCTCCGTGGCGATCGGCACCGCCATCGGGCTGTTTTCAGGGTACCTCCGGGGGCCCATAGACACCGTGATGATGAGGATAACGGATCTCTTCATCACGCTGCCGAACATCCCCCTCATGCTGATCCTAGCCGCCATCATAGGCAGGAGCGTCTGGAACATCATCTTCGTCATCGCCGTAACCGGCTGGACTGGGACGGCGAGGATGGTGAGGGCTCAGACGCTGTCCATAAAGGAGAGGCCCTACGTCGAGGCCGCGAGGTCGGTCGGAGCAAGGGACAGCCAGATAATGTTCCGCCACATACTGCCCAACATCATCCCCCTCATCTTCGCTAACGCCATCGTCGGCATAGTGAACGCCATACTGAGCGAGTCGGGCCTCAGCTTCCTGGGGCTGGGTGACCCTACAAAGCCGAGCTGGGGCTTGATACTCCGGTACGCCAACGAGGCCGGGGCCATGGCGACAGGGAGGCTGTGGTTCATCATCCCACCCGGGGTGTGCATCATGCTCATCGCCATAGGCTTCGCGTTCTCCAGCTACAGCCTGGACCAGATACTGAACCCCAGGCTCAGGGAGAGGAGGGGGTGAAGACGCCGGTCCTCGAGGTCCATGATCTAGTTACCAACTACGTCACGCGCCAGGGTAACGTCGACGCCGTTAGCCACGTCAGCTTCACCGTGGAGGAGGGCCAGACCTTCGGCCTCGCGGGCGAGTCGGGGTGCGGGAAGACGACGGCGGCCATGTCCATCATGGGGCTGCTCCCGTCCAACGGCCGCGTCATGGGCGGCCGGATAATACTCGACGGCGAGGACATCCTCAAGAAAGACGAGAAGGGGCTGAGACAGATCAGGTGGAAGAAGATTTCCATCATCTTCCAGGGGGCCATGAACGCCCTCAACCCGGTCCTCAACGTGGGTGAGCAGATAGCCGAGGTGATCCTAGAGAAGGAGGAGATCACGAGGAACGACGCCATGGACAGGGTCAGGGAGCTCTTCGACCTCGTGGAGATAGAGCCCTCCCGGATCACAGACTACCCCCACGAGTTCAGCGGAGGCATGAGGCAGAGGGCGATGATAGCCATGGCCTTGGCCTGCTACCCGAAGCTGGTGATAGCCGACGAGCCCATCACGGCCCTCGACGTCATCGTGCAGAACCAGATCCTGGACCTGATGAAGGGCCTCCAGGAGAAGCTGAACCTCTCCCAGATACTAATAACCCACGACCTCTCGGTCATAGCGGAGACCTGCGACAAGGTGGGCATCATGTACGCCGGGAAGCTCGTGGAGTACGCGGGGGCCGGCCCGGTTTTCAAGACCCCCCTCCACCCATACACCAGCGCCCTCATCGGCGCCTACCCCAGCATAGTCGGCGAGAAGAAGACCCTGAACTTCATACCCGGGTCTCCCCCAAACCTCATCAACCCGCCCACGGGCTGCCGTTTCCACCCCCGTTGCCCGCATGCCAAAGACATCTGCAGCCGGGAAGAGCCGGCCTACGTCGAGGAGCAGCCGGGGCACTACGCCGCATGCCACTTCGTCGCTGAACTCAGGGAGAGGCTTCGCCTGGGGGACTGAAGATGACTGAAGAACTCGTTGTGAGGGACCTGAAGAAGTGGTTCCCTAGGAGCAGGGGCTTCATATTCAGGAAGGAGGAGTACGTGAAGGCGGTCGACGGCATAAGCTTCGAGATCATGAGAGGCGAGGTGCTATGCCTCGCGGGTGAGAGCGGATGCGGGAAGACCACGACGGGCAGGCTCGTGCTGAGGCTCATCGAGCCCACCGAGGGGAGCGTGGTGCTGCGCGGCGTCGACGTCTCCACGCTAGACAAGAAACAGCTCAGGGAGGAGCGCAGGGAGATGCAGATGATATTCCAAGACCCCTACGAGTCCCTAGACCCCCGCATGGACGTCTTCAGCATACTGGCCGAGCCGCTGGAGGTCAACAACGTGACCACAGGGTACGCCGAGACGCGGGAGCGGGTCCGGAAAGCCCTGGAGGACGTGCGCCTCGTCCCCTTCGAGGAGTTCATGAGGCGGTTCCCCCACGAGCTGAGCGGCGGCCAGAGGCAGAGAGTAGCCATAGCCAGGGCGCTTATGCTGGAGCCGAGTTTCATCGTGGCGGACGAGCCGGTGTCCATGCTGGACGCCTCGATCAGGACCGAGATACTGAACCTGCTGAAGGAGCTGAGGAGGAAGTACGACCTCACCTTCCTGTACATCACCCACGACATCGCCCAGGCAAGGTACGTGGGGGAGGAGCTCATGATAATGTACCTTGGCAAGGTGGTGGAGAGGGGGCCCATGGAGGACGTGATAGCTGAGCCACGCCACCCCTACACGAAGGCCCTCATAAGCAACGTCCCGGTCCCCGACCCGGACACCAGGAGGGTGAGGATACCCATCGAGGGCGAGACGCCGACGCCCATAAACCTCCCGGAGGGCTGCAGGTTCCACCCCCGTTGCCGGGAAGCCGATGAACAGTGCAGGAGAGTCGAGCCGGAGCTGGTGAAGGTTGGGCCCAGGCACTGGGTGGCCTGCCACAGATGATCTGCGCCGATCCACCCATGGACGACGACGGCCGACAACCTGCTTCCTGAAACCAAGCCCAAAATATTTAGGCTGAGAAAATCTCGCTGGAGCGGAGTAACTGTATCTAAGAATTAATCCAGGTTTAGTGAACGTTTATTAACAATGTTTTCGAAGATCTCGAAGAGCAATGAAAAGCTACATAAAGATCTATGGACCGCCGGTTGTGAAGGCACTAAAAGCCCTGGAGAAGATCGCCGTCGACATGCCTGAGGTCTGCATAATGGACGTGGACTTCGCGATAGGTCCACCATTAGGGGGAGAGCCCCTGATGAACTACTTCGGTGGACCGGGCGTCATCTCGGAGGAGAGATGCGGTAACATCATCAGCAAGTCCCGTGAGAGCCTAGGAGAATACGATTTCTTCTTCGAGTGGTTCAAGAACCCGTCGAAGGAAAACCTCCACATGTTGATGGGGAAGGTAGACGAAGCCCTATCCGACGTAGGGGTCAGGTACACCATCACCACCAAATAGAAAAAACCAACTCTTTTTTTTCGCGTTAAAGCGTAGTTTCCGCTTCGTTTTTTCTATTAGATCACTGCACCATGAAGGACGCAGGGATCTGCCCGGAGGCTCGATGTGCATGTGGACGCGGATGTTCGTTATCACGCTTCATCTTCTTGGCTTATCTGGTAGGCCCTATCTATGGTCAGCTCCGCGATGTCCGCCGTCAAGTTACTTATCCTCATAATGTTCTCTCTGACCGTAACGATGTGGGTCAGCGTGGACACGTCGTTAGCGTCTTCGTCGATAGGCAGCGGCGTGATCTCCGAGTAGAGATCTCTGATCTTGTCCTGCACGTCTATGATGTCGTTCGTCGGCTCGACGTCCATGCGCAGAAAACAGTGAAC
The DNA here is from genome assembly GCA_964347405.1 of uncultured Candidatus Bathyarchaeia archaeon. Taxonomy (GTDB): domain Archaea; phylum Thermoproteota; class Bathyarchaeia; order TCS64; family TCS64; genus RBG-16-57-9. The sequence continues at coordinate 3,922 of CAYFYM010000086.1, read as the reverse complement.
GGCACGATCATAAGAATCGAAGGCGATGCAACCAGCCTCCGATAGAATGTCCCTCGGCTTGTCTGGGATAGTCTTCTCAGCCCTGTACAGGGCGAGTATGCTGCTCGCTATGTTAGTGACGTGGTCGGCGACCCTCTCTATGCAGTGTACAAGCGTCTGGTAATCGAGGCAATCCAACGGATCCAATTCCAGCTGGTTGGATAAAACCGGGTTACCGATTGCGGTACGCAGCGTCCTCACGACGAGGTACATCATCTGGTCTACATCCTCCTCAAGCGAGACCACGGACAAGACGAGGGACTCGTCTCGGTCTCTGATGGCCTGTATCGTGTCCCTGAACATGGAGTACGTTATCATGTGCATCCTCTCTACACAGGAAGGGATAGACACCTTCGACTCGTCTACAAGGGTCTCGAGATCTATGCGGTTCGACTCAGACTCTATGACCATCATGTATAGCCTTCGTATGATCTCGCGGATTGCCTTCTGCTGGCTGGCGGTGAATATGTTCTCCGACTCTATCGTGATGAGGGTGTAGCCGTCTAGGTATGTGCCGATCAGCTTTCTCACGATGGACTCGTTGTCCTCATCGACGCCGATCTCCAGATGGATCTGTTTGACTTTCTCGTCGGCCTTGGCCGCGGGTAGGACGACCAGGGACCCGTCTTGTTGGACTCTCACGACGACGGTGTCTCCTTGGCTAAGATCGTTGTGCCTCAGCCACTCTTTAGGTAACGTGATCGCCCTCGAGGACTGTCCCAGGGCCATGATTTTCCTGTGTTCCATGTTTACTTAATAAAAATAGAAACATTATATGTTTTGTTATTTTTATAATAATCTTGGAACACCGACAACGACCATATATATACGTATTACCGTATATTAATAATAATAGTATAATGTATATATTTTGTGTTTGATGTTAATAAACTCGAGTAAGGATGAAGCCTAAGTGGTACGAGTTCGGGGAAAAAAGCATCACAAAAGACGACGAAATCAAGAAAAACTACACGGGGAGACTCAACGGGGACTACGGCCACCTCATGCTGTCGAACAAAAAGATGCTGTTCGTGAAGGAGGAAGGTTTCCTGAGGAAGAAATACACCGTGGCCCTCAACCTACCATACGAAAACATCGAGGAGATCGAACAGGAGGACAGGTTTGATCTCAAGATCACCGAAGAATCCGGGGGCTCCTACGAGTTCCTCACAGACGACATACCTGTTTCGATCGTGGACGAGAGCGTACATGAGTTTATGACAAATAATTAAAACCCGTACCCTCCCTTTTTTTTGGTGCCTCTTAAAGGAACGTGGGCTGGAGGGAGTTAAGTGGGGCTTTCACGCTTTACGAAGCCATGTAGCGTTCTACAGGCTAGTACGATGTTCTACCTCCCTGAAAGACGCTTAATACGTGTAACCGACTGCGAAGGGGTCTCCAGCCTTGCATAGTTAGGCGCGGGTCTTCATCGATGAAAACCGAGGTGGACTGGGGGGTATCCACCTAAAATTTTATTCCAGAAATATTTATAATATTATTTAACTTAAGAAGATATCTAAGCATGAGAAACTCTCGCCTCTTGACGGCTCTAATGGAGAGTCTTGTGAGACCCCGAAGGCGTATGGTAGATCAAGCTCGTTGATTCTGGCTCTAATAGCTATGACCTCTTTTTCGCCTAGGTTTTTTATGCTGAATGATAGCGACGGGTAAGGCTTAGAAAGGTCGTGTTTGATCCCGCCTCCTCCGAATAACAGCAGGTCTCCCCTGTTCACGAACCCGTAATTCCAATCATGCTCAAAGAACGGTAGACCCGGCTCGTGGCTGATGGTCTTGTTGTCGAGCAGTTTTCCTTTCAGCAGGTCGCCAACGTCGAAGTCCTCGGCGTACTTGTCATTAATACGGTAAGCTTCTATCTCGCCTATAGAGACATTGTTCACCTGGTCTGGTTTTATCAACCTTAGCCAGATCTTGGCTCCTCCTCTGTGGACGACGATCCCTGAGACCTCGTCGTCTATAGGCGGCTCTGATTGTGTAGTGGTGCGGGTTACTATGCCGTATGTTATTGCTGATGTTATGAGTATTAAGCATACGCTGTACAGTATGAAATTCCGTTCCTTAAATTGCATAGCTGGAAATCACACACTCCTCGTAAAATCGTGGTGTCTTGACGCTGACATGTTTCAATTAAAAAATTAATGGATGTCTATTTAATACTAGGTTTTTGAACATCCTGTTGGATATTGTTTTATGAAATCCAGCATGCAACCCTTATACTCCTCCAGCGAGCAGCAGAGCCACGAGATTATAGGCGATAACAGGGGTTAACCAGTTCCCTGTTCCTCATACATTCCAGCTCTAGGCGCAAACTACCGATACGCCCGGTATTTAGACTATATGAGCGCGCGTTTTTAGGTTTCATAGTTTTCATCAACTTTAATATAATTCTTTAGGAAATACATGTGAGTGCGTGGTTTGGAGAGGGGCTTAGATCTTGAGAAGAGCAGCCTGATTCTGTTGTCGTCATGTTTTTTCTTGAACCTGATCTCGGGCACCATCAACGGTCTGAGATCCATTTTACCGGTGTGGCTGCATGAGAGTTACATGCAGAACACGAGCTTCTACAAGACGATCTTCTATGTAGCAAATTTTTCATTGTCAGTCGCGGCGGTGCTGATCGGGTTCCTCATAGGACGAAGGGGAGCCGAGGAGAGGAAGCACCACGACTACGCCGTGGCTCTCTTCGTGGGTGGGGCGCTTGCCTCTGTCTTGCTGGGGCTCGTCTCTCTATTGATCGAGGACGACGTGATAAGAACAGTAATACAGGTAGGTTCAGCGACGGTTCTAGGCAGGGTCGTCGGCTTCACGGGCAATATATACACCGGGTTAGCGCTTGCCTGGCTCTACAGAGGAGTGCCTCTTAAACTGGGTTGGGTGACCAGAATCGTCCAGCTCGTCGCCTTGATCCAGGTTTGGAGAGTATCCGCTGCTGTTGTCAGGGCGGTTCAATTCAGAAGAATGATGGCCGGCGTCATAAGCGTGGGCGGGCTGGGGCTTTACGTCGCTGCTCTGTCGCTGGTGGGGGTCCTAGTCTCGTTGGTGTACTTCTACTATCTGTACGGTGTAGGGAAGGCGATCGACATGAAGCAGAGGTACGTCGATGTTCTCTGCTCTCTGCTCGTCCCCATGGTTCTCGGAGGCGTAATGGTGGATATAATCGGTTTATACGGTCACGGGGCCGCCGTCCAGGATATGATCACCAGCGTAGTTTGGGAGGTTGTTGGTTCAACGATAGGCGTCTTCGGTATAGAGTTTGCGGTTGTCTCGTACGCGTATTTCAGGGGGAGATGGGGGCTCTCGGGAGCAGTTTCTCATGAACTATAGGCCGCGGTGCTGCTTGACGGCCTCGAATAGGTACGCTACAGCGCTGAAGAGCAGGATGCGCGTGCTTATTTGAGTATATCAAAGTCTTCACGAATCATCCGAATGATATCTTGAAGTTCCTGTTTATTTTCATCAGATAGTTCCTTTTCTTATTCGGTTAGCCTTGATATTATTTTCTCAGCTTTTTTCTGAAAGATTACAGTTACTGCTACACTCATCCTCACTCATCACGAATATTCTCACAACAATAAATGAAAGTATCTAGATTAACCATTTTTAAATTAAATATACAGGTTACATGAGACTTGGGAGACGGGCGGCCCCACGTTGTAGCCGCCGCCGTGAAGCGGCGTGGTCTTCGACCACGATCCGTCGACCATGCACGTAAAGCCTGCGCTCATGAGCGTGCGCGTCTGGTCCTTGGTGAGCGGCACGCTCAGCTCGCTCGGTTGCTCGCTCACGTCGCTCGCTCCGCTCGGTCCGCTCTGCTCAGCACGCCCTGGGGATAGGGTACCCTTCCCATCAGGCGTCTTCGGAGCGT
>CAYFYM010000085.1:0-3319 GCA_964347405.1 uncultured Candidatus Bathyarchaeia archaeon | reverse complement strand
AGCATCACTGAGCACGGGATGGGCCACTACTCTAGGCTTGAGCTATTCGTCACGAGGAAGAAGCCTATGCGGGTTTCATCTCCCTCATGTACCGCTTGACCTCAGCCTCTCTGAACTCGGGGTCTTCCAGCAGCCTGTAGTCGTACTCGGAGCCCTGACCCAGGGCGATGGTCAGCCTGTCCAGGCCGTCCGGGTTAAACCCCAGCAGTATCTTGACGGTCAGCCTCGGGTGCGTCCTAATCAGGTGCCTGAAAAGAACCTTCTTGGCTTCAGGGGACAGCCCGGTCCGCGGTTCCTCGTCCATCCAGGGCATTGAACACGGTCTCGACTTAAAAACGGGTCGAGTCGGCGCCCCTACTCCTCTGCCTCCTTCTTCTCGATTGCTTCCTCGATTCTCTTCATCCGGTCCTCGATGCGCCTCTGCTTGGCGACGAGCCTCTTGAGGCGGCACATGACCTCGTCAATCTTCTCTTCCTCACTCATCTACGCGGCTCAGCCCCCGGTAGCCTGTCACATGTATGAACCCCGTGTCTTTGAGCTGTGAAGACGACGGCAAGTTTCAATCCCCCGTCGGCTGGGTCACAACGAACTTGCAGTGTGGGTCGTCCTGGGTGAGTATCTCAGGTATCTGCACTTCGATGTCTGGGCGGTAGGTCTGCCAGAACGCGTGGTGGAAGTACCGGCAGTACAGCAGCCCGACGTCGCTGCACCCGCGGCCCCTCCAGAGCCGCTCGTACGGGCAGACGTAGGTGTAGCTCACCAGCTTGTCGTCAGTGAACCGGGTTCTCTCCTTGCTCGTGTCTGGGTGCCCGGGGAGGTCGTAGTGCTCGAAGAGGCTGCGCAGGTTCACCGGAAGCCCCTGCTCCACGTGTCTCTCCCTCAGCCGCTCGCCCCGCGCCCTGCCGTACGCCTGTATGGCGCGGATGAGAGCCTTCTCGCCTTCCTCGCCGAAGCTGTCCACCATCTCCTTGGCGAAGGTGCAGTACATGAGGGCCCAGAGGTCCCCGAACTCCGCGATGTCCTTCTCAGAAACCATTCCCAGTCTCAGAAGAATACATTCCACGCGTTTAAAACATGTAGCGTAAGAGCCTGATTAAACGAGTTATAAAATGTTCCAGAAATACTGTTAATTATTCATAATTGTTTATCCGGCAGTAATATCTGATGTCGGGGGAAGTAGCAGCAGAGGAGTCTCAATTGTCCGTAATCTTGTCAAGCACTACGAGTTCCAAGTCTAGTCCGGTTGTTTCAGTAGTCGTTTTCTCGATTTGATCAATGGGGCTCTGAAGCTTCTCCAGGTAGCATGTGAAGCATATCTCGCCTATCTCAGGGTCGTACCCCTTGAACCCCCTGATGGGCTCCCCGCATCTACCGCATATCGCAACCATGATCGAAACCTGATACAGATTAACGGATCATGGATTTATCGCTAAATAGGTGTGTAGAGGATACAGACAAGATGCGCGTATACCTTCATATCAGGCCGCTACACCCCAGTTCATGACACGAAAATGGACAAGATAATCATACTGGTGGATGACGGCTTCGAGGACGTGGAGCTCCTATACCCCTACTACAGGCTTCAGGAGGCGGGCTACGAGGTGGAGGTCGTGGGCCCTAGGGTCGGCGTGACGTACAGCGGCAAGAAGGGCGGAAGCATAAAGTCCACGAAGGAGCCGGGGGACATAGACGTCAGGGACTATAAGGCACTCATCATCCCCGGCGGCTGGGCCCCCGACAGGATGAGGACAAAGGACGGGATGGTGAAGCTGGTGAAGGAAGCCGACGGCAACGGGTTGGTCATCGGAGCCATATGCCACGCCGCCCAGATGCTCATAGAGGCCGAGGTCGTCGAGGGTCGTAGGCTCACGTGCGTCAGGAGCGTCTCGACAGACGTAAGGAACGCGGGCGGGAACTACGAGGACGAGTCCGTCGTCGTCGACGGCAACCTCGTGACAAGCCGGTTCCCGCCGGACATGCCCGTCTGGCTCCCCGCGATACTCAAGCATCTTGAGTAAAAACCCCCTTTTTCAGTTAGGGTTAAATGAGAGACCCCTGTTCAGTATCGCCATTGAAGAGGCTTGGCAATACTCGAACCCATCCGCAAGGAGAAGCAGATACTCTACTTGGCCGTGGCGACGGCTCTCCGAGGGATAAGAGATAACCTCAGGTACGTGGTGTGGCAGCCCTTCGCGCTGAGACTCGGCGTCCCAATCAGGAGCATCGGGGCGCTCGAGAGCCTCATGGACTTCGCTAAGATAGCCGTCCAGCCCGTGCTGGGGGCCGCCTCGGACGTGTACGGGAGGAAGCCGTTCCTCATCATGAGGGACCTCCTGATACTGTCGTCGAGCCTGTGCTTCCTGTTCGCGCGGTCGTGGCTTCTCCTCGCGGCCGGCATGACGCTGATAGGTTTAGGGATAGCGCTGGTGCCTGTATGGCAGGCGGTGGTAGCGGAGTCCTCGACGGGAAACGAGATGGGGAGAGTCTACAGCGTGATGGGTAGCTGCTACATGGCTACGGGGCTCATCGGCACCCTCGCCGCGGGGTGGCTGGCGGAAAACGTGGGGTACAGACTGGTTTTCTCTCTCGCAGTCTTCTTCTCGTTCGCGTCGCTGCTCGTGACTGTGTTCAGGATCGAGGAGACCCGGGAACGGGCGGCCTCGGCTTCCTTCACCTTGAGCCAGGTGTTGGGTTCGATGCTGGACACGTTCAGGCCGCCCAAGTACCTCTGGGGGTACTACATAGCCATGTCCGTAGACCTGTTCGCTTTCAGCGTGGGCTGGAGGCTCATAAACGGGCTGCTCACGGAGGGGTTCGGATTCACCCCCGGCATGCTTGGGCTGATGACCGCCGTGAACACGGGGACCATGGCGTTGTTTCAAGTATTGCTCGGCAGGCACGTGGACAGGGTGGGCTACGTGAAGTACCTGGTCATCAGCCAGACGCTGGCGTGCACAGTGCTTACGTCTCTGCTTCTATACCCGAGCTTCCCCGTGGCGATGGCGGCGAACATGCTCATGGGCTTCAGCGCCGCGTTCTGGGCCCCGGCCGAGCAGGCGTGGATCGCTCAGAACGTGGACCCGGAGGAGAGGGCGAAGTCCATAGGGGGGTACTCTACATTTAGGGGGCTCGTTGCGCTCCCCGGGCCCTTCATAGGAGGCTTACTGTACGACGGCTACGGCTACCACATGCCCGTGCTCGTGAACCTGGTGCTGGCGGTCGTAGACATTGGTCTGCTGGCTTTCCTCGTGAGAGACCGGGTGAGACCAGAGTAAACGGTTAACCGATCTTTTTGATCTCAAAGATGACCGGGTTGTAC
>CAYFYM010000084.1:0-3975 GCA_964347405.1 uncultured Candidatus Bathyarchaeia archaeon | reverse complement strand
GAGAAGGTGATCGAAGACACCAGGGCTGCGGGCATAAGGGTGGAGTTCTCCAGGCCGAGGATCGTCAACATAGACATCTCGCTCACGCTGGTCCTCGAGAGGGGAGCCAACCCGTCTAGGGTCGGTAAGGAGGCCGAATCCCAGATAAAGCGCTACCTTTCTTCCTTCGACATCAGCGACGACGTGATATTCAACAGGATCGTGAACACCGCTTTGAACGTGGAGGGCGTCTACGACATCGAAGAGTTGACGATCCAGGCCTACAGGGAAGACGGCGAGGCCATAACCAGCGTCAGGGAGAACATAGAGATAAGCGCCGACGAAATGGCCCTGGTCAGGGAGGTCAACGTCCTGGTGAGGGCGTTCGACAAGAGGGGAGGGTGAAGTGGAGAGGACTCAGAGGATCCTGGAGAGGTTCCCCCTATTCTACAGGACCTGGGACAGGGATTCCTTCGTATACAACCTGGTGTACGCCCTAGGGAAGAGGATAGACGAGGCGGAGAAGGAGGTCGACGCCATCCTGAGGTCGCACTGGGTTGACACGGCCTTCGGAACCAGCTTGGACAAACTAGGGGGGATCTACGGCATCGGAAGGAAGCCCCACGAGGGCGACCCTGAGTACAGGAACCGCCTAAAGCAGGCGATCATAGAGTTCAAGGGCGGAGGCACCATTAACGCTATACTGACCTCCGTGAGGATGACCCTCGGCCTTCCTAGAGACCACCCGATAGAGATGATCGAGAATCCCCCCATGGAGATGCACAGGGAGTTCAAGGTGAACCCGGGCGACACCTGGACCTTCTCGAGCGAGAGCGTGCTAGACGCAACCCCTACCATAGAGGTCAGTATAGAGTCTGACAACGAGAAGATCACCAACCCATCGATCACCAACCTGGAAACGAACGAATCCGTCGCTTTCAAAGACACCATCCTGAAGGGACAGAAACTGATCATAGAAGAGGGAAAGGCAACGCTCGACAAGAAGAACGTCAAGAAGAGCCTCTCTACCACAAAGTTGCCCAAGGTTCTGAGGAAACAGCATAAATGGAGCTACGCTGAACCTATAAGCGAGGAGATAGGGGTGTTCGACACTGCCGTCTTCGACGAATCGAAGTTCGCTATAGGGATACCCACAATAAAGCTAGGTTTCAGCTGGGCCGCACACCAGCCAGCCACATTCGAGTTGAGGATACCAAAGCAGGCTGTATCGTGGGGGGACGGCGCAACCCTCGCCAAGGAGGCCGTAGAATCCATCAAGGCCACCGGGGTGAGGGCAGTAATCAAAGTCGTGTAGGAGTGATGAGATGACGAAGTTCGAGCCCATAAGGAAGAGCCCTGGAGAGCTCATCAGGTCTGAGGACTGGAACAAGATCCAGGAGGACGTCAAGACGGACCTGGAGAGCCTCGAGGAGGAGATCAGGGTGCTGAGGGCGTACATAGACAGCATGGCTAAGAGCGTAACGCTTACCAACCTGGACAGCCCCGTGGGCAGGTCGTACAGGCTCGACGAGGACGTGCCTGGCGTGGCGGGAAACTACGCAACGAGCGTCCTGGGGTACATCACGAGGCAGTGGGTCCTGGGGATGGAGGAGACAGGGGAGGTATGCAAGTTCGGGGTCCTGGACTACTTCGACGTGCTCTACTACTGGTCGGGCGCCGAGAGGAGCGGGAAGGGCACACTGGAGATAGCCTTCGAATACGTCGACGGGACGATGCACCTGGAGGGCGACCTCTTAGTCCACGACTGGACCCAGCTCCAGGTGAAGGGAGACAAGAACCCATACATGGAGTACCTCCTCTCCCCCAACGAGAGGGTCTGGTACAAGTACGCGATAAAGAACCCCAACCCTGACAAGGAGGTCAGGCACGTCTCCTTCAAGGACACAGACGAGGGGAACGCCCCCAGGATAGCCAACGTGATCCAGCACGTAGCCAGGATAAGACCCGTTTAAAAATCTGGAAACGCTACGGAAAAATTTGAGGGGTCTACCCCTCAGATTCTGGCTGTCTTGCGCCGCACGCGCTGCAGTACTTTGCAACGCTGGGTATTACCTCTCCGCAGTTGGGGCACTCCTTGACGTCCACGCCGGACGGGGGCATCCTCATGCACTTGGGGCATACGACGTCATCGACCGACATCTTGGAGCCGCAGTGCATGCAGTACCTCTTCTTCTCCGTGAATGTCAGGCTAATGCTTCCGATCTTTATTCCCTTGGCCTCCGCGGTGACCTGGAATGTCCCGACCTCTACCCCTGCTGTCAATGTGACCTTTCCCGACGACTCGCCTTCTCTGATCGTCAACGGGCTGGATATCTTACCCAGCGTGGTTGACAGAGCCACCTCAGTGTCCTCAGAAGCCTTTATCGGCTTTCCCCCCTCGTCCAGGAGCTCGACCGTCACTATGGATGTGGAACTCCCGTCCGCCGGGACCTCCATAGGCTCGGCCATCAACCTGAGTGAAGCAGGCTTAGGAGGCTTCTCCTTGGGCTTCCTCAGCTTCAGGAAGTAGACCCCGGCTACGGCCCCGATCGCGACTATGCCTCCGATCAAGGGCAGTATTGGGAAGGGCTTCGGGGATATGGTGCAAACGGCCTCGGCAGTGGCGGTTCCGTCCCTGTCGTCGCGTACCGTCAGCTCCACAGTGTAGGTGCCCTGACTCTCGTATGTGTGGGTGGGGTTCTGATCGTGTGATGGGTCGCTGCCGTCGCCGAAGTCCCACGTGTACTCAACGATCTCGCCCTCCGGGTCGGGGTCGTGCGACCCCGCGGAACTGAAGGTTATCGTATCGCCCACCTTCCCCTCGTAGGGGCCGTTGGCGTTTGCTGAGGGTAGCACGTTCGGCGGGAGCGCGACGGTGCACGTCGTCGTGTCGGTTCCGGTCAGTCCCTCGTTGTCCCTCACCTGAAGCGTCACGGTAAAGGTGCCGGCGGATGTGTAGGTGTGGCTCAGGTTCTGCTCCATGAAGTAGCCGCTCCCGTCGCCGAAGTTCCACCTGTACTCCACTATGTCGCCGTCGATGTCGTAGGACCCTGCGGAGCTGAAGGAGATCGCCACGTCCTTCGTCCCCGAGTACGGGCCGTTTACGTTCGCCACCGGGGGCCTCGGGGCTATTTCGCAGGTGGTGGTGTCTGTGTCGGTCACGCCGTCGTCGTCCGTGACCGTGAGGGTCACCGTGTAGGTCCCCTGCACCGTGTACACGTGGGTCGGGTTCGCCTCAGAGGAGTGGGAGCTCCCGTCTCCGAAGTCCCAGTCGTAGGCGACTATCGTTCCGTCGGCGTCGTAGGACCCGGAGGAGTCGAACTGGATGGTGTCCGTGGCCCCTCCCTCGTATGGGCCGTTTGCGTCCGCTACCGGAGGCTTGGGCGATATGACGCAATAGGTCGTCGCCGAGACCGCACGCGCGGCGTCGTCCGTCACGGTGAGCTTGACCGTGTAGTTCCCGGGCTCCGCGTAGGCGTGGGTCGGGTTCGCCTCAGAGGAGACCGGCGTCCCGTCTCCGAAGTCCCACTCGTACTCGTCTATGGTGCCGTCTGGGTCGCTCGTCCCGGCGGAGCTGAAGCTGATGTCGTCGGTCGCCTCCCCCGAGTACGGGCCGTCCGCGTTCACGACGGGAATGGCGTTCATAACTACATACTGATAGGGCGGATTCACCGTCGACCTGTAGCCGATGGGGAACACGAACGAGACGGTCACCGTGAAGTCGGCTCGACCGTAGTCGTATCCGGTCTTGCCCGCGGTGACGTAGTACGAGCCCGTGGAAAGGGATACGGTGATGATGAACGTGCCGTCCGAGGCGGAGGTCGTGGTCGTGATCGGTAGAATGAGGATTAAGCCGCCTCCGCCCGAGGGCTTCCTGTAGAGGTATACGGTCGCGCCCCCGACCGGGATCCCCTTCCTGTCCCTCACGACCCCCTGGATGGTGGTCGTGGCAGTCTGGGCTGAGCATGTCGGCACCAGCCAAGTGGCCGAAATCAG
>CAYFYM010000083.1:0-5763 GCA_964347405.1 uncultured Candidatus Bathyarchaeia archaeon | reverse complement strand
GTCTACATGAACGACAACGACATCCGTAACGTCTACCACCACCTCAACGACCTCTGCGCGCTTGGCTACATAACGAAGACCGAGGGAACCGAGGACTGCCCGAAGTGCTTCTACGATCTAACGCAGAAGGGGCACGGCATCAGGCACCGATACCAGAAGTTCATAGACATACTGAACATGAGCCCAAGCTAGTTCTCCAGGGACACGTGTAAAATGACAACATCCCCAGCCTCCTTGACAGCGTCACCCTTAGAAAGTGTAAAGGTTAACGTTTCATCTCTCAACGCGATAGCATAGTCCACGGTGTCTCCCTTCTCGACCACGTCCTGCACGGTGCCCTGGACCTGGATCTCGTGGAGAGAGCCCTCTGAGACCTCGTCCAGCATCCTCCTGAACCTCTCAAAGTCCCTGACATACCGTCTCCCAAGCTCCGTTATCTCGGTGCTTCCCCCTCCGTGTCTACCGCCCTTCGTGGCTGATATCAGGGGCTCCCCCAGCTTCTCCTCCGCCTTCTTGATGAGGCCCCAAGCGTACCTGTAGCTCATGCCAAGGGACGCGGCGGCCTCCTTGAGGGTCCCCTTCTCCTCTATCTTCCTGCGCAGGCTGTAGACGCCCGGCCCGAACACGTGGCCCTCGTCGGTCTCCAGCCATAGTTTATAAGCTGGCCTAGCTCTACGCACCTTGATCACGGCTATCTTGCAGGCTTCCATTGATAACCTTTGGCTCATGAACCGTGTTGTTAATGGATTCTACGTACATTTTCTTAATATAGCGGTACGGGGAAAATTCTCCAAACCTAGGTAACTGGTGTTAGCAGAATGAAGACCGTATCAAAGTCAAGACGAGCAATGACGGGTCTAGAGACCGCCATCATACTCGTCGCCTTCGTAATTACAGCCGCGGCGTTCGCGTTCGTCATTCTAAACATGGGGTTCCTGACCGCCGAGAAGGCCCAGTCGGTGATCTCCGCCGGCATGAGCGAGGCCAGCAGCTCCATGCTCATCGACAGCGGCCTCGTAGCTTTCTTCTCCAACACTTCTGTCGCGGGCGTCCAGCAGGCAGACATCTGCCTGACAAAGGTCGTATTCTACATGAAGCTGAGTCAAGGGCATGAGCCGGTGGACTGCGACGACAGTAGGCTGATAGCTACCTTCACAAATGACGTGTGCCATGGTGAGATCTATGACACCAACGGAACGGTCATGACTATAACGACCGCAAACGGTGACACTGACACCCTGCTTGAGACGGGGGAGAAGTTCAAGGTAGAGATCGACTTCACCGAGCTGTTGCTAGCGGACGTCGAGCCGGTCCCAGCTGACAGGCCCAGCTTGTACACTCACCCGTACGAGAACTTCAGGGTAGAGATCAGGCCGAGCCAGGGCGCCGTGATGACCATCGAGCGTCAACTACCCGCCGTCTATACGCCTGTGATGGTAATAGACTAGTTCCTCAATTTTTCCCCTTCTTTGAAACCGTTTTATAGCGTCGTAAGCAGTATTTCACTCCATGCTTGATAGTGACGCTTTTCTCGGCGTGAGGGTTCTGGACCTGAGCAGGGTATTGGCGGGGCCGTTCTGCGGGATGCTGCTGGCCGACATGGGGGCCGAGGTCATAAAGCTTGAGATCCCCGTCGGGGGCGACGACTCTAGGCAGTTCCCGCCCTTCGTGGGCGAGGAGAGCATGTACTATGTGAACCTGAACAGGGGTAAGAGAAGCATCACGGTCAACCTGAAGACCGATGAGGGCAGGCGCCTCCTCGTTGAGCTTGTGAAGAGATGCGACGTGCTCCTCGAGAACTTCAGGCCGGGCACCATGGAGCGTCTCGGCCTGGGGTACGAGAGGCTCAGGGAGGCCAACCCACGGCTGGTCTACGCCGCCATCTCGGGGTTCGGCCAGTACGGCCCCTACAGGGAGAGGCCGGGATACGACATCATAGGCCAGGCCATGGGTGGGCTCCTCAGCATCACCGGTTGGCCCGACGGGCCTCCCACACGTTCAGGCACCGCGATAGGCGACATACTGAGCTCTCTGTTCTGCTGCGTGGGAGTACTCGCCGCCCTCAACGTACGGGAGAGGACGGGGGAGGGGCAGATGGTGGATGTCTCGCTCGTCGACAGCGTCTTCGCGGCTCTGGAGAACATACCCCAGCGGTTCTATGTCGACGGCCGAGTGCCGGGGCGCATCGGGAACCGTTACGAGTTCGTCTATCCCTACGACACGTTCCGGGTCATGGATGGGTGGGTCGTCATCGGCATAGCCAACGACGCCATATGGGACAGGTTCATAGAGGCGACCGGGCTCACGGATCTCGGCGCCGATCCCAGGTTCGCGTCCAACGTGCTCAGGGTCGAGAACCACGGGGCACTGAAGCCGCTCATCGAGGAGTGGACCATGTGCTGTGAGAAGGACGCCGTCGTCGAGCTGCTCAACGGTCACCGGGTCCCGTCGTGCCCCATCTACGACGTCAAGGAGGCGTCAGAGGACGAGCACATAGCGGCGGCCCGCGGCATGGTGGTGGAGCTGGAGCAGCCCGGCCTCGGAGCCGTAAAGGTGCAGGGCAACCCCGTGAAGATGTCCGAGACAAGGCCCGTCCCCCGTGGCCCGGCGCCGGCGCTGGGCGAGGACACCTTCGAAGTGCTCCGAGACCTTTTAGGCGTGGGCCCAGAGGAGTACGAGAGGCTCAGGAAGCAGGGCGTGGTATAGTGTACCACTCGAAGGACGACGACAAGACGAGGCGCATGGACGCCCTCAGAGACAGGGCCCAGGCATGTGAGCGTTGTGGGCTATGGGAGTCCCGGACCAACGCCGTGGTCGGGTCCGGAAGCCTCGACGCCGAGATAGTGCTCGTGGGGGAGGCGCCGGGTAGAACCGAGGACGAGATGGGGCTTCCATTCGTCGGGAGAGCCGGGAAGGTGTTGGACGAGATCCTGGGGAAGGCGGGGCTCTCAAGAGAAGAGGTGTTCATAATGAACCTCGTCAAGTGCAGGCCGCCGAACAACAGGAGGCCGAAGAGGGCGGAGATAGGCTCGTGTGAGCCTTACCTCGTCGAACAGCTCAAGATAACAGAGCCCAGGGTCATCGCGCCCATGGGGAACAGCTCGCTCGGCTACTTCTTACGTAGATACGGTCTGGACCGGGCTGTTATCGGGGATGTTCATGGTGAGGCGAAACGGGTTGACGAGAGTTGGAGCAAGGTGATTCTATACCCCCTTTACCATCCCGCCGCCGCCATATACAACCGTGGGCTGACTGGGACGCTGGAGAGAGACATGAAGCGTCTAGCCGGATTCAGGGACTCCTAGAGTCGTTGGGGCTCTACCGCTTCACGTCTTCCCCGTGGACTTGGTTACCCAGGCCGGGGTCACATGCGCGTAGGGGAGTCGATGCCCAGCACGTGCATGGCGTTCCTCAGGGCTATGCGTGTGGCGTCTACGAGCGCAAGCCTGGCGCCGATGAGCCCCGGCGTCTCGGCGTCGATTACCCTCTGGGTGGCGTAGAAGCTGTTGAACCTGTCCGCCAGGTTGTTGGCGTAAGCCGTCACGTCACCGGGCTTCAGCTCCTCGGCCGCCCGCTGGTAAACCTCGGGGAAGTGGGCTATCAGGTTCACGAGCTCCTTCTCCTTGACGTCCACGAGCTGCCCGTAGCCGGGCTCCAGCTTCTTCTCCGCCCTCTTGAGTATGTTGCAGGTCCTAGCGTGGCTGTACTGTATGAAGGGTGCGCTGTTGGTCTCGAAGTTGAGGGCCCTTTCCCACTCGAAAACCACCTGCTTCATGGGGTCCACGCTGAGGAGCGTGTACTTGACTGCGCCATACCCCACCATCCGCGCTATGTTCCTCTTGTCGGCCTCGTCCAGCCCCGGGTTCCGTTTGTCGACCTCGATGTATGCCAGCTCCACGGCCTTGTCCAGCACCTCGTTGAGCGTGACGTACCTGCCGAGGCGTCCGCTCATCTTGACGCCGGGCAGATTCACGAACTCGTAGCTGTAGTGTAGGAGGTTGTCGCCCATCCAGCCGTTGCCTATGGCGGCGAGGGCTATCCTGAGCTGCAGCTGGGCCAGGTTCTGCTCCATGCCGATGACGTTGATGACCCTGTCCACGAACCCGAACTTCCAGATGTGGTACGCCATGTCCCTGAGCGTGTACAGCGTGGTGCCGTCGCCGCGGACCAGCACGAGGCGCGGTATCTCGTGCTCCGGGTGCAGGCCCCACTTCTCTTTGAGGCCGAGGTCCCTGGCCACACGGTCGCAGTCCAGTATCTGGGCACCCATCTCCTTGATCACGTACCCAGGGGTGTCGGGTTTCTCCAGCACCTCGTCGGCTGCGCGTTTCCACACCAAGTCGCTCTCATAGTCGAAGCTGTCGAACCTTATTCCTAGCTGTCCTAGGCTGGCCTCGAAGCCATCCAAGCAGTACCTGACTACCCGCCGCACGTCCTTGACGGCGTCTGGCTCGTTGTTCTCGTAGGCAGTGTTCAGAGCCACTATCTCCGCAGCGGGGTCCTCGACTCCGGGGAGGGTCTCCTCCAGGCTCTCGTAGAGACCCGGGAACCTGTCCTTGAGGTCGTCGGCCGCGGTCTCGTACTTCTCGATCTCCTCCCTCGCCTCCTGGGCCTCGTATACCCAGCCCTGCTCCTCGGCCTCCTTGAGGTCCGCCTTGAGCCGGATCAGCTCCGTGATCACGTTGACGGAGGCGTAGATTGTTCCCACCCAGAGCTCCGCGGGGGTCTCCGGCTTTGGTTTTCCCATGAGCCTCCACCCGTAGGCGGCCATGGCCACTTGGCGGCCCATGTCGTTCACGAGGAAGTGCCTCACCACCTCGTGGCCTCGCTTCTCCAAGAGGTTGGCGAGGCTGTCGCCGAGGATGCTGTTCCTGGCGTTGCCTATGTGGAGGGGGCTGTTGGGGTTGGCGCTGGTGTGCTCTACCATCACCTTCTTGGGCTCGCTGGCCTCGAGGAACCCGTAGCCCATATCGCCCTCGATGGCCGCCTTGATCACCAGCTCGGCGTAGCTGCCTGCGTCGGTGTGGAAGTTAATGTAGCCGTTCACCGCCTCGGCTGAGGCCACCAAGCCGCCTCTTTCAGGCTTCATGTGATTTACTAGGTTCTCCGCTATCCTAGCCGGGGGCTGCCTGAGGGTCCTCGCTAGCTGGAAGCACACAGGCGACGATATGGCCCCCATCTCCGGCGACGGGGGCTCGCTGTACTTTGATGGGGGAAGCTCCGCTCCGGGGTACACCTCCTCAAGGGCGTCCACTGTGAGCCTGTCGCACTCCATCCTTAGCTCCGCGAGGGGGTTCATCTTCTTGTCTCCGTTTTGATTGGGTTCTAGAATACTGGAACCGGCTTTATAAGTTTGTTACGGGCGTCGGTGTAATTATTGATGTTTGCTTGACAGTATCCTTTGTGGCGAAATCTTATGAAAAGACGATGATATATTTGCTGTATGGTTTTGGATCTGAAGATCACGGTTCTCAGAGTATTCCACCCGGACGAGGTGTTCGGCGAAGACTATCCCATCGAGAAGCAAGACTGGATGGGGCCGTGCTATATCCATGAGGAGGGGCAGGAGTACGTTGTGCGTGACGGCGAGATACCTGAGGGGTTCTGTAGCGGCGCGTGGGTGGCGATCTATCCTCATGTAAGGATGCTCGTGATGGGCGGTAACATGCCGGGGACGAAGCCGGGCATTGCTCTAGGTTCCTGTAACGATGGGCTTCGCCCCGTGGTGTTTAAGATAGAGAGGCTTTAGTGGCGGGCCCGGCA
>CAYFYM010000082.1:0-27456 GCA_964347405.1 uncultured Candidatus Bathyarchaeia archaeon | reverse complement strand
CAACCTGGAGAGGTTGATGGAGACGGGCGTCTACCTTGAGCTCAACCAGATAGACTACTTGACCCATACCAAGACGGCTCACGCCCAGATGCTGTCAGGCTACCAGGCCAACGTGACGGGGGTATACGCCAACAGGCTCGTCTTCCACCCCCTGCCCACCGGGTATACTTTCCTGGAGAAGGCCGAGAGCCGCTTCGGGGACGTGGCGACGGGGTTCATCTCAGGCAAGACCAGCAACATCGCCCCCGTGTTCGCCGACATGGAGGGCGTGGACTACGTGTCCACCGTGGACGAGTACCTCGATGACGAGGCGGGCGGTACAGGCGAAAAGTTCCTGAAGTTCATCGACGACCACCATCAGGAGCACTTCGTAGCCTTCTTCCACACCGCCGAGCCCGACAAGACCGGCCACCTCTACGGCGAGAACAGCCAGGAGTACCACGAGGGCGGGCTCAGGTGCGACAAGTACCTCGGCCTCATCCTCGACAAGCTGGAGGAGTACGGGGTAATGGACGAGACGCTGGTCTACGTCTGCACAGACCACGGCTTCCTCGAGGACGGATACGAGCACCCCCACGAGCCGCTCATATGGCTGGTCTCCAACGACCTCAGGCTCGAAGCCAACTTGAACGAGACCCGGCTATTCATCCCCGACATAGCCGCCACGATATACAGGTCCCTCGGCATAACGGTCACGGAGCCGCCGCTGAGGGGTTATCCACTGCAGGAGCCCCTGCCCCCCGAGGCGGATCAGAGGATGGCCGTATGGGGAGACGTTGAGCCGCCTGAACTTTGGGTGGAAACCCCGGAGTCCGATACATCTCCCGAGCTGGTTTGGACGGTGAGCGATAACCATGGCCTCACCAAGACGTACGTGGCCGCGGAGAGGCATGGGGAGGAGTACTTCAACGGATCGGTGGGGGAGGTCCTTTACGAGTCTATACACTTAACCGGTCTGGAGGCGGAGTTCAGCTGCTCCCTTGACCTGCCCTTCGACGAAGCCATGTACAACATCACCGTCTACGCCTTCGACGCGGGGGAGAACCTCACATCAAGGACGATCACTCTTGGGACTGACCAGCTGCCGCCGGTGATCGAGTCAGCCAGCCTCTACGAGAACCAGAAAATCTTCGATGACTACACTCTGTGGTTCGTCGTCGCCGACAACGTCGGGCTGTCCAGGGCCGAGGTGAGGCTCGATGAAGACATGGTTAAAACTCGTAGCTTCAACGGTACGAGGACGGAGTTCGTGACTTACCTGCTTGACGTGTCGGAGGTTCCCAACGGCGTCCACACGGTAACGGTCTCGGTTAACGACGTCAACGGTAACCTCTCAGAAGAGACCTGCACGCTGACGGTCGATAAGCCCGGCTTCTTATTGCGTTTAACAGTGCGCATCCTTGCTCTCATCGATAGAATAATCTCCACGTTTACAGGCAGCTAATCACTAGGCTCTGTCTAGGCCGCCTGTGATTAGGGCGTCGGCGAAACCCGCCGGGAGCCCTGCATCCCTTATCTCGTCGGCCACGCTCTGCACCGGGTACTCCATCCGCCTGAACTCTACCTCTAATTCCGCGCCGACGTTGATTAACGCGTAGCAGGCTCGGGGGTTGCCGTCTTTCGGCTTCCCCACGCTGCCGTCGTTTACGACGTGGACCCCGTCCACGACCCTGTGGTAGGGCTTGTGGGTGTGGCCGCATGCTAGTGCGTCTATCTGGAGGGGCTGCAGCATCTTCCTGAGGCTCGCCTCGGGCCTGTCCTCGTAGAGGTACTCGTTGACCCTGCGGGGGCTGCCGTGTACGAGCAGCAGTCTCCACCTTTCCGCCTCGACCGTTATACTCTTCTCTAGGCCGCGCAGGTACTCTTTGTTTTCCGTGGTCACCGCCTGGGTCGTCCAGTCGATGCTCGCCTGCCCGTCCAGTTTCTCCTGCGTGGTGGTGTAGGCGCAGCCACAGTCGCCCCGCTCGAAGCCGACGCCGTCGTCGTAGTTGCCTATCACCGTGGGAACCTCCAGGGTCTTCAGGAGGGATACCACCTCGTTGGGCCTTGGGCCGTAGCCCACGAGGTCGCCGAGGCAGTAAACCGCGTCGGGGCTCTGTTCTCTTATATCGGCGAGGACGTTCCTCAGGGCCTGTATGTTGGAGTGGACGTCCGAGAAGACGGCTATCCTCGTCTCTCATACCCCCTGCTCATCTTAGAGACACTCTCTTGCCGGTGACGGCGTAGCTGATGGACTCGCTTATGTAGCTGGCGTGGTCGGCTACGCGTTCCAAGTACCTGATGGTGAGGAGGTAAGCTATGATTGTTCTGCCGTGCATCTTGGACTCGGTGAGCCTGTCAAGGTTGGCTAGGTACAGCTCGTCGGTCTCGGACTCCAGCTTAGACATTTCCCACATGAGCCTCTCGTTCATGGTCTCTATGAACTCCAGGGAAACGGCGACGCACTCCTTGGTCTTCTCGCCCATCTCCCTGAACCCGTTCTCGTCGGGGATGGGCTCCCAGCCGCCTATCCTGTTCCTGATGTCGCTGATGTCCATGGCGTACCGGCCGAAGCGTTCCAGGTCGTAGGCTACCTTTATGTATGCCTTGAGGGTCCGGAGGTCGCCTGCCATGGGCTGGTGGAGCGCCATGAGCTCGGTGGCCCGGTCCTCCACCTCCTCGCTGAGTATGAGGATGGTGTTGCTCCAAGCCCTCGTCTGTACGTATGTGTCTTCGCCGTCGAAGAACCCTTTCAGTGAGAGCTCTAGGGCCTCCATTGACAGACGTCCCATCTTTATCAGCAGGGACTTTATCTGGCTCAACCCTGTGTCTAGTGGTCTACTCATTCCTTATCACCCGAACCTCCCTGTTATGTAGTTCTCGGTTAACTCGTTCCGGGGGTTCTCGAAAACGTCTCTGGTGGCGCCGAACTCCATGATCTCTCCGAGGTACATGAAAGCCGTCATCTCGCTCACCCTCGCAGCCTGCTGCAAGTTGTGGGTCACCAACACTACCGTGTATCTCTCCTTGAGCTCCCTCATCAGGGCCTCTATCTTCATGGTGGCTATTGGGTCTAGTGCGCTGCACGGCTCGTCCAGGAGGATGATGTCGGGGTTGATGCTTAGGGCCCTGGCGATGCAGAGGCGCTGCTGCTGGCCCCCGCTGAGCCCGAAGGCGTTCTCTCGGAGCCTATCTTTCACCTCTTCCCAGAGGGCTGCGCCTCTGAGGCTGTCCTCTACTATCTCATCCAGCTCCTCGCCTGAGGCCATCTTGTGGAGCTTTGGGCCGTAGGCGATGTTGTCGTAGATGCTCATGGGGAAGGGGTTTGGCTTCTGGAACACCATGCCGACCGTTTTTCGCAGCGTGTACACGTCTTCGTCGGGCTCGTAGATGTTGCGTCCGTCTATGTAGACATCACCCGTCGTCCTGCAGATTGGAATAATGTCGTTCATCCGGTCGATGCTCCTCAGCAGCGTGCTCTTCCCGCATCCGCTGGGCCCCATGAAAGCCGTAACTATGTTGCTTTTGATGGCTATGTCTATGTCCTTGAGGACATGGTTGTCGCCGTACCACAGGTTGAATCCCTTGAAGACGACTTTGTCGTTAGCCAGCTTCAGGCTGAACGCCGCGGCGTCTCCGTTAACCATATACGTTTTGCTCATGGCCCGAGTCTCCTCAGGTAGCGGTTTCTGATGAAAAGCGCTGACACGCTCATGGCTAGGAACATCACGAGGAGCACCAGGCTGGCTCCGAAGGCGTTCTGCAGGCCCTCCGCGGTGTGTCCCTGGGTGGCGAGGAGATAGATGTACATGGGCAGGCTGCCTGTGGGGCTCCTTAGGGTCCTCGGCACGAAAGCCTCCAAGCCCGAGCCCGCCGTGAGCCACACCACGGCCGTCTCGCCTATGGCTTTACCCATCCCCAGGAGCACCCCGGTAATTATTCCCGGGATCGCCGCGGGCAGCACTACCCTGAGGATGGTCTGCCACTTGGTGGCCCCCATGGCCAGGCTCGCCTCCCTGTACTCCTTGGGGACGACCTTGATGGCTTCCTCGGAGGCCCTGATTGTCCAGGGGAGCATTATGAAGCTCAGGGATACCGCCCCGGCTAGGAGGCTGGTCTTCAGCTTGAGGTAGTACACCAGGAACTGGAGGCCGAAGAGCCCTATCACTATGCTGGGCATCCCCGCCAGAGTCTCGGTGAAGAACCTGACGGTCCGCGTAACGACGTTGTCTGGGGCGTACTCGGCCAGGTATATCGCTGAGGCTATGCCCAGCGGCGCACCGAGCAAGGTGCACAGGCTCACGAGGTACAAGCTGCCAATTATCTGTGGATATATGCCTCCATACTCGAACCGGTAGGGGCGGCCCGTAAGGAACTCTACGTTGATGGCCCCTACACCGTTGGCTGTTACCCAGACGACTATGATGGGTAATATGACTATGCTCAGCCCCACAGCTACGTATAGGAGCGCCCTAACCACCTTCTCTTTCTGTATCTCGTTCACTTTATGTTTCTCCTCCTAATGACGAAGGTGGCGATGAAGTTGAGGGCGGTGACCATGAAGAACAGGACCACGCCGATGGCGAACAGGGCGTACTGGTGGGAGGAGCCCCACTCGGCGTAGCTGAACTCTATCGCTATGGTGCTGGTGAGCATCCTCACCCTGTCTAGGACGCCAGTGGGTATCCACGGGGTCTCTGGGTTTCCCACGACCATCAGCACAGCCATGGTCTCCCCCATGGCTCGGCCGAGGCCAAGCACGAGGGCCGCCCTTATCCCCGACGAGGCGGAGGGAAGCACCACGTTTCGAACGGTCTGCCACTTGGTGGCTCCCAGCGCCAGCGACGCCTCCCTGTAGGACCTAGGCACCGCCCTGAGGCTGTCTTCGGCTATCGTGATGAGGTTGGGCAGTATCATGAAGGCCAGCACTATCCAGCCGGCGAGTATGGACTCGCCTCTGCCGCCTACGTGGTCTCGTATGAACGGGACCAGAACCGTTAATCCGAAGAAGCCTATGACCACGGAAGGGATGCCGACGATGACCTCGACGGATGATTTTACGATGTTTCTAACCCAGAACGGTGAGAACTCCGAGAGAAAGATCGCGGATGGTATGCCTACCGCGGTTGCTATGACGACGGCTCCGGCGACCACGTAAAGTGTACCCACTATCGTCGGGAATATCCCGAAGAGCTCTCTGTGTGGGCTCCATATCATACCGAACAGGAAACCCTGGTTTAACACTCTGACTCCTTCCTGTAGAAGGAACGCTGTGATGAGGAAGACTATGACGGCTGAGAGGGAGGCGCATAGGAAGAGTGCCTTGCTTACCACGTCCCCGGTTCTCATCTTTATTCTTCCTCTTGACCATAATAAGAGGGTTAGTAGATAGGTATGTAGCCGAGGTCCTCGACGACCGACTGCCCCTCTGAGCCTTGGACGTACTCTATGAAGGCTGCCTCTAACGGGTCCGGCATACCTTTCGTGAACATCCAGAGTATCCTTGTTATGGGGTACTGGCCGTTGTTGACGTTCTCGACCACTGCCTCTACGCCGTTTACCCTCGCTGTGCTGACTGTATCGTCTATGTAGCCGAAGCTGACATACGCTACGGCGTACTGGTTGCTGGCCACAGTGGCCCTCATCTCACCGTTACTTGGCTTGACTCCCGCGTTCGCCGCAAACTCCTTACCATCCATGGCGTAGTCCACGAAGACCTCTCGCGTCCCCGAGCCCGCTTCACGGGTATATACCTCTATTTCGTGATCCAGGCCGCCTAGCTCGCTCCAGTTGGTGTTCTCGCCGCTAAAGATCTCTGATACCTGCTCAAGCGTCAGGTCGAGGCTTCCTGCTAGTGGATTGTCTGGGTTTATTACGACTGCGACGCTGTCCTTGGCTAAGCTGAACGCGACCAAGTCTGGGTAGCTGAGCAGCTCTGATGCCTTGATGTTTCTCGATGCTTCACCGATGTCGACTTCCCCCGATCCTGCGGACTTCACTCCTGCCCCTGAGCCGCCTCCGGCGACGCTTATGTCTACCTTGAGGTGCTGCTCCATGAACAGGTTAGCGCATTCCTGGGCTATGGGGAGGACGGTTGTTGATCCTGCGATGGAGAGGCTTCCGCTGAGCTCAGCCTCTCCTCCCGTGGCTATCTGGTTTTGTAGATCCTGTATCTGCTTATTGTAAGTTATTGGGCCGGCGGCTAGGTAGCCGACGGCCGCTCCTATAACTAGCGCGACTACTACGTAGGTTATGAGTTGGTTCTGGTTACTCATAGTTCTATTCCTCTTACGTGGCGCTATGCTGGAAGAACGGAATAAATAGATTTCTTATATAATATAAAGAAATGACATTAGAATATTTTTTTAAAAATATATCTATATATTTTTTATATTTCATGTGTGTATACCCAATATTTTCGATAAATATATTTACTTCCATATGTTATATAGTGGCTGGTGGAAAAGCATTGTTGAGCAGCAGCCTAGGCGAGGAACTACGAAAAGTACAGGTGACAGGCGGCTCAACCTACATAGTATCGCTGCCCAAGGCATGGGTGGAGCAGATGGGGCTACAGAAGGGGAGCGTCGTACGTATAAAACAGAAGGACGACCTCACGCTCTGCCTCCAGCCCCAGGGCGTGGATACAGGGGATGGCGCTCGAAGAGTCATCATCAACCCTAGACAAAAAGACACGCCGGAGAGCATCGTGCGTAGAGTGGTCTCGGCTTACCTCATGGGCTACAACATCGTTCAGCTGAAGACCAGCCAGCAGAGGATCGACAGCGGCCAGAGGTTCGCCGTGAAGGACTTCACCCGAAAAATCCTGGTGGGCACCGAGATACTCTCGGATCTGCCGCAGGAGCTGACCCTCCAGGTGCTTCTCAGCTACGCTGAGCTGTCTGTCAAGGATGCGTTGAGGCGTATGAGCGTCATAGCCGCCGCCATGCACAGGGACGCGATAACAGCCCTCGGCACGGAGGAGCCCAGCCTCGCACGGGAGGTCGTGGCCATGGACGACGAGGTGGACAGGTTCAACCTCTACATCGTGAGGCTCCTCAAGGTTGCGGTCACCGACGGCTACGTACTGAAGGAGAGCGGGCTGAAGTCGCCCCGCGAGTGCCTAGGGTACAGGCTCATAACCAAGTCCGTGGAGCGCATGGCGGACCACGCAGTGAACATCGCCCGGAACAGGCTGGAGCTCACCCTGAGCGTCGTGAACGCCGAGGTGCTGGAGGAGTTCCAAAGGCTAAGCGAGTTCGCGCTGGAGATATTCGAGAGCGCCATGGACGCGTTGTTCGAGGAGAACTACGGGTTGGCTGACAAGGTGCTCAACAAGGCGGAGCAGACGCGCACCCTCGAGACGGAGGTGCTTCACATGATCGTGAAGCACGCGCCCCCCGAGGAGATGCCCGCCCTCAGGATGATCGTGGAGAGCATACTGCGTACGGCGGAGTACGGCGCAGACATAGCCGAGGTGGTCCTCAACATGACCGTAAGGGACGCCGTCGTCGAGGCGTAGAGCTGATTTCCTGAGAACCTTTTTTAAGGCTTGACGCGTCGGTCTTAATCCGCTGGGACCGTGGTCAAGCTTGGTACGATACGCGGTTCGGGTCCGCGTGATCCCCGGTTCGAATCCGGGCGGTCCCACCACCGATTAATTGTATAAATAAAACGGTTATGAGACCGTGATCTTTGGTACAGCGGCCAATTTCTCGTCGCCTTCATCTACCTTGGGCTTCATGTTGGAGCCCTCCCAGATACAGTGCCCCAGCTCCGAGCATGGGCTGTCGGTATAAATCTTCAGGCATTCTCTGCATGGATTCATCTAGTTACCTGAGGTTTAGATATAGGAGAAACATGCATATAACATTTGCGACATATGTGCCGTATAGAAAGGTATATATGTCCTATTTGACATATATATAATTCCCTCGCCGTCGCACCGTTATCGCCGCCCATCCCCACCCAAACTAGACAAGTATTATACCTATCTAAACCCGTATCCTCAATGATCCGCCATGATTTGGCTCACAGATGAGACCCGGAAGCTCATCGAGAAACTGGAGAAGGGCATCGACAAGCAGCTTATGCAGGCCAACTGGGAGGCCATGATGGAGTTCGCGCCCATCCACTCGGGGAGCCCCGAGGAGGTGCAGGCCATCACGTTCATCCAGAGTAGGCTCGAGGAGTACGGGCTGGAGACTGAGATGCACTGGTTCGAGGCCTACCTGAGCGACCCCCAGTACAGCAGCCTCAGGATAACTCATCCCGTGGAGATGGACATCCAGTGCACTCCCTACAGGCAGGTGGGCACCACGTCCCCCGAGGGGTTCGAGGCTGAGGTGATCTACGTGCCGCCCGAGGAGCTGGGCTACGCGGAGTGTTGCGGCAAGGTGGTGCTCTGCGAGCAGAAGACCAGCGGAGACTGGATGGGGCTCAGGGACGGGTTCCTGCTAAGGCTCCAGAGGATGGGCCTCAAGGGGCTCGTGGTCATCGAGCAGGACGACTACATGCCCACCGTGGTGCACCAGCGGGCCGACTTCAGCGTCAGCGGAAGCCCGACGCCCGGGAACATCGGCGACATCCAGACCATCCCGGCCGTACTCCACATCAGCAACCGGGACGGGCATGCCCTGAAGAAGCTGGTGAAGCAGGGAGGAGTCAAGGCCCACATAGTCTCGGTGATGGACACGGGCTGGAAGACCCTTCCGCTGCTGGAGGCTGAGATACGGGGAAGCGTCGAGCCCGACAAGTTCATACTGGTCAACGCCCACGTGGACACTCCGCCGTTCAGCCCTGGCGTCGTGGACAACCTCTCCGGCAACACCGCCGTCATGGAGTTGGCGCGGCTGCTCAACGAGAACAGGGACAAGCTCAGGCGCAGCGTCCGGTTCGCGCTATGGACAGGCCACGAGATAGGCCGGTACGCCGGCTCAACGTGGTACAACGACGCCATGTGGCACGAGCTACGGCACCGCTGCATCTGCAGCCTCAACATCGACAGCCCGGGCGCGGAGGGAGCCACCGGGTTCAGGGCCGTCCAGGTCACGGAGGTCATGGAAGCCGCCCAGGACACCATCGAATACGTCCAAGGCAGCAGGGTGGAGAACCTCAGGTGGGCGACGCGGGCGGGCGACGGCAGCTTCTGGGGCACCGGGATGCCCCATGTCAGCGTGACCACCAGCAGGCCCCCCGAGCAGTACGACCCCCACGTAAACTACAGCGGCGGCGGCTGGTGGTGGCACACCCCATACGCCACCATGGACCACGGCGACATAGACGTCCTGGAGATGGACGTCCGAGCCGAGCTCGGCTTCATAGTCACGATGACCAACAGCCCCGTGCTGCCCTTCAGCTTCACAGGCTACGCCGAGCGTATGCACGGCATCCTGGAGGAGATGCAGGGAAAGTCCGAGAAGGTACGCGCCTACTTCAACCTCTACCCCGTCATAGAGCGCGCCACGGAGTTCATTCGGCTAAGCAGGGAGCTGGACGCAGCGATAGAGAAGAAGGCCAAGACACTCTCCGAGCCAGAGATCCAGAAACTTAACAACCGCCTCATGTGGGTCTCCCGTCAAGTCAACCCCGTCTCCCACAGCAACGCGGGGCCAAGCGAGCAGACCACCATGGAGACCTTCGGCGCCCAGCCGTTCCCCCGGGTCTCGGGCATAGTGGACCTGGCCAAAATGACGCTGCACCAGAGCCACGAGTTCAAGCTACTCAAGAACCACCTCCTCAGGCAGAGAAACATCGTCGAGGAAGGCTTCACCCAGGCCAACATGCTCGTCGAGGACATACTAGCCGATCTAAATCAGCGATGACCCGCCTCCCACTGTTCCGCGTCGGCCTGCTCCTCACCGAACGCTGCGACGTCGCGTGCCGCCACTGCTGGTTCGGCTCATCCCCCGACATGAACGCAGCCATGACCCTCGAACAGGCGAAGAATTACATCGACGACGCCGCGGCCAACGGCGCCCGATGGGTGAGCCTAACCGGCGGCGAACCCTTCCTGGTCTACGGCCTCCTACGGGCCCTCACCGCCTACGCCACCGGCAAGGGCCTCCACAGCGAGGCCGTCACCAACTGCAACTGGGCGACCAGCAGAGAAAAAGCCCACGAGACGCTGTCACCCCTCAAGGAAGCGGGGCTGGACACCCTGAACATGAGCGTAGACGACTTCCACCAAGAAACGATACCCCTCGAGCGCGTGAGAAACGCCTTCGAAGCATCCAAACGGCTCAAACTGAAGCCCGTGCTCATGATAACCGTAAAAAAGGACAGCGACATCACCTCCCACGGGATCGGGGCCCTCCTAGAGGACCCCGGCATCCAGGGCCTCGGCGACGAAAAGCAGCCGAACCCCAGCGCCCTCGCCATCGAAACCCACTTCACCCCCGTCGGCCGCGGCGGAGAAACACCCAGACAAGAACTGAGGCATATACACGTCGAGAGCAAACCTTGTAAAAGAGTGTTAACCGACATCGGCGTACGGCCAAGCGGCGACGTGATGCCCTGCTGCGGCCCCCTCGGCGCCCAAAACGACGCAATCATCGGGAACCTCGAGGAAGAATGCCTGCGCGGGATGCTGGATAGGGCTTGGGCTGACCCTCTGCTACGAGAGATCCACGAGGAAGGCCCCCCTCAGAGGGGCGGCTCATACGTGAACAGCTGTCACATGTGCGTAGAATCATACAGGAAGGGGAAGGAAGGACCCGGTTAAGGGTCCCAATGGCAATACCTGCTTGGCTAGCCCCGGTAACACCCCTAGGGCTAGATATTTGATCCATGGACACCTGTAAAAGATCAAGTGTGTACCCGAGACCTACACACTAGAACGACTCAAGCCTCCACCTCAGGAACCCCACTCTTCCCACGTAGGTGCCGTCGAGGGTGTACACGTCGAAGTCGTCCATGTCAACGGCGGAGGTCCTGAACAGCGGCCCTAGGAGGCTTTTCGGCGACTCCGTGTTCACAGGCAGCCCGCCTAGGAGGTCGTTGAACATGGGCATGATGATTATCTCGGGGCTGCCCGGCTCCACCAGGTAGTTCTCCTTGAAAGCCTTAAGCGGGTCCTCGTCCGTCTTCAAGCGGTCCTGCTCCAGGAACGCCGTGGCGAGGCTCTCCGGGTCGCACCTGCCCCTCACCCACGCCCTCTCGGTCACCCTGATGCCGAGGGGCGTGTTCAGCATCACTGTGGGGTGGTTGTGGGCCATCACGACACAGTCCACCGCCATTATCTCAGGCGGGGGCCAGGCGTGGCCGTGGAGGCAAGCCACCTGGAAGCCGTCGCCGATTATGACGCCCTTCGAGGAGTGTAGGCTCACCCCGTCAGGTAGGTACCTCTGTATGTTGGCGTCGTGGTTGCCCCGGGTCACGTCAATGTGGTCCACCTCGTCGAGGAGGGCCTCGAAGAACCGGGGTATCTCCCGCTTTTCTTGGAAGCTGGTGGCGGGGACGCCGTGCTTTACGTCGCCCACGAGTACCAGCCTGTCAGGCCGGTGCTCCTCCAGGAGAGCCAGGAGCTCCTCCAGCATCCTGGTCCACTGATAGGGTATGTTGATGCCCTGCTTGGCCAGGTCGTACTCCATGCCCAGGTGGAGGTCCGCCGCCAGCAGCACGCGCTCCCCTGACTCGACCATCAACGCGGGGTGCGGCGTCAGCAGGCGGATCATACGTTGATCACCATGCACAGCAGGGTTTAAAGGGTTCACCCGCCGCCGGGGGCTATATAATTAAGAGCAGAGACCTCAGTTCATTGTGATGTCGGCGCCGTTGAAGGAGCACCTAGTGCTGGAGCAGGTGCTGGGCGAGGTGAGGACCCGCAGGGAGCTGTCTCGGTTCAACTGGAAGCGGCTCATGGACTCCTTCGGCGACAGGTTCACCCGGGCTTGGGCGATGGTGACCGAGAACCGAGTCAAGCGGTACGTCTTCAGGCCCAGCGGCAGGGAGGTCTGGATCGCCGTTGGCAACAACGCGGAGTACATGATCTACCCCCGCGCCGGTTACTGTAGCTGCAGCGACTTCTACTTCAGGGCCCTCGACCAGGAGGTGGCCGTCTGCTACCACGTTCTCGCCCAGAGGCTGGCGGAGGCGTTGCGCTACTACGACACGGTACACGAGGAAGACGAGGCGTACCAAGAGCTCATGGATATCTGGAAGAGTTACGCCGTGGAGGAAAGCAGCTAAACCTTTAAAGAGAGACGGTTTCTAGTGTTGCTGATGACCATCGAAGTGCTGTTCGACTTCGTGCAGAAGCTCGTTTTACTGCTGGGCGTCGCCGCGCTGGCGCTGGCTTTCATGTACATGTACACCGCCGAGACCCGTAAGAGCGTCAAGTAATATCCTTATACGTGTCACCCCACATTCCATTCTGAACCTCATGTCCATAGACGACATCATTAAACGCATACTGAAGCTCAAGCCCAACCTCACCGAGGACGCCGTCAGAAGGCTGATAGACGAGGAGCGCGCCAAGGCGGCGGGCCTCCTCACGGAGGAGGCGGCCGCGCACCTCGTGGCCAGCAACCTGGGCATCAACGGCGCCGGGGAGAAGATCGAGGCCAAGCTCAAGATAGGGGACCTGACAGCCGGGCTCAGCGACGTGAGCCTCACGGGCCGCGTCATCCACGTCTTCCCAAGCCACACCTTCGACCGCGACAACCAGCGCAAAGGCAAGGTGCTTAGGCTCATCATGGGAGACAAGACGGGCTCCGTCACCGTGGTGTTCTGGGACAACAAGGCGGACCACGTCGAGGCCAGCAAGCTTGCGCCGGGCAAGATCATACGAATCCTCCACGGCTACAGCCGGGAACGCAGGGGCGACATAGAGGTGAACATGGGAAACAGGGGCCAGATGTTCATGGAGCCCATGGACGCCGTGGACGAGGACTTCCCGTCCGTGGAATCGTTCTTCGTGACCCCCGCGGGGGTCTTCAAGGAAGGCACGGTCCACATACAGGGCGTCGTCGTGGACAGCTACCCTGTTAACACCTTCGTGAGGCAGGACGGCAGCGAGGGAAAGGTGAGCAGGCTCGTCATCGAGGAGGGTGGGGCCCGGATGAACCTGGTGCTCTGGGACGACAGGGTCGACGAGTACGGCAGCATCGAGAAGGGTACGCGGGTGAGGGTGGTCGCCGGGGGCGCCCGCACCGGCAACATGGGCAGCCCCGAGATCCATGTAGGATGGAACACCGAGATAATCGAGGTGGAGCACGGCGTCAAGCCGGACGAGTCCGTGCCCTTCTGGACCAAGATAGGCGACCTCCGCGAGGGCATGGGCAGCGTGAACGTCGCGGCTCTAGCCACCCAGGTGGGGGAGATCAGGGAGTTCGTCAGGCGGGACGGCTCAGAGGGAAGGGTGGTCTCCGTGCTGCTGGAGGACGAGACCGGCACGGTCCGGCTCAGCCTCTGGGACGGCGACGTGGACCTCGTAGACCGGATAGAGGAGGGCAGCGTGATAGTGGTCGAGAACGGCTACACTCGGGCCGGCTACGGCGGCATAGACCTCAACGCCGGCCGCAACGGACGCGTCCACATCGACCCCGAGGACTTGGACGTGGAGCTCCCCGAGATAGAGCGCAAGATCACCCGAGTGATAGACCTCAGGGAGGGCCAGAGGAACGTCACGGTCCGCGGCCAGCTGCTGGACGACCCCGTTCAGCGGGACATAGAGACCGTTCGGGGCCCGGCCACGGTCACCAACTTCCGCATAGATGACGGCACAGGCGAGGCGAGGGTGAGCCTCTGGAGGGACCACGCCGAGGCGGCGATGGACCTGACGGCGGGCGCTGAGATAAGGCTGGAGTACATGAACGTGCGGGAGCCCTTCGACGGCTTGATCCAGGTCAGCAGCGGGGCGTTCACCAAGATAGTCGTAGAACGAGAGTAAAAAACTGGGGGGGGCTATTTCCCCTTCTCGATCTTTGTCAGGCTCTTCTCGAAGATCTCTAGAGCCGAGTCCACGAGGCCGCCCGTTATGAGGAGGGGAGGCATCCACCGTATGACGCTTACACCGCAGTTTACTATGGCGAGGCCGTTCCTGAAGCACTCCATCATCACCTCCCCGGTCTCCTTTTTCGCGTACTCCTTCGTGACCTTGTCCTTGACGAGCTCGAAGCCGACCATTAGCCCTTTGCCGCGGACGTCCCCTATCATGGGGTGATCTTCCTTCATCTCGCCCAGCCTGTCCTTGATGTGTTTGCCCTGCTTCCGCGCGTTTTCGAGCAGGTTCTCTGACTCGATGACGTCTAGCACCGCCAGCGCGGCGGCGCAGCTCACGGGGTTGCCGCCGAAGGTGCTCGCGTGGCTGCCTGGCTTCCAGTCCTGTATGTCGGCTCTGGACGCCATGACGCCTAGGGGCATGCCCGCCGCTATGCCTTTGGCGATGCACACTATGTCAGGGACCACGTCGAAGTGTTCGATGCCGAACCATTTGCCTGTCCTTCCCATGCCCGCCTGGACCTCGTCCGACGCGAAAAGTATGCCGTACTCGTCGAGAAGCTTCTTCAGCCTCTTGAAGTAGCCGTCCGGCGGCACTACGTAGCCGCCCTCTCCCTGTATGGGCTCGGCGATGAGCATGGCCACCTCGTCCGGGGGCACGTAGCGGTGGAACAGGTACTCGTCGATGTAGTCCACGCACGCGTAGCCGCAGCTCGGGCACTCCAGGTTGAACGGGCACCTGTAGCAGTACGGGTAGAAGATGTGCTCGATGCCCGGTATGAGTGGGGCGAACCGCGCCCGCTGGTAGGGCTTGCTGGCGGTGAGGCTGACTGCGCCCAGTGTTCTGCCGTGGAAGCTGCCAATGTAGGCTATGTAGCCTTGGCGGCCCGTGTGCCAGCGCGCCACCTTCATGGCGGCCTCGACGCTCTCGGCGCCGCTGTTGCCGTAGAAGAACTTCTTCCTGTGGCTGCCGGGCACCAGGTCGTGCAGCTTCTCTCCAAGGTCGATGTAGTCGTCGTAGAAGAAGTCGGTGTAGCTGTAGTGTATGAACTTGTCCGCTTGGTCTTTGATGGCTTTGACCACTTTGGGGTGGCTGTGGCCGACGCTGCAGACCGCCAGACCCGCGTTCATGTCGATGAACTCGTTGCCGTCCACGTCGACTATTATGCTTCCTTCGCCGCGCTCGACGACAAGGGGGTACGCTCTTCCGAAGCTCGGGGAGATAACCGCGGAGTCCCGGTCGACGATCTTCTTCGCCTTCGGGCCCGGCGGGGTTACCTTAATCTTTGGATAAGACAATTCTAGCTCCCTTCGGTTGAATGGTGGACCGTGAGCCTTAAAAAACTGACTTCTATACGGCCAGCGTTATCTCTATGATGGAGATCTTGGCTTCTTTTCCGTCGTCCCGCGTCAAGGTGTCTGTCCCCACCTTGATGTCCTTGATGAATGCATCCTTGAGGAAGACCCTGCGGAGGAGCTGCACCATGTCGACGGCCTTGCTGATGTGTTTACCGCGGGCCCTTACAAGCACGGTCTCGGCGCCGTCGTTGAACAGGGTGAGGCACGCCACAACGTAGTTCATGATGGGCTTAACCCCCATGATTACGAGGTTACGTCTCCTAGGATCAGGCATCAAACCTTCCTCCTAGCTCTTGATAACCTGCAGAGGATGAGGCCACGGGGCTGCGCGGGCTGTCACATGGGAAGAGTCTAGAGAGGTATGAATACACGGGCTAGGATCACTGATGCGATAAGTAGTGCCGCCGCCCCTACGACGAACTCTGGCGGTATCTTGACTCCGTTGGTCTCGTCCTGGAAGAACCTCATTAGGCCCGCGCTGCTCTGAGGCATCCCAGGTGAGCTTTGACGCTTTTTCTTGCTCATCCCTTGTTCGACTCCTCTTACTCACATGTGCAATAATAACTTTTCCGAGCGTCAACGTTTATCTTTTGGACGCATGAAGTCGGTGAGGTTGAACTGGGTGTGGTCATCCTCAGGCTCCTCTCTGAAAAGGGAGTCTATCTCCTCCTGCACGAGCCTTAATCTGGCGCTGTAATACTCACCAAGGTTATACGTCTCGACCAGGTTCTCAGCGGACTCGATGTACTTCTCTATGTTGCCCCTGTGGACGGTCATCAGTATGTGGCCCCCGCACCTGTCACAGCTGCCCTTGAGCGGCGGCCGCCTGAACTTCTTGTTGCACTTGCTGCACCTGAAGGTCTGCTTGGTGAAGGCGCGTAGGTTGCCGACTATGTCTTTCATGAAGTGGCTGTTAAGTATCTTCAAGGCGACTGTCTGGCCGTCCACTGCCCGCAGCTTGTTTGTGAGGTCCAGCTGGCTCTCCAGCTTGTCCAGCATCGTGCGGAGCCTGTTGTACGCCCCGATGTGGCTGCCTAGGTTGATGTCGCTGCACTCTTTGGTGTACTTGAAGCCCATGTACTGGGCTGCGGTGCCGAGCCTGCCGCCGAGGATGTCTACTAGCGGCGCGAACTGGGATGGCGCTGCGCCCTCCATACACATCGTGTAGAACTCGGGTGGGTAGCGGCTGATGACGTCAACGTTGTGGCTCTCCTTATCCACCTCCGCGGGGTTCAGGTTAGGGATGACGAATAGCGGCGCGTCCATTAGGCCGCCGCTCTGCTCTGGCAGGTATTTCTTGCTGAAGTTGAGCAGCGGGTCCAGCGCCATCATGATGGCGTCCTCGTCGCCGTCGCAGTTCCTGCGCTTCGCGGCGTGCCAGTATGGGTGGGCGTAGCAGTTACGGACCTTGCTCCACCCGATGAGCCGTCCTACGATGGCGGCGCTTGTGTGCGGCGCGAGCCCCAGCACGATGTGGCCGATGAGCTGGTCCCTGTGGTCTACGTCGTAGTAGGGCTCCAGCTTGTAGAAGTCGCGGAGCTCGTCGTCGAGGAACTTGGTGACTTTGACTAGGTAGTCGCCGCACTCCTCCGGGAGCACGACGTCCTGGACCATGAGCTCAAGCATCTGGTCTGGCCGCACCAGAGGCTCCCCCTCCACGTCGACCGTGTACCCCATCTCCCGCAGCTTCTCCGCGGGCACCCCCACCTCCTCCGGCTTGAAGTGGGTGAGGGGTATGTCCGTGAGGTCGTAGCGGAGGGTGCCGTCCTTGAACATGCTGAGGTCGTACCTGGCTCGGAGGATGCCCTTGCCGAGGTGCTCGGGCATGCGGCTCTCGTTCATGAGCCGCTTGACGCATTTGATCCTGTTCGGGATGATGCCGCCGATGTGTCTGCGCGCGTTCTCGAGCTCCTCCCTGAGGTCTATCTCCATCCAGTCGTAGCCAACCGTGTCCGCGCTGCACGCTGGGCATGTGTCGCTTTCGGTGAACGTCTTGCAGCGCGGACACTGTTTCCTCATCACGGTGGCTGTGCCGCAGTTCTCGCAGAAGGCGGTCCTGGCTGGGTAGCCGCACTCTGGGCAGTCGAGCCTCACCAGCTGGACCCTGATCCGGTCGCCGCGCTTGGCCCGTGTTATGTCTCTCTGGGGCCCGCCGGCGTTGCCGACGGGGAAGATGCAGTGGACGTAGGGGCTCATCTTCCTCTCCTTCGCCTTCTCGGGCCTCCCCATGCGGGCGCCCACGTATACGTAAGCCTTCTCCTTGACAGCGAATCCGGCCCAATGGTTCACCTGTTGAAGCGGCGAGCCGGCCTCCGCCTTAACGTATTTCCTGTCCAGCGCCATGCAGCGTTCGAGGATGACGCCGGCTTCGCCGAACCCGACGACGCCGTCCTCTACTACATGGGGTACGAGGAGTGTTTCAAGGGTCTCTTTCTCCTCTGGCCCGAGCATTATCCCTTGTTCGCGTTGGCTCCAGCTCTCCGCGAGGCCGTCTCTGAGCCTGAGCAGCCTTTCAAGTGTCGTCCTTGACCAGTCGTAGGTGTATCTGGGGTGTAGCGGCGCATCGAGTCTGGTGAGCGCGATCGCCTCAGACGGTGTCGGAGGGTTCCAAGGGTCAGCCGCCAGGTCAGTTATGACGTCTGCCGGTAGCCCCGTCAGCTCCTCGGCCGCCTCTACGCCCGTGGCCTCCATTGCGTACTCGACGTCGAGGCGCCACTGATCCTCGTCGTATCCCGCTGGCAGCAGCGCTTGGTTGAACTGGAGGAAGTCGCCCGCGTTGATGAGCACATCTCCGTTGAAGAGTATCTCGTCGATGTCGTCGTAGACCTCCTCGGCCTTCTCCGCGTTGTCAACCCTTAACACGGAGCCGTTCTTCAGCTTAACCACCGGCGGCTCTATGGTGTCAACCGGGCAGACGGCGGCGGACTTCCCGGGTAGCTCTATCCTGAGCTGCAGCCCGGTCGTCATGAAACCGTTCAGCGTCACCATGGTGGCGGGGTGTACGCCGCAGGCGGCTAGCCCCGTCGTGCGGGCTCTGCCGTAGCGGAGCCTGAAACCGCCGGGGGTGTTTGGGAACGAGAAGACTGGGCGGCCGACGATTATCTCCTCCATGAAGGCGGCGCTGGGCTTGCTGTCGCCGTCTCCGTCGTTCTTGTGGTTGAGCTTGTCGAGCCAGTCCCAGCCTTCTAAGCCGATGTGGTCGCATATGCCGCAGAGCTTCCTCGCTCGGCCAACCACGCCGTCCACGACGACGATGAGGGCGCCCCCCCGGAGCCTGTTTGTCTCTACACCGGGGACGTCCCGGTAGTTGCTGACCTCATAGCGGTCGGTGGATACCCCGGTGGCCTCGACTGGCAGCATCTTAAGCGCTATCTCCAGGTCTTCGTCGGTCACGTGGTACTGGAACCGCCTGACGCTCCTCTCGTAGATCCTCACCTCCTCGATGAACCTGTTCACGGCGTCCTCGCTGGGCTGGTATCTTTCGAGGCCCAGCGCCTTCCGGACCACGTCCGCGATGACGAGGGTGAGCGCCTGGGCTGTGCCGCCCGCCGGCCTTATGGGCCCGGCGAAGTATAGACTCAGGTAATCGGTGCGGTCGGGGTTCTGTTTTATCTTGATCTCCGGGATTCCCTGGATCGGGGCGATGGTGACCCCCTCCGTCATGATTGCTAGGCCGGTCCTGATGGCCTGCTCCGCGGCTCGCTCCCTCTCCATGGACCCGTAGCGGCCAAGCGCGATCTCCTGGGCTATCTTGAAGCTCATC
This sequence comes from uncultured Candidatus Bathyarchaeia archaeon, assembly GCA_964347405.1. Lineage (GTDB taxonomy): Archaea > Thermoproteota > Bathyarchaeia > TCS64 > TCS64 > RBG-16-57-9. The sequence goes on along the minus strand of CAYFYM010000082.1, from coordinate 8,414 downwards.
TCGCGGCGGTCCATGCCCTCCAGCTCCCTCATCCGCTGCGTGATGCCCTTGGGCCCTATGAGTTTCTCTATTCGTTCAGCGATGTCGGCGGTGATCTCTGGCTCGGGTTCAAGGGTGGCGTCAAGGCCTTTCGCCCGCGCCCTTCGCGCTACCTCGTACAGGTCGTCAAGTTTGCCCTCTAGCTCTGTGAAGTACCTCTCATAGGCCGGCGGCATCTCGACGTCAATCAACTTGGGGCTACCTCTCAGGGCGCGATGTTACACAATATACTGTTGCCTTGCTGTTCTTTACTGTTACCGGTCTGGATGTATAAGAGATGCGCCTCTCCAGAGTGTCCCTAGTCTCTTATCGCCGACACTATTTCTTTGATCTTTTCTCCTACCAGGCTCTCTTCTTCGACCATGTTGCCTGTCACTATGGCGTCCGCGCCCGCGTGTTTCGCCGCGAGCGCCGCTTCAGGGTCCCTGATGCCGCCGCCCGTTACCATGGGGATGCTCACATGCTTCTTGACGGCGGCTATCATCGCCGCCGGGATCGGTTCTCGGGCGCCTGAGCCTGCTTCAAGGTACACGAACCTCATGCCGAGAGTCTCAGCGGCTAGGCTGTAGCCCACGGCTAGCTTGGGGTGCCTGTAGCTGAGGGGCCTAGCGTGGCCAACGTAGCCGGCGACGCAGCCATCCCCACAGATGATGTAGCCCATGGGCATCGCCTCGAGTCCGTACCTCTTGACCAGCGGAGCCGAGAGCATCTGCGCCTCCATTATGTAGTATGGGTTCTGGCTGTTTAGGAGGCTCATGAACCATATCGCGTCAGCGTACCTGCTCACCCCGATGGGGCCGTTGGGGAAAAGGATCACCGGCACCTTCACCTCTTTCTTTATCCGCTTGACGGCGGCGTCGAGGTCCTGTGACGAGGCTAGGGTCGAGCCGCCTATCATTATGGCGGTGGTCCCGCCTTCCTCTGCTTCCTTGGCTATCTCCGCGCAGTCATATCCTGATGACTTATCCGGGTCTAGAAGTGTGAAGTGGATGCAGCCCTGCTCGGATATCTCGTCCTTGAGGTACTGCTCGACTTTTCCTATCATGGGGTCGGGGGCTCCTCAACGCCGTAGTACTGGTCCACGAAGATGCAGTATGCGTCCACGGGAGCCGTGTTCTCCGGGATAGGTACCTGTTCCTTGAGGGAGCACCTGGAGCATATTATCCTGGCGTACCCTTCCTCTTCGTGAAGTATGACCCCGACGGTGTTCATTCCGCAGCTGGGGCAGAGATACTGTTTTGGAAGTCTCTTCTTCACGAACTTTACGACTTTCTTTCTTTTTCTGCCCATATGTCCCCCTCTTTTGCGTATGCAGTGTATTATCCTAGTCTTAAGATTAGCGGAAGCCGTCTTTTATGTTCGTTTGCTTTTATGCGCTTCATGACAGACTCGACCAATATCCGTGAGATACCGAGGGCCTCGGCTATCGTCGACGCGTCCGAGACTTTCTCCAGAGAATATAGTATCAGGTCCAGAGTCGTGTAGTCGATGCCGAGCTCGTCCTCGTCTGTGTGCCCCGGGTAGAATCCGGGGGAGGGAGGCTTCTCTATGATGTTTTCCGGTATGTTGAGGTGTCTCGCGAGCTGCCTGAGCTGAGTCTTGTATAGGTCCGCCAGCGGCATGAGGTCGACGCCGCCGTCCCCATACTTGGTGAAGAACCCTGTTTGAAGCTCGGTCTTGTTGGAGGTGCCCATGACAATTCTTCTATCCCTGTTAGCGAAGTAGTAGGTCACCGTCATCCTAACCCTGGGCTTTATGTTGCCCGTCGTGATGCGGTCTGTGACGTCATACTTGGGGAGGGCGTCACGCATCACACGTAATATGGGCGTGATGTCCACCGTGTTACACGTGACGCCCAGGGCTTCACAGTGTTGCATCACATCCATGATATCACGCTCCGGCGTGACGTCACGCTCCGGCATGGTCAACGCCGTCACTCTGTCGGCTCCGAGAGCCTTCGTCGTTAGATCCAGAGTCACTGCCGAGTCTATGCCGCCGCTGACTGCCACCACCGCTCCATCCAGGCCGGACTCTTCTATTTTCCGGGAGATGAATTCCTTGATCTTGTGCTCAGTTTTTCCGCAGTTTATCTCTAGGTCTTCCACCGAAACCATGTGGAAAACCTGTGAAAGTATCTAAATAAAGACTTCCCCACATAACCGGTGCATATTCATTGTAATTATAAGTCTAAATAATTATTTATTTTGATTAATACAATACAATCTTTGGGTTTTTTCGCGTTGGAAACAGATCTAAATCAGACCATTTGTTGGTATACAATTTTGTCAACAACACATATATTGGGTTTCCGCGACTATCAATGTGAGGCGGCACCGATGGCTTCTGAAGAATACCAAAATATCGTCAAAAAAACGTTTCAGGACCCTATAACGGATTTATTGTTGAAAAATAGTAGTTTAACACGCATACAATTTGAAACACTTGTAATAGATATGTTAACAGATATAATGTCTGATGAAAAGATTTCTTTTAAACAAAAAACGCTATTTAGGGGAAAAAAAGTGAGTAGAGGCTCTTTTAGCCGTTCTTTATCTCAGGCTAGACGGAACGTGATCTCCAGCATTTTCACAATAGTTCTGTTAAGTTACATCGGAGTTTTTGAAGCCAGGCCTTTCGACGAGTATTATGTTTTAGCTGAAAAATTGAAAGAGTACCTATCCCTCATAGAGTCAAGAGAGTTAAAGGCGTCTAGAGACCTTTTAAAACAGATTGAGAATGAGCTAATAGAGGGGATTGACCGACTGGCGGCTCCCACGAGCATAAAAATAGTGTGATATCACATTACATCACACCATCAAGGGCTTTGCAGATCTGCCCTAAGGCGGTTCCACCATCCCCTGGCGGTACTTTGGTGTTGAGTAACACTGTTAAACCCGCTTTACGTAGATTGTTCATTACGGTTTTAGTAATATATTCATTGGCGAACACTCCGCCTGATAACCCTACCACAGATATCCCCGTATCCTCGGAAGCCTTTATAGCCATCTCTGATACTCCATCTGATAGATATTTCTGCCCGAAAGCTGCAATATTTTGTTTTTTATGTTTCTTTAATATTTTTGACATAAAATATAGCGTATTAGATGTGTTTAGAACATATTTACCCCCTATACGATGGATTTCAATGTCATGATCGATGAGTTCCGAATCTCCCCCGGAAGCAAAGGCCTCAAGCCTCATAGCGGGCTCTCCCTCATACGATCTATAGTATGTTAACCCTAGTAGAGCGGCGATGGAGTCTAAAAACCGTCCAGAGCTCGAAGTCTTGATGATATCACGGTTATTTAGTTGCCTAATGATGACTTCCAGCTCTGTTTTGCCGTGAGGCAGCTTTCTCTCGACGTGATTTTCTGTGATATCACATATAACGTCATCTGTGACGGCGTTACTCAGTCCCGCTATTAGCATCCTGTATGGGTGGTATGTACATAGATCGCCCCCAGGCATGGGCAGGTTCTCGAGGTGTCCAAGCCTCTTAAACTCGCTGTAAGATGATTTTAGTATCTCTCCACCCCAAATTTGCCTATCTGAGCCGTATCCAGCGCCGTCCAACGCGATCCCAAGTATCTCACCGTCCCTAGAGACGTTGTTCTCGGCCATAACGGAGACTATGTGTGCGTGATGGTGCTGTGACCTCACCAAAGTCACACCCGCCTCACGTGATATCACTTCGGCCATCTGTGACGTCATGTATCCCGGGTGGAGGTCACACCCAATCATATCCGGGTCACGCGTGATGTTAAGGAGGTTACGCATGGTCTGGATGGCCTCTTCCTCGAACCTCAAGCCCTCCAGAGTATCCGTGTCCCCCAGGTACTGAGTCATGAACACCTTTCCGTTGGTGGCCACTGCAGCCGCGTTCCTCAGCTCGGCGCCGACAGCGATCCCAACCCCCTTTTTCAATGGTACGTAGATAGGATCTGGAACATATCCCCTCGACCGTCTCGTGAAAGACGTGTTACCTTCGATCACCCTGAGGATCGAGTCGTCGCATCGGTTCACGATCTCCCTGTCATGGAGCAGATAGTAGTCGGTGATCCCGACGAGCTCCTCGAACGCGGCCCTGTTTGAAATGGCCATGGGCAGGCCCTTCTTGTTGCCGCTCGTCATTACCAGCGCAGGCTCGCTGAGCCTACTGAACAGCATCTTCTGGATACCCGTGTACGGCAGCATCACGCCAACCGTGTCCAGCCCCGGGGCGACGAGCTCAGAGACGACCCTATGCCTCTTCTTCAATAGAACGATCGGTTTTCTCCAAGACTGGATCAAACCGGCCTCTTCGTCGTCTACCCTGGCAAAGGCTCTAACCGCGTCGAGATCCGGGGACATCAACGCGAAGGGCTGATAAGGTCTGCCTTTCCTGCTTCTGAACTCCTCGATGACGTCGTCTCTCGTGGCTAGAGAGGCGAGGTGTATGCCGCCGATGCCCTTCACCGCGACGACGCAGCCTTCCATGAGGTACCCGGCTACCTCCCTGAACGGGTCCTCGGCCTCTATGGTGTTCCCGTTGGCGTCGTAGAGGCTCATCTCCGGTCCGCATAAGCTGCACGTGATGCCCTGAGCGTCGAAGCGCCTGTCCGTGGGGTCGTGGTAGTCCCTCCTACAGTGCACGCACATTGGGAACTCGTGCATGTGGGTGCGTTCACGATCGTAGGGGAGGGACATCACCGACGTGAAACGGGGACCACACCACGCGCAGGCAGTGAACGGATACTCGTACCACCTGCTCCCCGGGGTAGCCATGTCTTCCAGGCACTGGGGGCATATCCCAATATCGGGCGGGTAGATACCCGACGCCACCCGGCCCCTGCTCTGGCTCTTGTCGATGGCGAACTCCTTGAACCTTCCACGGTGGGGCCCATACTCGAAGACTATGTCCTCGATCTCAGAGACATCGGGCGCCTCCTCCCTCACGTCGCGGAGGAACCGAGTAACCTGGCTCTTCTTCCCCTCAACGAGTATCTCTACGCCGGCGTCGCCCAGATTGATGACGTAGCCCACAAGGCCGTTCCTCACCGCCACCCTGTAGATGAAGGGCCTGAAGCCTACCCCCTGCACCCTGCCCGTGATGCCTATCCTGGCCTCAACCAGTTCGCCGGAACTCAAATTGTTCAGGTTTTAGATGTACTGCACAATTTAAACTCTAAGCATGCATAAATGTACCACCTGTTAAACAATCCAAAAATGTTTGAATTGTTTACAAAATATCAAATTGTCCGCTTATCCGAAACCGTAAAAAAGGGAGACCGATAGCACAATACAAGGGGAGATACTTGGAGCTGGTTTTCACCACCATAGCGTTGTTCACGGTGATACTGGCGGCCAGCTACATCTTCCACCAGCGCATAAAGATGGCTCAAACCGAGTACGAGGAGAGCAAGTCCACCATAAGAAACATCACACTAGGGTTCACACGCCAAGTCAACAAGATGGAGGCCGACCTAGACAGGATCGAGCGCGAAGCCAACGATGCAAGGTACATGGCCGACGAGGCCCTGAAGGCTACGCAGGGAGGCAGCGACGCCGCCCTAAAGGGACTGGAGAAGGTCAAAATGCTATCCGAACGGGTGGACACCATCGAGAAGTCAATACAGGACATGAGGACAGACCTCACCAGGCTCGCCACCCAGCCGCGCCCGGCTCCCTCGGCAACGCGGGTCGACGCCCCCATCCCGGTCCAAGGCGAGGACATATTCCAGCAGCTCACAGAAACCGAGATGGAGGTGCTAGAGATCATTGTTGACCTGGGCGAGGGCACCGTCCCCGAGATACGGGAGAAGATCGACAGAACAAGGGAGCACACAGCCCGGCTCCTCAAGAAGCTCTACGACAGAGGGTTCATAGACAGAAACACCTCAAGCATGCCCTACAGGTACAGCATACGCAAGGAGATAAGAGACCTCATCCTGGAGCGTAAGGAGCAGGCACCCATCGGCCTCTAGTTGGGTTCAAATACCTTCGGCGCCAATAAAGGTCCCATGGAAGACACATCATGGGAGAAGGCTCCCAGCCTAGAGCCTGTGCCCGGAGTGAAGATAACCATCATAGGGAACGGCCACAACGCCTCCCTCTGCTACATAGTAATCCAGCCCGGCGCCGTCGTAGACTGGCACAGCCACCCCCACGAACAGATGGGCACCCTCCTGTCTGGGAAGGGAGAGCTGAGCTCAGGCGGCAGAAAGGTCAAAGCCACCGCCGGGGCGGCCTGGAGGGTGCCCCCAAACGAGGAGCACAGGTTCGAGACCACGGGCGAAGAGCCGGCCGTGATAATAGAGGCCTTCAGCCCGCCCAGGGTCGACTACGTGTTAGCAGCAAAGTAAACGATCCACCGTGACACAGGAACTCCTGCCCATCCTCAAACGGGTGGTAGAGAAGGGGTACCAGCTCACCCCAGACGCGTTCACCCACCTACAGGCATTGCCCCTGGAGCAGGTGAAGACGGTCATAGACAGGGCCATCCAGGCAGCCGAAGGCAGCCCTGAACTCTACGTCATAAACCAGGAGTTCCTGCAGAGCCTCTCCAAAGCGCCCGCACAAAGACAGGTGGCAAGGGGATCACTGAAACCCATGGCTGCGAGGATAGCGTCCAGGCTGGAGTTTACGGCCATGGACGAGCCGGCGCCCCTGGGGGACGTGGACGGCTTCATAGACTTCTTCAACAGCAGGTTCGCCCAGCTAGAAGTCATACTCAAGAGACGCGTCGACGTCCGCGACGCCATCCCCCTCAGCCAGGCCGTGAAGCTCCCCGTCAAATCCAAGTTCAAGACCATAGGCCTCGTCAGCGGGAAACGAGCAAGAAGCAACAGGCTTTTCCTGGAAATGGAGTCACCGGAGACATCCATCACCGTCATGGTGTCAGACGCCAAGGTGGTCGAGAAAGGACTGGAGGTGCTGGAAGACCAGGTGATCTGCATGGACGGCCTCAAGTACAGCGACGACCTGTTGATCGCAGACGACCTCATCTGGCCGGACGTCCCCATACACGAATCCGGTAAGGCCGACGAGCCGGTCTGCGCCGTGATCATAGGCGACGTCCACGTTGGGAGCAAGTACTTCAGGGAGGACCTCTTCGAGAAGTTCATCAAGTGGATGAACATGGACCTAGGGCCGCAGGCTTCCAGGGAGCTCGCGTCGAGGGTCAAGTACGTTGTAATAGCCGGCGACCTCGTGGACGGCATAGGGATCTACCCCGACCAGCTGGACGAGCTCACCATCACCAGCCAAGTCGGCCAGTACGAGGAGGCTGCGAGGCTACTGGCACGTCTACCGGAGCACGTAGAGATAATCATAATACCCGGAAACCACGACGCCGTCAGGAGAAGCTTACCCCAGCCCCCAGTACCCGAGAGCTACTCCCCCAGCCTCTACAAGGACAAGCGGGTTCATCTCCTCCCGAACCCCTCCACCGTAAACCTCCACGGGGTTAAGATGCTTCTGGCACATGGCAAGGCACTGGACGACATACTGAGCTCGACGCCGGGCCACGACTTCAACAACCCCGTGAAAGCCGTGGAGCTGCTTCTAAGGTGCAACCACGTGGCGCCCATCTACGGCCAGTCCACGCCCGTGGCCCCCGAGAAGATCGATAGGCTAGTAATCAGGGAGATACCGGACGTATTCGTCATGGGCCACATACACATCTTCGAGCACAGGAAGTACAAGAACGTCACGCTGGTGAGCTCTGGGAGCTTCCAGGACCAGACCCCGTTCCAGAGGAGGATGAAGATAGACCCCACGCCGGGGGTCATCTCGGTGTTCAACCTGATGAACCACCAGAACATCCCTCTGGACCTCGAAATACTGGAGTGACCCCCTTAGCGATCAAGTCTGCCACCCGTACACACTCCGGGGTTCTACAGGACACCGCCTGCTCCCTGAGTACGTCCTCGGCGAAGCCCCTGGAGCAGCCCACGTTCTCGTAGTACACCGGCGGATAGTCCCGGATAGTCAGCGAACGTATCTCGCCGAGACCCTCGTAGCGGCTCCACCTCTCCCTCCAATCAGGGAAATGCTTACGCAGCGCATCCTTGGTTGCGGCCACATCGGGGCGGTCCCCGCTGAACACGATCACGGGCACCCCTGTCTCAACGTTCACGCGTTGAACGTCCACGACGTTGAACCCCGCGAAGGTGGCGCCGCCCAATATCAACGCATCGATCTCCCACGAACCTAAATTGTTCAACAACTTGTCCGTGGCGTCAAGCCCGTCAACCGTTATATACGCCAACCTGACATCCGTTACAACGGGGCCCCGCAGCCTTGTTAAACAAAGAGAAGTAATCTGGATGGGGCTACCAGACCCCCTGCGGAAAGGCTCGAAGCTTCCGTCCTGGGCCCCTGCTACCGTGTAAACG
>CAYFYM010000081.1:0-8929 GCA_964347405.1 uncultured Candidatus Bathyarchaeia archaeon | reverse complement strand
AACGCTGGGACAACGTGTTCTTCGGATGGAAGACGGTCATCGCTGGGGCCATCATCGCGTGCTGGGGGTACGGCAGCTGGTACTACGGCATGGGGGCCCTGCTCCTGCCCCTCACAAGGGAGTTCGGGTGGACCAGGACCCAGCTCACGCTGGCCTTCAGCATGCGCAGCATCGAGGGAGGCCTGGAGGGCCCCTTCGGGGGGATGGCCATCGACAGGTTCGGGGAACGCAAGATCACTGTTATCTCGACGATAATCGCCTGCCTCGGCCTACTGACCGTCCTCTACGTCAGGACCATCTGGCAGTTCGTCTTCGTCTGGGGCTTCGTCGTGAGCCTGGGCTTCAACCTGGGCCTCTACGACACGGTGAACAGCGCCGTCGCCAAGTGGTTCGTTAGGCACAGGAGCAGAGCCATAGGGATAGTGACCATCGGCGGCGGGCTCGGGGCGCCGGTGATCGTTCCTCTCATGACTTGGATAATCGAGAACTACGGCTGGCGTAACGCACTCGTATTCATCGTGGCCTCCACGACGGTCATCTGCCTGCCCCTGGCTTGGTTCTGGATGAAGGACAAGCCGCCGGAGCACTACGGTATGCTGCCGGACGGCGACACGCGTTTACCGGGTGACGGGGAGGCGACGGAGGTGAAGCTCGACTACGGCTACGACTTCACGCCGCAGGAGGCTGTGCGCACCAGAAGCTTCTGGATGATCCTCGTAGCCTTCATGCTGAACGGGGGCACCTTGGCGATGGTCACCATACACCAGATGGCATTCCACCAGAGCCTGGGCATAGACGCCCTCGCGGCGGCGGGGATACTTGGCCTGATGGCCACCATCAGCCTGGGGGGCAGGGGCCTCACCGCAACGCTCGGCCACAGGTTCACCGAGAGGCAGTACGTCATCCTCGGCTACGCCCTGCGTACGCTGGGGCTTGTCATATTCATATACGCCAGAACCATCCCCATGATCACGTTTTTCGCGTTGATCTACGGCGTCGGCTACGGGATAACAATCCCCGCCCAGACGAGCCTCAGGGCGAGCTACTTCGGGAGGAAGGCCTACGCAACCATAACCGGGTACACCACGTTCTTCACGGCCATCACCAACGTCGCGTACCCGGTTTTCGCTGCATGGATATACGACACCACGGGCAGCTACATACAGGCCTTCTGGGTGGTCGCGGCGCTGCAGGGGCTCGCCATGTTCTTCATGTACCTCGCTAGGAGGCCGGAGCCGCCCAGCCAAGAGTCACCGGTGACGGCGGCATAGTCTACCATTAATCTCATTGGATAACTAGGCTGGATGGCCGCCGATTACCTCGCCTAGGCCGAGGCGTCTAAGCGTCTCCTCCGTGGGGACCCCGGTCTCCGGGTCCCAGCCCCTAAGCCGGTAATAGCGGGTCAACGCCTCGTCAAGGGTCTCCCTGTCGAAGGCCGGCCCCTTCTCGGCGCCGGCTGGCGACGGCTCCGTGTAGAACGAGTCGGGCCAGTGGTCGTCTTTTCTCCTCACGCCCTCCCTGACGATGTACATCCTCATGAGGTTGAAGACCCTCTCCCCCGCCTCCATGACGTCGGCGGCGGACGCCTCAAAGCCGGTGGCGGCTGAGTAAAGCTCGGCCATGTAGCTGGGGCCCATGGCGTCGGCGACGCTGGACGAGAACATGCAGAGCCCCAGGCTGTTGTAGGCGCTTGTCAGGTGGTTGTACCAGTACGTCATGAGCAGCTCGTCCGGGTTGCCGATGTCCGGCGGCTCCCCGAACACCCGTTCCTTGAAGCCCCCCGGCATGTCAAGCCACTCCATGAGCCAGCGGCCGTACTCTTCCTCTCCGATACCCAGCTTCCTGCCCCAGCTGGAGACCCCCGGGTAGTTGGAGACGCCGTGGGTGCCCTTGAGGTCGTCGCCGCCGCGGGGGTTGGTGAGAATGCTCATGGAGCTGAACACGTTTCCCTTCAGCGCAGCCCTGGGGTCCAGACGCATCACCTCAAGCCCCTTCACCGCCGGCACGTACCTGGCGGCGTCGCCGCCGATCGCAGCGGCGGCCCTCTCCGCGCCCTCGGCGAGCACGTCACCCAAGCCCTCCCTGTACGCCGTCATCCTCATGAGCCTAATCAGCGCCTCCTCGTCGCCCAGCTTGAGCCTGAAACCCACGTCCTTCTCCGAGACCACGCCCGTCATGTAGAGCGTGTAGGCGTAGAAGAACGGGCCGAACATGTCCATCCCGTACCTTTGGCAGAGCTCATTCACCTTGAACGCGGCAGGCAGCCCTATCCCGTACTGGGTGGCTGTCCCCGAGTACAGTGTGAGGCCGGCGCAGGCGACGTCCACGCCCGCGTAGGGGCCCTCCTTGACGTCGGCGACTAGGCTACACCCGTAGAGTCCCTCCATCATGCAGGGGCAGTAGACGCCTGGCTCTCCTCGCCTCAGGTAGGGGCCCGCCACCTCGTCGTAGTCCACGCCCTCCCCGGTGACGCCTATGGTGCCCATTGAGCCCGTCTTTGCCCTGGCCTTCCAAGCGGGGTAGCTCCTTATCCGCTCCTCGCACACGGCCACCGCCTCGTCGAACGCCTCACGGTCATGCACCTCAACAGGCTGGCTCCCCTTGACCGCCACGGCCTTCAGCTTCTTGCTTCCGAGGACGGCGCCTGCGTGGCATCGGCCAGGCATGTGCTGCCTATCGAACACCGGGGCGGCGAACCTGACAAGGTTCTCCCCGGCGGGGCCGATGGCCATGACGCTGAACCCCCCGCCTTGCCTCCGCTTGAGCTCGTCGGTGGCCTCGTAGGTGTCCAGCCCCCAGAGATCACCTGCGTCTCGGAGAGACGCATCGCCCTCGTCTACGACAAGGTAAACCGGTCTCTCCGACGCCCCCCTGACTATCAGCGAGTCGAAGCCCGCCTTCTTGAGCCGGGGGCCCCAGTGGCCCCCGGAGTTGCCTGTGCCGATGAGGCCGGTGAGTGGCGACTTGGTGGATACCTCCACCCTCGGGCTCGTCGGCGCATCGGTGCCCGTCAGCAGCCCCGGCGAAATGAGCACGACGTTATCTGGCCCCAACGGGTCGGTCTCCGGGTCCGTGAGAGTGTAGAGCAGCCACGCGTTCAGCCCGAGGCCTCCTAGGAACCTCTTCGACGCATCCTTTGGGATGCCCATCTCGGCTATCTCCCCGGTGGTCAGATCTACCTCAAGGATCTTCCTCTGTGACGCGGCGTCATTCAACGGGTTCACCGGAACTGGATGGTCGGTTTGGGCTGAAAATGCTTTCGGGCTAGACCTGCGCGTCCTCCGGCTCCTTCACTAGGAACAGGATCATGAGGGCGGACGCGAGGATCGCGGCGCTCGTTATCTGCCAAGTAAGCGTCGGGCTGTACGCGTAGATCTGTCCTCCTGCCCAGGCGCCGACGGCGGCGGGCGGGAAAAGCAGGAAGCCTCCTCCCCAGAAGTTGCCCCAGCTGATGGTTATGCCCCGCTCGCCGAGGAGGCTGTAGAGGCGGCCGCGGCGCTCCCGGGGGATCATGTTGGCGATGAGGGTGCTGAACCCGGGGATCATTATCCTGTTGCACATGGATATCGCGGTGATGGCGAGGGCCACGGTCCAGAACCCGGTGGTGTACTGGAAGAGGTATATGATGGCCGGCGCCGTGAGCATGCCGACGAGCACCGCCCTCTTGGCTCCCCACGCGTCCACCAGGTGTCCCATGGGCAACGCGAAGACCAGGGAGACGAGGCCGCTCACGAGGTTCACGTTCCCCCACTCGGGCACCGTGACGCCCACAACGGTCTTCGCGTAGACGGACCAGAACGGCGCGCTCATGGCCACGAAGAAGGCAGCCACCATCTCGATGAACACTATCGTCTTCAGCGAGCTGTCCATCCACTTCAGCGACTCCGTGATGCTCAGGTAAGACTCCTTCATGACCCCTGGCAGGTCCCTCCAGCTGTACCTCGTGGACTCCCCTTCTTCGATGGTCTCCTCCAGGTACCTGAGCCGCAGGTACGCCACGAGGAGCCCCGTGAGGAAGGCGATGCCCCACGCCAGCTTCACCGCCCGTATCAGGGCCAGGTCCTCGCTGAGGCCGCTTGTGGCCTGGAAGTAGGCGATCAGCTGCCCCCCGACGTATGGGGCGATGATGCGTATGGCCTGCGGCACAGCCATCATCACCGCGAAGCCCCTTCCCCTGACCCCCGGGGGGAGGCTGTCGCTGCTGAGGGCGTTCATGGCCGGCGAGTAGAAGAGGAGGAGGTGGGCGAGGAACTGGCCCACGGCTAGGGCCTGCCAGCTGTCCGCGACGATGAACGGGATGTGTGCGAAGGCGTAGAGGAAGGTGCTGTACCCGATGAGCTTCACCCTCCCGGCCTTGTCGGCGAGGAAGCCCCCCACCGGGTACAGTATCATGCCGGCGAGGATGCCTATGCTGCTTATGAGGCCCACCTCCCTCTCTGTGCCGCCTAGGGCGAGGACGTAGAAGCTGAAGTAGGGGTAGACGATGCTGGTGCTGGCGGACCAGAGCACCCTGCAGATCATCAGAGTCCTGATGTTGCCGCGGATGAACCAGAACATGCCCTTCTTTTCCAGCGCCTCTGCCTCAGCCAACTCCTTTCTCCCCGGTTAACGTCTTATGGGTTAAACGGCGTGTGATAACGGTTTTCCCTGTATTAGCTGTGGGGGCTATTGCTGGGCCTCCTCCGGCTCGTGGACGAACATGTAGACCAATGCGGCGCAGACCAGCAGCGCGGCGCTGGTTATGATCCACGGAAGGTTGGGGTCCAGTGTGTACACGTGGCCGCCCACGTAGGCGCCTAGGGCCGCAGGTGGGAACAGCAGGAAGCCTCCGCCCCAGAAGTTGCCGAAGCTCACCGTTATCCCGCGCTCGCCGATGAGGCTGTAGAGGCGGCCGCGGCGGGTCCGGGGGATGATGTTGGCTATTATCGTGCTGAACGCCGGCATCATTATGTTGTTGCAGAGGCTGAGCCCCACGAGGACGGCGGCGACGCCTATGAAGCCGCCGGCGTACTGGTAGCCGAAGACGATAAGCGGCGCCGTGAACATCCCTAGGAGGATCATCCTTCTGGGGCCCACCCTGTCAGTGACTGAGCCGAGAGGGAACGCCGCCAGTATCCCCACTAGGCCGCTTATGAACATGATGAGGCCCCACTGGCTCTCCGCGAGCCCTATCACCTTCTTGGCGTAGACGACGTAGAAGGGGGCGCTCATGGCGATGAAGAAACTGGCGAACATCTCGATGGCGACGATGACCCTGAGGCTCGGCGTCATCCACTTGAGGCTGTCCATGATGCTCCTGTAAGCCGGGGCTATCGTCTTGGGTATCTGCCTGAGGCTGAACCTCTCACCGCCCTCCTCCGTGACCGTCTCCTTCAGGTAGCGGAGCCTCAGCCAGGCGACCAGCAGCCCGGTCAAGAACGCCACGGTCCAGCATATCCTGACCGCCAACACTATGGCCTGGTCGCTGGTCAAGCCGCTGCTTGCCTTGAACCACTCTATGACGTAGCCTCCGACGACGGGAGCCACGACCCTGACGGCCCCGGGGACCGCCATCATCATGGCGAACCCCCTGCCGCGCACGCCGGGGGGAAGGCTGTCCGCCTCCAAGGCGTTCATGGCGGGCATGTAGAAGAGCAGCAGCTGGCTCATGAACTGCCCCAGCGCTATCATCCTCCAGTCGTTTGCTACGACGAAGAACAGGTGGGCGAAGGCGTAGAGGAAGGTGCTGTAGCCTATGAGCTTGACGCGGCCCGACCTGTCTGCGATGTAGCCGCCGACCGGGTACAGAACCATGCCGGCGAGGATGCCCAGGGCGTTGATGAGGCCCACCTCGGTCTCGGTTCCGCCAAGCGCCAATATGTAGAGGCTGAAGAACGGGTAGACTATACTTGTGCTGGCGGACCATATAACCCTGCAGAACATCAGTATCTTGACGTTACCTTGGACGAACCAGAACATGCTCCTCCGAGGCTGCAGCTCCTCCCCCATAAACGCCACCCAGAGAATCTTTGAGGGGAATACAGCAGAGCTAATAAACCTTGTTACAACGCTACAGACGCCTGTAGCATGTCTCGGCTTGAACGAAAGTCAGTGGTGATCCACCCTCTCCCTGATCTCGTACTCCCCGAATTCCTTGATGATCCCCTTGAGGCCGTTCACGGCGGCGCCGAGCCACTCCTCTCCCTTCTCCCTCGTGGCGACGGTGGGGTCTCCCCGTACGCCTGTCCTGCTGAAGGTGCTCCAGTACGGCATCATGGATACAGGGCCGGAGGGGTGGTAGAAGTCCCGTGGAGGGAAATACTTCGAGGCCTGACTGTCCATGTCCTTGACGGCCTTCGTCATGTCCACGAGGTCGGGGCGAAGGGCGAGCATCAGCGATGTCTCGAGCTCACAGGCGTGCGACATGCCGCCTCTGCCCGAGTCCCTGAGCTCCTTTACGGCCTCCCCCACCTCGGGTATCGCCCACCAGTTGGTGGTGGCGCATAGGACCCCCGGCGTGTGGATGATCGCTAGACGGGCGGCGGCGTCTAGCCAAGGCGAGTTGCTGCCGTGGCCGTTCACCATCAGCATCCTCCTGAAACCGTGGCGCGCCAGGCTCGACAGGATGTCGCCCACGTAGTCCATGAAGTGGTTCCCCTGGATGCTTATAGGACCGGGGAAGTCCATGTGGTGGGGGCTGTACCCGTGGACTATGACTGGCAACAGCAGCGCCTCCCCTGGCATCGACTCCACGGCTCGCCTGCATATGCTCTCTACTATCACCACGTCGGTGTTGACGGGGAGGTGGTGGCCGTGGTCCTCCAGGGTGCCCACGGGGATCACCAGCACCCGGTCCTTCGGCGTGTCCCTCACCTCCGGCCATTTCAGCTCCTCGTAGAGGTAACTCATACACGACACCTATGATCTATTCTGTGTCGACTGTTATATAGAAAATAGTTGGGGGGCTACTTCTTGGTGACCTTGAAGGTGACCAGGTTGTACCGGTCCGGGCACTCGTACGTGAACTCATCGTTGTCCATCCACGGTATCTGGCCGCCGTAGCACATGTTCATCAGAGTCGGGAACAGGTCGTGGTAGCAGTACCCGCAGATTCCGCCGGTCCTGTGGGTGTTCACCAGGAACTTGTCGCCCACCTCGTGGCCGGCACTGCAGCTCTTAGCGACGCTAACCACCTCCGCCTCGTAAACTGGTTCCTCAGGCATTGAGATCATGCAAGACATTGTGCTCATGGAATAATAGTTTAATCTCCAAGCCTCTGGTTGTATCGATCCGGGATGAACAGAGCCATGGTTCCTTATATTCAAGATTAACTGAATCTACGTGAACTCGATGGGCGTTTTAGGCGGAAGTTATAGGGAGTACCCCCTCTTCTTCGCGGCAATGATAGTCTTCGCCTTCATAGCGATGGGTTACCTCGACACGCGGCCGTGGCTAATAGTGTTGTCGGTCCTGGTTCTCATAGGAGTGTACGTTGCCTTGGATGCCAGGCGGCACAAGTAAAACACCGTCCAGCCTCTTCTTTGAAACGGGAAGTCGGTCAGTTACTGTTTTACGCAGCGACGCATTGGATCATCTATGAGTCTACTCGATGCGATCAAGCAGCAGGCAGAAGGCTTCGACGGCGTCCTCGGCGCCTCAGTCAAGCACCTCGACACCGGCGAGTCGGCTGACCTAAACGGCGACAGGCTGTTCCCAACGGCAAGCGTCTTCAAGGTACCGGTGCTGGTGGAGTTCTACAGGCAGGCGGAGCGGGGCGCCGTGAGCCCCGACCAGCAGGTGGTCCTCACGGAGCGGGACAAGGTGCCAGGCTCCGGCGTTCTCAAGGAGCTCTCCGAGGGCCTGAGCGTCAGCCTAAGGGACCTGCTGAGCCTCATGATGATGGTGAGCGACAACACCGCCACCGACCTGGTCGTCGGCAAGGTGGGCTTCGACAACGTCAACAAGACCCTCGACGAGCTGGGGCTACACGGGACCCGGGTGGTGAAGTACTGCAGGGAGATACTGTTCGACCTAGTCGGCGTCAACGACATGCCTCTGGAGGACATGACCATCGACCTGTTCGATGAGTTGAACGAGGCGAGGGAGCACGGAGGCAGCTGGAGCCTCGGAGTCGAGGACAACGACGTCACCACGCCCAACGAGATGACCAGGCTCTTGGAGCTCATCGTGAACGGGGAGGCCGCCGGCAGGGAGAGCTGCGACGAGATACTGGGCATCATGGGGAAGTGCCAGACGGGGCAGTACAGGATACCCAAGTACCTGCCCAAGAAGTTGGTGGTGCTACAGCGGAAGACGGGGTCCCTGCCAGGAATCAGGAACGACGTCGCCGTGGTGACCGTCAAGCCGTCAGGAGAGAAGTACGTCATCAGCTGCTTCACCATGGACGCCGAGGACGTCTACGAGGCCGAGGAGACCATAGCAACGGTCAGCAGGGCGGTATACGAGTACTTCACAGGCTAATCCTTGCCGCCTTCTAGTCTTCTATAGTCTTCATCACGTCGCCTCTGAGACCATCTGGAAACGCCAGACCACGCCGGGCCGCCTAAAGAGCTGGACACATGGATCGGGGGAGGGTGGCCGACGAGGCCGTCGACGCCGTTCCTAGTCCTCGTTGTATATGGGGTTGGACCACGCGGTCCTTCCCTCGTAGTCGGTGACCTCTACTCTGACGTAGGTCTCGCCGGGGTGCCCCGGGTACGACGCGCCTGTGAGGGGCTCGTCCATGGCGTGGAACTTCATGCCGAGGCTGGGCGTGGAGACGAACGAGACGGTCTTCACGGGGCTGCACTCGACTGCTAAGACTCCATCCTCGTCCATGGAGACGTCCTTTATCTCGGGGCCGGTGCTGCTGTAGAATAGCCCCTCCTTGATGCTTTTCATTATGGACCCGCGGCTCAGCGACGCCGCCTTCACGCTGATCCAAGCGCCG
>CAYFYM010000080.1:0-3405 GCA_964347405.1 uncultured Candidatus Bathyarchaeia archaeon | reverse complement strand
GTGCTCGATCTTGCTTATCACCGGCTGGTCTCCGCCGGCTTCGGATATGGCTTCTTTGACGGCTTCCACGTCTGAGGCGTCCCTGATGAAGCTCGCGGCGAACCAGTCGCAGTCCATCTCGACGCCGAACCTTATCCCAGTCAGATCTTTATCTGTCGGCGGCCTCATGCTGAGCGCAGCCCCGGGCGCGTTCACCCCCTTCCTGCTCGAAACGTCTCCCCCGGACGCGACCACGGCGTCGAACCCCTTGAGGTCCTTGTCTATACCCGTGATTTCAAGGTCGATTATGCCGTCGTTTATGAACAGGTGCCCCCCGACCCGCACCTCCGCTGGTAGCCTGTCGTAGCTGACGGTCATCTCCCGTCTGTCGCCGATCTTAGGCTTGGTGGTGAAATGTATTCTATCCCCCTCCTCCAGTGTGTAGGCCTTGTCCAGCTCGCCGATTCTTATCTTGGGGCCAGGGAGATCGATCATTATGCTGGTGTCACCGATCCCGCGGAGCCTCCCAAAGACGGGCCTCTTCTCATCGGGTGTGCCGTGGCTCATGTTTATCCTGGCGACATCCATCCCTGACTGAACCATCGCCCTCAGCGTCTCCACATCCTCCGAGGCCGGCCCTATTGTGCACACGATCTTGCTACGAGTGAAAGGGGGGATACTCATACCATATATCGGTGGATGCTCGACGGTTAAAAGCGGCTCGCCGGAAGTCTTCATATCCCCGCACGTCTACCTTGTGTAGATCCATATGCATGACATGACCTCGGTTGCCCCCACCGTATGCAGGGCCCTCGGTGTCAGGGTGCCCTCGTCTGCCCAGGGCTCCCCCTTACCCGAGGTATCTCTGCCCATACAGCGTACTGAAAGGCTGGCCGTTGTGGTGATAGACGCCTTCGGCGTAAGCACGTGGGGTAAGGTCAAAGAGAAGACCCCCGCCTTTAACAAGCTAGGAGACTTGCATGGCACCGTGATCAGATCCGTCATGCCGAGTATAACGCCAGTGAACTTCGCCACGATGCTCACCGGGGCAGACCCCAAGGTACACGGGATAAGGAACAGGGAGCAGCCACTGAGGCATGAGACCATCTTCGACGTCATGAGGGAGACCGGCAAGGTCTCCGCGACCGCCGCGCGAGCCAAAAGCAGCCTGGGCATACTCATATCGCCTCACGCAGATAGGCCGGGGGTGGCGGCCTCAAACCTCGACTCGGAGGTCACGGAGATCGCCTGCAGGATGATCGACGAGGACGTGAACCTGCTGTGGGTGCAGCTTCTGGACGTCGACGACGCCGGCCACGCCCATGGCCCCCACAGCGTCGAGGGCGAGGAAGCCGCCGGGAGGGCCGATGCAAACCTCGGGGCTATTTTAGAAGAGGCCCGAGTCAGAGGCTACTCGATAATGGCCTTGGCTGACCATGGGCAGCACCCGTCTTCGGACGGCCACAACAAGGGCGTCCACGGCACCGATATGCCGGAGGACCTGCGAGTACCATTCCTCTGGGCAAACGACACCGAACTGGCAGATTTGCTGGGGTGAGGCGTTGAAGCCGAGAGCCCTCGTGATACACGGCCCCATAGGCTGCGGTAAGACCCGGAGAGCCCTCGAGCTGGCCGAGATAGCCAGACAGAGTGGATACACGGTTCTCGGGCTCGTCGGCTTAAGAGTCATTGAGGACGGGGAGACGACGGGCTACACGGGCATGGACCTCGCCTCCGGGGAAAGGTTCCCGCTGGCCAAGCTCACCTCGCTCGCCGAGGGCGAGGACTGGAGGAGGCTCGGGGAATGGAAGTACTCGTTCAGCGACGCCGGCTTCCGGAGGGCCAACGCCATCCTCTATGAAGCCGCGGAGGCTCTGGACGACGAGACGATGGTGGTGGCCGACGAGTACGGCCACATCGAGCTCCAAGGCATGGGCATCCATGGAGGGGTAGTCAGGGTCGCGGAGGCGCTGAAGCGCGGCGGATGCTTGGTAGTCCTTTGTCGCACCGACAAGGTGGAGACCGTTGTTGAGATGCTCCCCGAGGAGGCGGGTGCCGTCGTGGTGGAGGCTGACAGCCCAGACTTCTGGGAAATCCTCAGAGATTGGTTTAATTAACACATAAAACAGAGTTCCCCCACAGCCATAGAGATTGGAAGGGTCACAGTTGGAGTACGACAAGATGCTGTCAGAGGTGTTAGGCAGGGAGGACTTCCTAGTCGTCGGCAGGAACGTCGTCAGATCAGACGCGCTGGACAAGACGCTGGGCAAGGCCAGGTACACCGCCGACTACGTGCCCAGGGGCACCACCCTCCTCAAGGTCTACCGGAGCAACGTGCCCCACGCCCTGATCAAGGCCGTCGACACGGCCGAGGCCTTGGAGGTCCCCGGCGTCGAGGCCGTATACACCGCCGCCGACGTCTCGGGCAACAACCAGATAGGCTACGCCCTCCCCGACCAGCCCTTCCTCAACGCAGAGAAGGTCCACTACATCGGCGACCCCGTCGCCCTGGTCTGCGCCAGAGACGAGTACGCGCTGGAGAAGGCCTTCGAGAAGATCAGCGTAGAGTACGAGGAGCTGCCGGCGATGCTGGACATAGACGCCTCCCTCAGCGAGGACGCCGCCGACATCCATGAAGGCGGCAACATAGCCCTCACCACGAGGATAAGGAAAGGAGACACCGAGAAGGGGTTCGGCGAGGCGGACGTGGAGGTGGAGGAGACCTACTGGAGCCCCTACCAGGAACACATGTACCTGGAGACGGAGGCCGCCTACGCCGTCCCCGAGTCCGACAAGGTGACCGTGATATGCAACGGCCAGAGCCCGTTCCTCATCAGGGAGAAGGTGGCCCACATCCTAGGCTGGAGCCTCAACCAGGTGAGGATAATACAGGCCCTCACCGGCGGCGCCTTCGGGGGCAAGGACGACCAGGGCCCCGTGGTGTCTGCCTATGCGGCGTTCGCCGCCACAAAGCTGGGGAAGCCTGTGGCCCACGTCTGGGACAGGACCGAGTCGGTCTCCTACAGCAACAAGCGGTTCCCCGCTAGGATACTGTACAGGTCCGGCGCCACCGAGGAAGGCAAGGTGGCCGCGGTGGACGTGGACATAACGCTAGAGTGCGGCGCCTACGCCAACAGGGCTCCGTTCTGGCTCTGGAGACAGACCGCCCACGCAGCCGGGCCCTACGAGGTCGACAACTGCAGCGTGGACGGCAGAGCCGTCTACACCAACAAGGTCTACGGCGGCAGCTTCAGGGGCTTCGGCGACCTAGCCCTCCACTTCGCCGCCGAGACCCAGATGGATCGCCTGGCGTACGAGCTGGGCATGGACCCGGTGGAGTTCAGGCTCAGGAACGTGCTCAGGGTCGGAGGCCGGACCACCTGCGACCAGGTCCTCGACCACAGCGTCGGCATAGAGCAGTGTCTC
>CAYFYM010000079.1:0-6475 GCA_964347405.1 uncultured Candidatus Bathyarchaeia archaeon | reverse complement strand
GACGTGTTCGCCACTCCCCCCGGCGAGAACAACGTCCAGGGAAATGGCTACAACGACGCCACGTTCTACTGGTTCGAGATGACGAGGCCGCTCGACAGCGGAGACCAGTGGGACTGGGGCGTAGCCCCCGGCGAAACCATAGGCCAAGGCAACATGGAGCAGACCAGCGACCTCCTATACATAGGCCTCCACGACGACTCAGAGGGACATAACATAGAGACGAGAATGACCCTGACACTGGCGCAGGAACCAGACGACAACTACCCGGTAGGCGGAACCCTCAAGGAACAAGAAACGACGCCCACGCATCTCCCCGCCATTTGGATCACGCTCGTAATCATAGCATGCACATACCTATTGACTAGGCCAAGAAAATAGTCGAAACAACCCGTAGTTAAATATTTAATAGAGTCGTGCATTCAATGCTGATGCAGGGGCCCGTGGCCTAGCACGGTTAAGGCGTCTGACTGATAATCAGAAGATCATGAGTTCAAATCTCATCGGGCCCACCAATTCACTCAACGAAAAAACCGGCCTAGGTCGCCGTTCAAGAAAAACGTCAAACAGCCTCCGACGCACTCATGTTAAATGTAACCATTTTTACCACAGATTTTACGATTAACAGCGTTCATCCGCCGCCAGCCCCGCGAGCGACACAAAAAGTATATATTATATATACGCTATGCTATTTTCTTAAGCCTGAAAAGGTGAGGCAAGAATGGACATAGAAGTACTCAAGAAACAACTGGAAGACGAGGACTTTGTGAAAATACTGGAACACTGCCGGGAGCCCAAGACATACAAGGAGATGAAGGCAGCCAAAGTAAAGGAAGGCAAACTCTTCAAGGTACTCAAGGATCTCAAGGTAAACGAGGCCCTGCTCTTCGCGGACGGAAAGTACTACTCTTCCCCCGAGGCCCTGAAGCTAATATAAGCCACCGTTCTATCTCCATATTTTCTTTACACCCACTGAACCCGATGTAGAATAGACACCGCTCCGGCGCCCCGACGTTTCAACGGCGATAAATCGCTAAGATTTTTATTTGACAGCGGGGGACGGTATTGGATGCCCTCCAAGCCGAGCACAACGAACCAGCTATCTTGGGCGAAGAACCGATCCGAGTCACTGTACACAGAGGTATTGCAGCAGATCGAAGAGATCCAGGACCCCCAGACCCGGGACGCGCTGGCCAAGCTGGCACAGCTGACACAGATAAACCTAGAGCTCCAGACCATCGGCTTCATCAACCTCATCTCAAGGATAACCGAGAACCAGACAGCCATCGACGACGAACTCATGCAGATAAGCGAGTACGTCGAGGAAATGGTCAGGGTCCACCAAGAGGAAGCCAGGAGCCTCGAGAAGATTCTCTGAGATCCCGATACCTACAAAGTAATAAAAGCCGTTCAACGTTTCTAGTTGTGGTATGCGTAGACGCCGAAAGCGTTTCCATGACCGCGTGTTGGCGAAGGCCAGGAAGCTGGTGCGGAACGGGAGGGTGGAGCGCCTCGACGGGGAGAGGTTCAACGTCATAGGCGACCACGGAACATACAACGTGGTGCGGACGCCCAGGGGAGGCTACTCGTGCACGTGCCCAGGGTTCCGGGACAAGGGCAAGTGCAGCCACAGCACAGCCGTGAGCATCATGCTACACCAAAGAAGCAGATAGAGGGTGTTCAGCGATCCTTATCGAGGGCCCGGCCGGTAACCCATACACCCAACAGCCATGTAAACCATGCTTAGTTTACTTTTTATTGAGCCGTTTAAGTAAACCATGAGGAACTTGCCAGACAAAACGTCTACGGAATTCTCGCCGGTGGAGCAGAGCTTCATCAACGCCGTGACCTATTACAAGAGAGAGCTGCTGCTAGTGGACGAAGGCGAGAAGGCTACGACCCACTTCACGGACAGGCAGAGGAAGGCCCTCGTGAAGGCCGGCATACTCGTCAGGGTTTACGGAAAGGGGGGCTGCCGCCTCCACCTCTCCAGCAAGGCGAGGCGGATCATAGAAAGGAGAGAGCCCGCGCTCCTCGGTTGACCCTAGACGCGTTTCAGCACGCGGCCAGGCTTGGCCCCCGTGTGTCTCCCGTTCTCGACCACGGCCTCCCCGTTCACGAAGACGTGCTCGACCCCCTCGGGGTGCCGCCTCGTCTCCACCTCGTCCCCAAGCACCTTGAGGCCCGGCACGTTCATGAGGACGATGTCGGCGTAGGCCCCCTCCTCGATGACTCCCCGGCCCTCCAGGTTGTGCACCGTCGCCGCCATGGTAGACGTCTTCTGGACGGCCTCCTCAGGCGTGAAGACGCCGCCGTCCCTCACGTATTTGATGTAGAACATGGGGAACGCGCTGAAGGTGTTGATCCCGGGGAACGTGTAGGGCGGGTTCTTCATCTCCCACTCCTTGTCGAAGACGCTGGTGTCCAGCCCCACCATCCCCTTGGGGTGGGTGTAGTACTGGAGGGCCCACTTCCTGGGCTCCAGCTGCCCTGTGACCCCGCGGGCGTCGGGGTCCTCGGCTATGATGTCCATCCATGTGTCCCACTCGTCGGCCTCCCGCTCCGCCGCGATCTCCTTTATGCTCTTCCCATCGACGCCGGGGACCTCGCTCTTGAGGACGTATATGTTCTCGGCCCAACGGGGGTTCGTGTTGGGGTTGTAAGCGACCCTTATGAACCACTTGCCCCCGCGTATAGCGTCCTTGACCTCCTCCCTGAAGTCCTCTACCTTGAGCCACTTGGCGAACGCCTCTCGGCCCCCAAGCTCCCTGAGCCACGGGGCGTATAGGCTTGAGAGGTAGGGCATGACGGCGAAGCCGCTGCGGGTCATCTGGGGTATGGCGTCCCAGGTGATGTCGAGTTCGCCGCCGCTCTCCCCGGTTATCATGTCTATCGTGGCTTTGAGGTTGGCCGCCTCCAGCTCCTCCGGCGCCGTGGGGTATATCTGCCAGCCCGTGCTCAGGTGGGCGTAGTGGAGCCGTACCCCGGTCTTCTTGTAGACGTCGACGCACTCCATGAGGGCGGTTATCTTCTCGTTGGGCACGTGGCCGGCGGCGACGCCGCGCCGCCTCCCCGTCCGCCTCCAGTGGGGGCAGTAGACGCCGCCGTACTCCTTGAGCACGGAGACGCCGTCTACGATCTCCTCGTGGGCCGCGAAAACGTCGGGGTCGTAGTCGAGGCCCGCGCTCATGCCGACGCAGCCGTCCTTCATAGCCTGGTGGATGTGCTCCCTCATCTCGGCCAGCTCCTCGTCGGTGGCGTGGCGCTTGTAGTCTAGGCCCATGACCTTGGTGCGGACGCTGCCGTGGCCCACTAGGGGCGCGTAGTTCATGCTGACGCCCACTTCCTCGACCTTCCTGAAGTAGCCCGCCATGGTCTCCCAGTCGAGCGTCCACCCATAGTACTCGTCCATCCACTCGTTCACCTGCTCAAGCGGGTAGTACGGGAGCCTCGGGTAGTACTTGTACGGGTCCAGCTCCGGCAGTTGGTCCGTCAGCATCCTGGGCACCCTTATGTGCTCCCCCAGCGGTGCGGGGCTGCCGCCGCACTGGCCGCCCACGAACGTCGTTACCCCCTGCATCACGTAGCTCTCCGCCTTGGGGAACCACAGCAGGGTCCAGTCGGCGTGGCTGTGCGCGTCTATGAACCCGGGGACCGCGGTGAGCCCCTCGGCGTCCACCGTCTTGACGGCGTCGCCCTTCACCTTACCAACGGCAGCTACCCTGTCGCCCTTGACCCCTATGGAGCCCTTGTAGGCTTTCTTGCCGGTGCCATCGACGATGGTCGCGTCCTTGATCAATACATCGTACTCGTCCAAAACAGTCTCCTCGGGTTGTATTGGGCTTATGGGAATATAACGTTTAGAATAGGCTGGTGGGCCCTACTCGAGGGCCTTGAAGACCTCTAGGCCGAGGCTCCCCGTCTCGATCTCCTCGAACTCGTAGCGCACCCTGAGGACCGGTTTATCGACTTCGAGGTACCGCCGAAGGTCGGTGGGCGTCCCCATGAGCACAAGGTCGCTTGGCACGGCGTTGATTATCTCCTCAAGCTCCTTCATCTGGTGGGGGCTGTACCCGACGGCGGGCAGCAGCTTGCCCAGGTGGGGCCAGAGCTCGTAGACCTCCTTTATGGTGCCCTTGGTGTAGGGCCTTGGGTCAACGATCTCGGCTCTCTTCTCCATGGCCTTGATGGTGGCTGCGCCGTACTTCATCTCGCCGTGGGTGAGGGTGGGCCCGTCCTCGATGACCAGAACCCGTTTACCCTTTAGGCTGTCCTCGTCCTCGGCGGTTATGACTATGTTGGCGTCCACTATCTTAGCGTCCGGGTTGATCCTGCGCACGTTCTCCCTCACCCGCTGGACGTTAGACGGGTCGGCCGTGTTCACCTTGCTCACGACCACGACGTCGGCCATCCTCACGTTGGTCTCCCCGGGGTAGTACCTGAGCTCGTGGCCCGCCCTGTGCGGGTCCACGATGACTATGTGCAGCAGGGGCTCGTAGAACGGGAAGTCGTTATTCCCGCCGTCCCACACGACCACGTCTGCCTCCTCCTCGGCCGCCCTCAGTATCTCCGCGTAGTCTACGCCGCTGTACACGACGGCGCCCATGTCCAGGTGGGGCTCGTAGTCCTCGCGCTCCTCGATGGTGCATTCGTAGCGGTCCAGGTCTTCGTAGGTCTCGAACCGCTGCACCCGCTGCTTCACCAAGTCCCCGTAAGGCATGGGGTGGCGTATCACCACCACCCTGTACCCTTTCCCCTTGAGCAGCGAGACCAGCCACCGGGATGTGGGGCTCTTGCCGCTGCCCGTCCTGGACGCGCATACGCTGATGAGGGGCTTACCGGGCTTGATCATTGTGTCCTTGGGCCCAAGCAGGACGAAGCTGGCCCCCGCAGCCTGGACCTCGGCTGCCTTGTCGTGAAGGTACATCGCCGAGACGTCGCTGTAGGAGAAGAAGACCTCGTCTACATCATGCTCCTGGATGAGCCTGGTGAGCTGGGCTTCGGGGTGTATCTTTACTCCGTTCGGGTATATGGGGCCTGAGAGCTCCGGGGGGTAGACTCGTTTCTCGACGCCGGCCTCCGTGTCGAGTTCGGATATCTGGGCGGCGGTGAAGGCTACGACCTCGTATCCCTGGTTGTCCCTGAAATACGTGTTGAAGTTGTGGAAGTCCCTTCCCGCGGCCCCCATGATTATCGCTTTGCGTGTCATTAATATTCATGTAAGGCTTAGCCGTCGACCCATAAAACAGTATCCTCTAGGACAAAACAAGATGATATTGTCTCATACAGGACACGGTCTGCGCCCGTAAACCATCGCTCATCGTATAGCATGCCAAGTATAGATTCTCCTTTCACTTACCCTATATCGTTGGAGAGACATTAATGCCTGTCAACAATAAGGGGATGGAGGACGGCCTTATTTTACCCATTTGTGGTAAGGGGCTAGGTTCGCCGCCCTCCGTCGGTAAAATCAAGTTAACTGTATAAGGATTATGAAACATTAAGAGGGTATAGGGGCGCACCAGTATGCGAGCCATCCCTCATTGAAATAAAGCGCCAGAGATGAATTAAGACATCCTCTAATAAATGACATCGACTTTCAGGTAGTGCATAAGGTTCGAGCCGATATCCATCTCAAACTGTGACATAGATCCTCATCTTAGTATCAAAACTAAAGCTACGAGAATCAGGGCCAATCCATAGTACACTACCCAATTCGTCTTCTTTTTCACCAGCCTTCCGCATCCACAGCTCATCGTCTAACCTCATTAACTAGTATCTCGATCCTGATTAAAATAATGTGTAGGTAGGTTAACCTTATTCGCGAGTTCAATGGTAAGGGTGTATAGACACCTGTATAATGGTGGTATGTAACAGTTGGCAGACATTCTCATAAAGAACGGAACGGTCATCACGATGGACCCGGCCCGACGGGTTTTGATGGACGGCGCCGTCGCCATCGAAAAGGACAGGATACTGGAAGTCGGCGAGACCGCTGAGCTAGTTAAAAGCCATGACGCCGACACCGTGATCGACGCCGACAAGATGGTTGTTATGCCGGGCCTCATGGACGGCCACAGCCACGCCGGGCACAGCCTCCTCAGAAGCCTGGGCATGCACACCGAGACCTGGTACCAAGCCTGCAACGTCGTATACGCGGAGGGCTCGACCAAAGAGTTCTGGGAGGCCGACGCCCAGCTCCTCAACCTGGAGCGCCTCAAGTTCGGCACCACCTGCGGCGTCACCTTCCTCGGCGGCGGCGACAGCGTGATGCGCAGCGACGACCCCGTGTACGCGGCGAAACACTGTGAAGCCGTCGAAAAAATCGGGATCAGGACGTTCCTCGCCGTGGGGCCCAGGAGGCCGCTGTATCCCTCAAGGTACGCGTCGTGGAAAGACGGCGAGAAGACGGTTCAGATGGTCGGCTTCGAGGAGCAGATGGACACCTGCAGGAAGGTCGTCGAGGCCCAACACGGCG
>CAYFYM010000078.1:0-15204 GCA_964347405.1 uncultured Candidatus Bathyarchaeia archaeon | reverse complement strand
AAGAAGGCGGAGCGGATCTGGGACGGCGTCAGCGGAAGGTACCGCGTCTCGGAGGCCGACCTGAAGCCGAAGAAGTGAGACGTAACGATTAAAAGCGGTGGAATACTTCAAGGGTGTGAGAGGAGAACGCAGTGATGTCCCGCCAAACAGACTAGGCCCAGAGGCCCAAGCTGAATACCTTAGACGCTCCTCCGATGTTCTGAACGAAGTATCTGGGCAGCGTATGCCATGGAGGCACCACCACGGCTTCTTCGGAGATGAAACCCATGAGTGAGAAGAAGGAAGAGGTCGTATCAGAGGCGCTACAGGCCGAGGAGAGGCTAAGGAGCCACTGGTACATCATGGACCTGGACGGCAGGCTCTGGGAGCTCGACGACTTCGACTTCCAGGGCCACGAGAAGCTCCGCAAGTTCAGCGGATACGAGTACGCCAAGGACCGGACAGTTGACCGTACGCCCCCCCACGTGGACCTCATGAGGAGCCTGGAGCTGGTGGACTACGAGCCGGCTTCGGACCCGGGCAACTTCAGGTACTACCCCAAGGGGAGGATGGTGAAGGCTCTGCTGGAGGACTACGTCACCGAGATGGTGCACGAGTACGGCGGCATGGAGGTGGAGACCCCCCTCATGTACAGCCTGGAGCACCCCACCCTGAAGAGCTACCTGAACAGGTTCCCGGCGAGGCAGTACACCGTCGAGAGCGACGAGACCCCGTACTTCCTACGGTTCGCCGCCTGCTTCGGCCAGTTCCTCATCAGCCACGACGCCACCATAAGCTACAGGAACCTACCCATGCGCATCTACGAGATGACCAGGTACAGCTTCCGCCGCGAGCAGCGCGGCGAGCTCACCGGGCTCCGCAGGCTCCGCGCGTTCACCATGCCAGGCGTCCACGCCTTCTGCAGGGACCTGGACCAGGCGAGGAGCGAGTACATGCGCCGCTTTAAGCTCAGCCAGGACGTGCTGGAGGGCATAGGCTTCACGAGGGACGACTACGAGCTCGCCGTCAGGATGGTGGAGGACTTCTACGAGGAGAATGAGGAGTTCATCAAGGGGCTGGTTCAGAAGCATGGGAAGCCGGTGCTGGTGGAGATGTGGAAGGAACGGTTCGCATACTTCATAGTGAAGTGGGACATGAACTTCGTTGACGCGCTGGACAAGGCGTCGGCGCTGTCCACCGACCAGATCGACGTCGAGAACGGAGAGCGGTACGACATAAGGTACATGGACGAGGACGGCACCCAGAAGCACCCCTACATACTGCACTGCAGCCCAAGCGGCGCCATAGAGCGCGACATCTACGGGATACTGGAGCGGGAGGCCATGAGGCTGCAGAGAGATAAGGGCTACAAGCCCCAGCTGCCCCTCTGGCTGGCGCCCACCCAGGTACGGATCATACCGGTGAGCCACGACCACATCGGGTTCGCCGACGAGGTCCGCGGCAAGTTCAGCGGGGTCCGCGTCGACATCGACAACAGGGACGAGACCGTGGGCAAAAAGATCAGGGACGCCGAGAAGGAGTGGGTGCCCTACATCATCGTCGTCGGTGAACGCGAGCAGGGCAAGGAGAAGCTGCCTGTGAGGGTCCGCGACGCGAAGGACTCGCAGAGCATGTCGGCCGCGGAGCTGGAGAAGAAGATACGCGACGAGACCGAGGGAAAGCCCTATAGAGGGCTGCCTCTGCCGGTGTACCTGCAGGACAGACCCAAGTTCGTGGGCTAGGCTACGCCGTGGCGCCACTTCTCTATCTGGGCGTCCTTCCTATTCCCTTTCTTGAAATCCTTGTAGTGCTCTTTGCATAGGTAGGCACGCCTGCCAGCCTCTACGTCGAGCCCCGCGTTCTTCACCTTGGCCACGCTCAGAGAACGCATGGCATCATCGTTGCACCCTTTCACGCTGCATTTAACGCCTTTCTTGACCCTACCCAAGCTTCGGCACCACTATATTGTCCCAGGGGTGTCCGGTATAAACCCTGTTGATCAGGGCCCCTGTTTCTCTACCGCGGCGGCGGACCGCCTGAGGCACTCCAAGGCGACGCCGTAGTCGGGGAAGCTGTTGAGCCCACACTCAGGCGAGGCGTAGGCCACCCTCTCGGAGCCGAAGAATCCGGTGATCTTAGCCAGCCTCTTCTCCATGGTCCCCTGGTCCTCTAGGAAGATGTATGGGTCAATTTCCCCCTTCTTGATGCCTATCCACGTCTCGCCTATCTTCCCCGGCATGTCCCCCTCGTACCCCTCGGCGTGGTGGTGCATCTGTATGAGGCTGTCGAACTGGGTCACTCCTAGGGCGGCCCAGATGTACCTATCCTTCTCTTCAAGCAGCTGGCGGGTAGAATCACTCGTGTAGATGGGGTCCCCCACGTGGCTTCCAACCGCATGCAGGTGCTCCACGTCCCAGACCAGGCTCTCGCTGGTGTTGTGCAGGTGCATACTCGTGTCCACGCCCCGGATCGAAGCCGTCCTGCAGACGTCTTCCCACGCCGCCCTGAGGGCCTCCCGCCCGTCGGAGCCGTAGTCCAGCAGGGGGTCGTTCATGAACCCCAGCACCGGCTCATCCACGCAGACGTGAGCCACCTCGGCGTACCGGCTCCGGAACAGCGATGCACCCAGTATCCTGGCTAATGCACGGCCCAGCATCCTGTATAGCCCCGGCGTCTTGGCTTGGAAGAACGACGCCAGCGTGTAAGGACCGGTAACGCATATCCTGAGCCTCAGCCTGTCACGGCCCGCCAGCCCCCGGGCCTTCGCGGACTCCCTCCGTATCACGTCCACCTCGGGTATGGACGCGCTTTGAACCGGCCTTATGGAGCCGACCGCCACCAGCCCGCCGTCCACCTTCTCGACGCCCCTCATCAACTGGAAGAACATCTCGTTCATGTCCCTGAACTGGGGGTAGTTGGGGACCTCGACCCCCGCCCTAGCCTTGTCGGCGTACGCGGAGACCACGGCGTCCCTGAACCCGGAGTACTCCTCCATCCCTATGTTGAGCAGTGGGAGCAGCGTGCCCGATCTCTGGGCCCCGGCGTCTATTACCTGGGGCTCCGTGGTGGCTGGCATGCTGCCTATGTCGGAGCTGAGCACAGTGTTCACTTTCATGCAGTCAACGGCCACCCAATATAAGATATTCCTCCCCTACATGCGTTACGGCATCAAACACGTATGACGTGAATATCCCCCGGCCCGAGAGCCCGCAACAACGCCAAACTTTTACCCTCTACCAACGCCTATTCCGTGAAAGGTGCTCACATGGGAAACCCAGCGATAACCCTGTCGCTCTCGGACCCGGCCGGCGAGACCATGCACGGCATACTGGTGGACAGAGGCTTCAAGGAGACAGGTGAACAGGGCGTCCTCAGGAGAGGCGACACCTATCTATTCGCGTTGGAGCCGCTCATCGTGCCCGAGGAGCGTTACAAGGTGCCCGCGGAGCCAAACCCGTACCCCGCGGACTACGACAGCCTTGCCGAGCGATACGAGTTAGACTACATGGTGGTTGCTAGCCGCCACTGGGCCAAGAGCGGCAAGCCCAGCCTCACCGTGCACCCCACAGGCAACTTCGGCAAAGCCATGTACGGCGGCCGGAACAGGGAGCTGCAGCTCACGGCGCCCAACAATATGAGGGACGTCTACCTCAGGCTACTAGAAGACCCGCCCAGCGGGTTCCAGGTGAGCCTTGAGGCCACCCACCACAGCCCCACCGAGTTCAACGTGCCCATGTTCTTCGCCGAGGTGGGCAGCAGGGAGGCCCAGTGGAGGGACGAGGCCGTCTGCGGCTACCTGGTGGACGCCATACTCGGCGGCATAGACGATGCAGGGGACGCCGACATCGCCATAGGGTTCGGCGGGGGACACTACTGCCCGACCTTCTCCACCATGATGGACGAGTACGCCTTCGGCCACATGGCTGCCAAGTACGCCGTACCGCTCCTATGCGAGGACATGGTGGCCCAGATGGCTGAGAAGAGCGGCGGCGCAGAAGAGGCGATACTGGACAAGGGCCTCAAGGGCCACGAAAAAAAGAAGATAGACGTGTTACTGAGGAATCTAGGCATACAGGTGCTCTAGCTACTCCTCGAACACCCAGCCGTCCACGTCCCTCCAGATGCGCTCCAGCACCCGCTTCGACTGGCCAGGCGGCAGGCTCAGGAACAGCTTCCCCATGTGCTTGCACATCCGCTTCCTGCTCATGCCCTTCCGCCAGTCGTCGCAGTTATGCTTTATCACCTGGTTCCCCAGGTCCACCTCGACGTAGTAGTTTCTGACCTTCGCCTTGATGGACTCGTCGCCGCTCTCCGTGACCTCCAGCTCCGAGTCTTTGATCTTCTCGGCCCTCGCAAGCCTCCGGGCGTCCATGAAGTGAGTGAGATGGTCGGCGACGCTGAGGTCCTCCTCGTCGCCCCCATACGCGGTGAGGGGCTGCACGCCCAACGGCCTGGAAGCCGTCTCCCTGTGCTCCCTGATCTTGTCGAGAACTATCTTCTGCTCAGGCGTCGCCTCGCCGAGGAGATCCAGCATCTCTATGGCGTTCTTCACGGCGTTTGCCCCGAAGTGGTTGTTGAAGTAGCCGTAGGTGCGCCGCGTCCTGCCCTTAACGTCCCGCACCTTTGGCAGCCAAGCCTCCAGCTGGTCCTCGCTGTACTCGTAGTCGTACCAAAGCCTCTTGCCGTGGCCGTGCCACCTGATGTACGCGAAGTCGGCGGTGACCCGCGTCTCCGGCGGGAGCAGTGGCTCGTCCACGATGGTGTAGGCCACGTTGTGTCTACGCAGAATCTCATAGGTCTCGGGCCTGAGCCACGACTCGTTGCGGAACTCGACCGCCCACTCGTAGTTGCCCGGGATCGCGTCCAGGTAGTCCTCGAGGACCCCCGCATGCTCATCGTAGCTGTACTTGGGCCGCAGCTGGATGAGTATGGGGCCCAGCTTCTCGGCGAGGGGCCTCATGAGCTCCAGGAACCGCCACGTGTCCGCCTCCACGCCCTCCCCCAGCCGCAGCCACTTGTCGTGGGTTATGAGCTTGGGGAGCTTGGCCGCGAACACGAAGCCCGGCGGCGCGTTGCGCCGGAGCCCCTGTATCATGCCCTCGCTGGGGTACCTGTAGAAGGTGCTGTTGATCTCGCTGGTCCGGAAGTACTTGGCGTAATGGCTGAACTTGCCCGTCTTCTTCTCGTAGAAGGGGCCCACCCACTCCTTGTAGCTCCAGCCGCTGGTGCCCAGTATGAGGCTCATCAAGATATAACACGCGGGCCCGGGATATAAGGAAGCCAGAAAATTAGCTAATTTCAAATAAAGCAAATCGGTTAAATTATTGTTTTTCTATCTGATTGTCCCTTTTTTTATGGATAATTCACTAACACTTAAATACCGTATATATGATAATTACTTGAGCAACAATGAACTGCCCCAGATGCGGCAAAGAAGCCAAAGCCACAGGAAAGACCTGGAAGTTCGGCCTCTTCGACGGCGAAGGATACACGTGTCCCTCATGCAAGAAGCCCTTCAGCGCCTTCTACCGAGACGGCAAACTAAGCCACACGGTGCCAAAGGCAAAGAAGTAACCCCCTTTTTTCACCCCAAACCATTAAAGCCCCCTTTTATTCCCACTAACACGGGGACATGAGCCTCAAGATACGCGTGCTGAACCAAGAGCCCGGGGAGCCCATGCCGGGGGAGGGGCACCGCCAAGTCAACACAGTCATGGCCGTGCACAAGAGAGACGTGTCAGCGTACTCGTGCAGGATACTCAGGATAGAGCCGGGCGGCTCCACCGCCACCCACACACACCCCCGCGAACACATCGTCCTAGCCCTCACCGGCAAAGCCAGGGTGGAGACAGACATAGAGGTCGCGGAGATAAAGCCGGGGACGATAATCAACATACCGCCGGACACCCCCCACAGGTTCATAAACGCCACCACAGAGAAAACAGCCCTCCTAGTCCAGAACCTGTACCCCGAAAACGAACCCCCATAACCAACCCAAAAACAAGATCAGACCACCCACAGGATCAAGAAAACACAGAGAACCCCCTTATACCCCCACCCCACAGATACCATGGAACCAGATGAAGCACGTCTCCTTCGACATGGAAGGCACCCTCATAGACCACAGCTACTCGGAGCACATATGGGGCACAGACATACCCACCCTGTACGCGGAGAAACACGGCGTAGACCTCGACCACGCCAGAGAAACAGTCTTCAGAGAATACAACCAGCTAGGCGACCACCGCCCAGAGTGGTACGACGTAGGGTTCTGGTTCAGAAGGTTCGGCTTTCCCGGCGACTGGCGTGAACTCCCCGAGAAACGAAGAAGCCTCATAAGAGTCTACCCCGACGCAAGAACCGTCCTGGACACACTGGCCTCTGAGCACACCCTAGTGGTCTCCTCCAACACCATACGCGAAATGCTGACGATCCAAGTCGAGGAAGTCGGCGACTACTTCACCCACGTCTTCTCGGCGCCCAGCGACTACCACTCCGTGAAGAAAGACCAGAGCTTCTACAGGAAGATACTCGACACCATCGGCATAATGCCCAGTGACATGATCCACGTAGGCGACCACCACAAGTACGACTACACGGCCGCCCGGAGCATAGGGATAGAGGCCTACCACCTCGACAGGGAGGGCGACGCAGAAAACGGGGACACCGTGAGCAGCCTCACAGAGTTCATGGAGAGGCTAAAGAAGACCTAGCCTCCCCTCGCACTCGTACAGCAGCCTAGAGACAACGGTCCATGCCTCTAGCGGCTCAGCGTAGACGCTCAAAGCCTCATCAGCCAGAGCCAGCGTCTCTTCCTCCATGGGGCCGCTCGGGTAGGCGCCGACGAAAACCGCGGGGCTCCCGGAGCCACATAGCATCTCAGCGGCGGCGGCGAAGGAGCCGGGAGAGCCGTGGCTAGTCAACGCCACAATCATGCCTGGATTCAACTCTTCCACGAGCCCACCGAGGCTCATGTTCCTAACTCGAAGCAGAGGCGACTCGACGCCCGGCGGCGAGCTAGCCTCCAGTAAGAGCTGCTCCATGAGGCTTTTAAACCGGTTAAAGTCCCGCGGAGGCCTAGTCGAGGGATCGATCCCTATCAACTTCCCCCTCTGGGTAGACACCCACACCCTGAGATTACCCGTCCTGTTCAGAGGCGATCCCATGGCCTCGAGTAGGCAGAAATGCAGTATGTCGGGACGCCCACGCTTCTCCTGACCCGGCAGCCCGGTCATGGCGTAGTGATGCAGACTGCGATCCAGCAGAGTCTCCTCAGGTCGTTTGCCGCGTCTCTTAGCGTTCCGCCGCACAGAAGGATGGCCCAGTATCTCGACGGGCACCAGCTCAAGGGCGGCCTCAACGAACACCAGATCCAGAGTCAAGTGACTCACCCTCCATATCTATGGCCTGCTCGCCAGCCCGCTTGCCCCAACCCACGCTTCTGCGTCCCACGAAGAAGAACGCAATTGATGCCAAGAACACGGCGGTTATGGCCGTGGAGAGGCTCTGCTTAGCCGCCTCAAGCTCCGCCTGCCTGGCTTGGTAAGTGCGTGAAAGCGTGACGTACTTGTCCTCGAGCACCGTGTAGGATGTGTTCAGGAAAGTTAGTTCCTGCTCCAGCCGATCCAAGGCGACCGTTTTCTCGATGGACGTTGACGCTTCCTTGGTGAGCGAGGAGATCAGCTGGGCCCTGTATTTGTCGTCGTACTTGGAGTACGTCTTCAGCGCCGAGAAATAGTCACCGGCCTCGATGCTCCGATTCATATTGGAGAGGTAACCCATGAAACGCGTCGCGTTCAGGTGCTCCGCCCCGGCGACGCCCTCCAGTGGCTTCACCTCCGACGCCATGTCCTGGAGTTTCCCCTCCACGTACTCCATCTTGGTGTCATCCAGAAGCTTCAACGTCGTCGACGCCTCCGCCGCTAAGGGCCCACGCCGGGCAGCTTCAACGCCGAGAGACTCGTTGTAGACCTCAAGATACACTGTGGCCTCGACCGTTACCTCTAGAGTCTCGTATGGCTTCACGCCGAACTCGAACGCGTCCCTCACGAACGTATGGTTGAACGAGTATAATACGACGGAGCCGTTGACTGGGACTTCGAGTACGTTGGTGAGGTTCATGTCGTCGCGTCGAGTCGAGTAGCCAGAGGTCGCCGTACCGAAGTCGTATGAGCCGGACGCCCTCCACTCGACATCCACAGCCGTGTGCAGGTAGCCGGTGTACAGGGTCGACGGGTCTTCCTCCATGGGCTGCCCAGACACTAATAATAGGCCGTCGTTTGCCACAGAGACGGTGAACACGTAGGTCTCGCCTGCGGTAATCTGCCCGAATATAGGCTTGGGCTCCACAGATATGTCCACTGAAAGCCCTTCAGCTGAGTACGCTGGAGAGACTGGGTACATGTACCATGCGAGGAGTAAGGCAAGGGCGAATAGAGTTCTCTTCATATGCAAAGTGACGGGCATGATACAGATATTGTTTTGGAGAGACGCCGTTCACTCCTCAACCGTGATGGCGTCTGTAGGGCAGACATCGACGCATGCCATGCACATGATGCAGTCGTTGGCGCGGGTGGGCTGAGCCTTGATCTCTCCTCTTATCTCGACGAGGTCGTACACCTCGACGGGGCAGGTCTCGGCGCACAGCCCGCTTCCTTCACACACCCCATGGTCGACGAACACGTTTGGCAACTGCTTGAACCCAGTAGATCGGCACACCGCGTGTTTTATTAACTCTTTTTTTAGTAAAAGTACAGAAGCTTATTAAGCGTCACGGACTGTGGAGTTTGGGGCACCGAGGTGGCTGAGGAGTTCACGGTAGCGCCCATGAGGCGGCTTCTCAAGAAGGCGGGGGACCTAAGGATTAGCCCTGACGCCGCCGAGGAACTGAGGAGGGCAGTGGGCGCCTACGGGTTGAGGATAGCCCAGCTGGCCGTCGAGGCTGCGCAAGCGGAGGGCAGGAAGACGGTGTTAGAAAGGGATATCAAAGCGGCGGCCGTTAAGGTATGGGACCCGGAGGAAGAGAGACCTGAATGAGAGGAGAAGCCCAACGGTCATGGGTTTACTGTTCGGCGCCCAGACAGAGTACGTGAAGAGCCTGGCGCCGGTGTTCGCGCTCAGCATGTTCCTGTTCATATTCTCGACTTTCATGGGATACAGCATGGGGGAGGACATCCCGGCCACCGTTTTCGAGGGGGTACTCAGCAACATACCGGACCCCACCGAGTCCACGTCCATGGAGATGTTCATAGCCATACTCTCCAACAACATGCTGGCGAGCTTCATATTCCTCGCGTCGGGGATAGTCTTGGGGATACCGCCGCTCTTGTTCATAATAGTGAACGGCTTCTTCGTCGGTTGGGTGTCCTACTCCGTGGCCACGGAGCTGGGGCTGGGCTACGTGGTCTCATCTCTGCTTCCCCACGGAATCATAGAGATACCCGCCATCACGCTCTGCGCGGCCATGGGGGTGGGTCTAGGCTACCAGATCATAAACAGGGTGAGAAAGATCGATGGTCTCCAGAGGTACGTCCAAGAATCCCTGTCCCTATTCGTCAGGAGGATAGTGCCTCTCCTGATAGTGGCGGCCATCATAGAGACGGGTCTAATAGCAGTCTACGTTTGACACGATCATCACGACGAAAGACGCCACTGGGTAAGGTGACCGCCAGCTGCTCGTTTGAATGCATGAACACGTCGTCCTACGTCTACTCTTCAGGCCAAGACATGTATGACGCCAAGCACTCTTCCTCTAGGACGCCTCCCTCTGCATCCAGAGGAGTATCCAGAAGCCTGTAAGCCTCCTCGATGGAGACGTATCTGTGTCTACCCGGCACCAGGCGGCTGAAGGTCTCGTACCTGACTCCGTAGACAACCTTCCTGATACCCGCTCTCCAGATGGCCGCTGCACACATTAGACATGGAGCCGTGCTAGCGTACAGCGTGGACTCTCCCAGAACCTTTGGTGGATGAACCCTGTTGGCGGTCGCTACCAAGTTGAGTTCAGCGTGTCTGGTGAAGTCTCCGTCGGTGTTCACAGTGTTCTCAGCCTCGGCAACTATCTCGTCGCCGTGGACGAGTACGGCGCCGAACGGGTGGTTTCCTTTCTGGGCCGCCTGCAGCGCCAGCTGGTTGGCTCTCCTGATATAAGTCTCAGTGAGGGTCATCGGATTAGAGTAACAAAGAATTCATTTAAGACTGTACCCGCCCGCGGGTTCGGGGTTAACCTTTTCTTTGTACACGGAAAATTACGGGCATGATTAAACGGGGCGAAAACAAGTTCAACTGCTGTGAGAGCGCTCTCATCAGGGTCAACGAGGTGAAACACCTTCCAGGGTTCGACACGGACGTCATGAGGCTTGCGTCCAACTTCGGTGGAGGCGGGGCCGGGTGGGGGAGCCTGTGTGGCGCCGTCAGCGGCTCAGTCATGGCCGTGGGGCTGCTACTGGGCACGGAGGGGACGGAGAATCCAGAGGATTTCCAGTCCAAACGGGAGGGGATGAGGGAGACCACGCAGGAGATGCTGCGGGGGTTCGAGAGCCACTGGGGCCACGTGAACTGCTACGACCTCCTGGGCGTCAACACAAGGACCCCTGAGGGGAAGCAGAGGTACGAGGAGATGAAGGAGCAGGGGGAGACCCACTGCGACGAGTACGTCGAGTGGGCGGCGGAAAAGGTGCTCGAGATGCTGGGCAGGCACTCAGTCTAGCCACGGCTTTTCTATCTCTACCTCGCTGAAGTACGGGGCGGCCACGTCTCCTAGAGCTCGGAGTTCGGCGTCGCTGTAAGGCTCCGTGCCCCGTAGGGAGGAGTCCAGGCACTCGGCGGGGTTAAAACGCCTTATCACGAGCCTCCTAGAGCCTGCGAGGAACCGTGAGACCTCCAAGACGTCTTCCGGTCCATGGATGCCCGGCACGGGGGTGACGGTGAACTCGTGGGGCACGCCGCTTCGTCTCACAATGTGGATGCCTTCTCTGACGGCGTCCACCCTGACGCGGCTCCTCGACACCTCCCGATACCTGCTCAGAGGAGCCACAACACGGACGCTGAAGTAGTCGACAAGCCTCTTCTCCATCACTCTCCTCAAAATCCTCGGCTTGGACGCGTTGGTGTCCAGCTTCACGTCGAGCCCCAGCTGTTTAACCTCCCTGAGGAAGTCAGGCAAGCCTCTGTGGAGCAGCGGCTCGCCGCCGGTAAACGTCACGGCATCTAGGAATCCTGCGCGGGGGTACAGGGACTCGAGAAGCTCCACCGCAGGGATCTTCTCCATCGAGAGGTGGTGGTGCACCAGATCCTCGTGGGGACAATGGGGGCACCTGAGGTTGCACCCCGGCACAGTCAAGGCGGCGGATATCCCACCCGGGTAGTCGGCCACGCTCAGCTTCCTGTAGCCCACCACCGGGAGCTCTATTCTCGCCTGTCTTTCACGTCGCTGTAGACCCGTCGCCTATACGCCTCCTTCAGTCCTTCGCCTAACTCGTCTAAGGGCCGTGGGCTGCAGTCCACCCACGTGTATGTGTCTGCGTCGCCGCCGCACACTGGGCACTTCCTCTGCTCACCGTACAGGTAGCCGTGCTCCGTGCATAGGCTGAACACGGGGGAGACCTTCAGGTGGTTGAACCCGAAGACATCCAGAGCGCGCCTTAGCAGAAGCTTGCACTCTTCCCGGTAGTTCAGGCCTCTGGCTAGATGGATCTGGAACACGTTCCCCCCAGTGTATATGCCGTGGTACTTCTTCTGGTGCTCCATGGCGTCCCAGAGATCGTCTCCATGCCAGGGCGGTAGCTCCGTGGAAGCCGTGTAGAACACCCCCGGTTCTCCAGACCCGGTAGCCGCTTCTTTCTCCGCCATCTGGGCCCCCGCCTCCACGCACGGCGCCGCCTCCAACGTGTACAGGTGCCCCGTCTCAGCCTGCATCTCCTCGATCCTCCAGACTAGGTGCTCAAGCAGCCTGTAGGTAACAGCCTTCCCCGCAACGTGCCCGACCCCGGCGCCTATCAGGCTCATCAGAGCCTCGTTCATACCCACCACGTTGACGGCGGAGAAGTGCCAGTCAAATGAGTCAAGGCGCCTCACCGTCTCGAGTAGCCTCCCCTCGGCGAGCATCGCCTCTAGGTGCCCCCTCTTTCCCTCGTGGACGGCCTTGGCCAGCTCTACCGCCTCGTCGAGCCTATCGAAGAACTCGTCCTCCGTCTTCGAGAGGCGGGCTAGACGCGGCAGGTTCAGGGTGACGACGGATAGGCAGCCTTGGTTGTCGCTGTTCCCATGTACGCCCCCGTGTCTGAGGTACGTGGCCTCGATGTCCGAGGCGACCGCTTCGGGCTCGTGGAGGTACCTTGGGTGCAGCGTCCCCGTTAGGTAGTTCTGTAACAGGGGGTAACCGTAGAGGTACATCAGCGCCACGTACCTTGAGAGAGCCTCGGAGCCCCAGTCGGTCTGCTCGGTTATGTTGAGGACAGGTACCAGTTGGAACGATCCTCTGCCATAGCTTTGTTCAAGCGCGTACGCGAAGGCTTCGTTGAAACGGTCCATGTGGGCTCCCAGCGTCTGTGGATCGCTGGAAGCGAAGCGGGAAATGGACTCGTGCATGGTCGCTTCAGGCGAAAGATCCAAGCTGACGGATAGCTGGCCAAGCATCTCAGCGTCTGACACGAAGCCAGTCACGGCCTCCCGGAGCTCGTGGTCTGTTATTCCTGCCTTCTTTACCGACGCCGCGCAGTGGACGTCGAGGCTGTTTACCGCCTGAGGTCCCGCCCACTCCCTCTGAAGCCGCCCCAGCGGCTCAAGGACGCCGCCGAGGAGCCTCTTGAGGCTTCCGTTGTGTTCGTCGTCGGTTAGCGAGTTGAAGCTCCACCCGGCTGAGTAGCCCTTGTCCGGCTCGTCCAGTCGATGTATGTGGATTAACCCTTCTCGGTGCGCCTTCAAGGCCTCGTCCGGGTAGAGCCTACTCATCGCTGAAAAAGGGTTTACACGCTGTTTAAACGTGTTGGGTAAGCAAAGTTATGGGCTAGATGGACTCGGCGAACTTTTTACCGAATTTTTTGCACGCGTCGAGGGACTTCTCGTTGTACTTGATGTCGGTGTCAACGAGCACACAGACCTCGTCGTATGTCTTGTACCCGAGCCTCTCGATCCTCGTCTTCAGCCGCTCCTCCATTATCCACGCGCCGTCGTAGCCGTAGCTACCGAAGACGGCGGCGGGCCGGTCGTGTATCTTCTTCTTGTCCGCCTTGATGTAGCTCTCGACGTGGATTAGGAAGTCCTTCATCTCGTTCGAGATGTCCGCGTAATAGACTGGGCTGCCGAAGACCACTCCGTCGGCTTCAGCCATCACTGTGAGCGGGAACGCCTCCCCTATCTTCTTGAGCTCGACCTCGGCTACCTCTCCGGCTCCCTCGGCGACGGCCTTGGCCATCTTCTCCGTGTTCCCCGTCTTGCTATCATAAATGATGACTATCTTCATATCGAATCGTCTCCCTATTTCGCTGTGACTATCATAGCTTCTGTGATGGCGATTTATATATAGGTAGCCCATCCCCGGATACCACTGTGAAGATAGGGGAGACCACCTGCCGCGGCATAATGAACAGGAGCGGCATAGAGGGCGTGACCTACGCGGTAAACCCGTACATTGGGTGCGGCCACGGCTGCGTCTACTGCTATGCCAGGTTTATGACCAGGTGGTACCACAAGGGAGAGAGGTGGGGCAGCTTCGTGGACGTCAAGAAGAACGCGGCCGAGTGCCTCAGGAGGGAGGCTCCGCGGAAACCTGTCGGCACGGTGCTGTTCTCAAGCGTCACGGACCCGTATCAGCCTGTGGAGAGGAAGTTTAAGACCACCCGTAGCCTGCTGGAGATACTCAGAGACTACGCTTTCCCAGTGGAGGTCCTCACCAAGAGCTCTCTGGTGCAGAGAGACCTGGATATACTGGGTGAGATCGACCAAGCCGAGGTGGGTCTGACCATAACCTCCATGAGCGATGACGTGCGCAGGGCGTTCGAGCCCCACGCGTCGCCGGTAGGCGATAGGCTGGAGGCTCTGAGGCTGTTCAGCGACGCCGGGATACCCACCTACGCGTTCCTCGGCCCCCTCCTCCCGTATCTTTCTGAGGAGAGCGTCGAGGCCCTCGTCGACGGGCTCGCGGACAAGGTGAGCAGGGTCATAGTCGACAGGCTGAATATCAAGGCGGGTAACTGGCGCAGCATAGAGGCGGCGTTATTGGACAACTACCCTGAGCTTCTTGGCAGGTTCAGGGAGGCGTCCCGAGACGAGTCCCCCTACTACGATGGACTCAGGGGTAGGATGAGGCTGCTGCTAGCGAAGAGGGAGATACCTTCCGACATCATATTCTAGACGAGGACGCCTGACCCGGTTCTTTTGCCTAGGAGCCTAACCCAATCTCTGTGAGTTCAATCGTGTGCCCGTCAGGGTCCTGGAAGAAGCAGAACCGGTCGCCGTTGAGCCCGGGTACCGATAGTTTCTCGACACTCATCTCCCCCAGGGTCTTCATCTTTTAGTCGAAGTCTGGCTCAAGCAACGCGACGTGGCTACCCGCGGGGGGCGTCTCAGGGGCGTCAGGCCTCTGTATGAGTTCGAGCAGCCCGTCCCCGACGCCCAGCAGCGCCACGTTGCTTTCACCGAACTTGAAGCGTTTAACCGCCTCGAATCCGAAGAGTTTCTGGTAGAAAGCCAGGCTCGTACCCAGGTCACTCACCATGAATCCGATGTGGCCCAGTTCAGTCATGGATGGGAATATGGAGAAGTCGTGTTTATTTTGGGCTGATGATGAAAAGAGAAGAACGTTACTTCTTCTTGGGGTGGTCCAGCTCGGCGTGAGCCGCAGCTAGACGCGCGATGGGCACACGGTACGGGCTGCAGCTCACGTAGTTCAAGCCGATGAGGTGGCAGAACTCGATGCTGCTCGGTTCGCCGCCGTGCTCGCCGCAGATGCCGATCTCCAGGTCCGGCCTCGTCGCCCTGCCCTTTTCGACGCACATCTTCATCAACTGGCCTACGCCTTCACGGTCTATTACCTGGAACGGGTTCGCCGGGAGCAGACCCCTGTCCACGAAGTTGAGCAGGAACTTGCCCTCTGCGTCGTCCCTACTTATGCCGAAGGTCATCTGGGTGAGGTCGTTGGTGCCGAAGCTGAAGAACTCGGCGGTCTCGGCGATGCGGTCGGCCGTCAGGGCGGCCCGGGGAATCTCGATCATCGTGCCGACCAGG
>CAYFYM010000077.1:0-3172 GCA_964347405.1 uncultured Candidatus Bathyarchaeia archaeon | reverse complement strand
TTGAAGACTCTCAGGTGGTTGCCGCCCAGTATCTTCAGTATGTCCTCGTCGCTGTAGCCCCGCTTCACCATGACCCGGGTCATATTGGGCATCCTGCTGACGTCCTCGAGGCCCTCCAGCGTGGAGCCGATGCCGTCGTTGGCTTCTACCTCCGAGTAAAACTTGTCAACCATCTGGAGGGCCATCAGGGTGGCCTCAGGCACGACGGCGCGACGCCCCGTGTAGACGGCGAAGGTCTGGCACGTGATGCCTCCCTCGATCATCCGGGGCAGGTCGATGTGGCCCCAGTCCGCCTTCTCCCCGAGCTTCCGGGCGGGCGGCATCCCGTGGGGCTGCCTCAGGAACTTCATCAGGGTGTCGCAGTGGGTGTCGACAACGATGGCTCCCCCGTGGAGCTTGGCCGCCTTCTCCTCCTGCTTTTGCAATCGTTTTACACTTTCCCCCGGGTGGTACAAGGGTTTAGTCAAACTTTAAAAATGAGGCGTGGCTGAGGTATTAGAGTTCGAGGCCCATAGATGCTCATACGCGAGGTAATCCTAGAGAACTTCATGTCCTACGAGTACGCCCGCATCCCCCTCAGGCAGGGCGTCAACGTAGTCTGTGGGCCCAACGGCTCAGGGAAGAGCAGTCTACTCCTCGGGATATGCGTCGCCCTCGGGGACACATACACTGAGCGATCCAAGAGGCTCAGCGACCTCATCCGGTGGGACGCCGAGTCGGCCAGGGTCACCCTCATACTCAACAACAGCGTCAAGGAGAGCGGTTACAGGCCCGTCCCCCAGTTCAACATGGACGAGATCACGCTCACCAGGACCCTGCGGAGGGACGGGAAGTACGGGTTCAGGCTCAACCAGCGGAACGTCTCCAAGGCCGAGGTCGTTGACCTGCTCCGGAGCTTCGGGTTCGACCCCAACAACATGCTCATAATCATGCACCAAGCCATGCCCACAAGGTTCGCCAACATCAGCCCCCATGAACGCCTCAAGACCCTGGAGGAGGCCGTGGGCTACGACAGCTTCAGGCGGGACATCGTGGAAGCCAAGTCCAAGCTCAGCGGCATCCTCAGCGAGGAGGAGAGCCTCAACCAGCTGCTGAACCAGGCCCGGGAGACCCTGGCTTACTGGAGGGAGCAGAACGAAAGGCTCCAGGAGAAGAGGCAGCTCCAGAAGCGCCAGAGCTTCCTTCAACAGGGGATGGCGTGGAGCAGGGTGCTCACCCTGGAGGACGCGGTGAAGCGGCTCCGGGAAGAGATGGCGGATACCGAGAGGGACCTCTTCTCGGCGGAGGAGGAGATGGAGAGGAACACCCAGACTATAGTGGACGCGGAGGCTCTGCTCGCCTCCATGCGGAGCCAGTGGAACACTCTCATCGAGAAACGCATCGACAGCGAGCGCGTCGTCGGGATAAGCGAGCACGGCATAAACGCGTCCAAGGGCCAACTCACCCAGGTGGAGCGCATCATCCAGAGCTCCAGGGAGCAGAGGCAGCGCTTCGAGTCCGCCATAAAGACCCTCATCGACAAGGCCCAGAGTGGGCCCACCACCCTCGACGACTACTTCAGCCTGTTCACCGAGATCGAGGAGACCCAGACCGAGACCTACGACAACCTGAGCAGCGAGTTCATTGAGCAGAGGAACACGCTGCAGGCGAAGATAGAGGCCTTCACGGGGCGGCTCACGGAGGCGGAGCATGAGGCCAGCAGGCTCGCCCTGGAGATGGAGGCCGTCAGGAAGAGGATAGACGACACCAACGACCAGTACATAGAGGGCAGGATACAGCTGGCTCTTCTCAAGGACCGCCGCGGCAGGCTCAGGCGGAGGCTTGAGCAGGTGAAGGCCGAGATCGACCGCACGGGCCGTGACCTCAGAGACGCCGAGGCCGAGGCCCTCATCCG
This sequence comes from uncultured Candidatus Bathyarchaeia archaeon, assembly GCA_964347405.1. Classification (GTDB taxonomy): domain Archaea; phylum Thermoproteota; class Bathyarchaeia; order TCS64; family TCS64; genus RBG-16-57-9. Next base: position 1,278 of record CAYFYM010000077.1, on the reverse strand, counting down.
TGGCCAGAGGATAGAGACGGGCCGCACAGGCGAGGAGATTCTCAACGAGATAAGGCGCACCCAGGGCATCCTCATGGGGATGTCGGACGTCCCCGAGGAGGCCGAGGACATGTACGAGAGCTACAACGAGACCTTCACGGAGATACAGCGGCGCATCGAGGAGGTTAAGGAGAGCCGCCGCCAGGTGCTGGAGGAGATAGAGGAGCGGAGTAGGAAGTGGCGTGACGTGACGGAGAACCTCTTGGACGAGGTGAACGTCAGGTACAAGAGGCTCCTCTCGAAGCTTCAGGCCGTCGGGGAGGTCCGGCTCATAAACAGCCACGACATCGAGGACGCCGGCCTCGAGATATTCGTAGGCTTCAAGGGCGCCGCGCCTCAGAGGCTGGACCCGTACACCCACAGCGGCGGCGAGCGCAGCAGCAGCGTCATGGCGTTCCTGCTGGCGCTGCAGCAGAACGTGCTCAGCCCCTTCAGGGCGGTGGACGAGTTCGACCTACACATGGACCCCCAGAACAAGGAGGCCGTGAGCGAGTTCATAGTATCCACCATGGAGGGCACGGACGACCAGTACATGGCCATCACCCCGAGCCAGGTGACTTTCAGGGGCCAGGACGTCCACATAATCATGGTCCATAAGACGGACGACGTCTCGGTGCCCACGCTCGTGGAGGACGAGGCATGAGCAGCGAGCTGGAGAGCGTCATAGGCCTCTGCAGGATGGTGCAGAGCGGCAGGATCGAGCCCTTCGACATCGACTTCGACTACGTGATGGGCGTCATCAGGAAGCACTACCCGGGCATCAAGGACGTCAAGGAGTTCTGCCTAGACGCGGAGGCCCTCAAGGAGCTTAGCAACGTGCTGGAGCGCCAGAACAAGTGGATAGAGCACAAGAGCAGCACCCTGTACAAGGACCCTTTCATGCTCAGCCAGAGCCTCATGAGGATGGACATAGGCGCCGTCGCCGACGCCTTCCTGAAGAGCTGGCACCCCATACTGGAGATGGAGCAGATCAGCGCCAGGACGCTGGCCGAGAGCCTCAGCTACTGGGGCGACCTCATACCGCTGGACGAGCGGTGGCAGATGGAGGAGGTGACTGAGAGGGAGACCGGCACAGCCACCATACAACAAGCCCTCGAACGTGGTCTCATCCTCACCGAGGGGTTCGCAGAGCTCTTGGAGGGGTTCTGGCGTGAGCTCGGGGAGAAGGCCGGCGTGGACGGCGCCGTCGACTACTGGGACTGGATAGGCGCCGACACGTACAGGGACACCGTGTACCGG
>CAYFYM010000076.1:0-6405 GCA_964347405.1 uncultured Candidatus Bathyarchaeia archaeon | reverse complement strand
CACCGATGTCGGCGTGGTGCGCCAGGTTCCCTACCACGGCCACGGCCTCGCCGTCGTGGAATACGGGGGAGACCACCATCAGGTCCCACGTGTGTGACCCCGTTAAGAACGGGTCGTTGCATAGCAGCGCGTCCCCCGGGTCTAGCTCTATTGCCTCCTCGTCGCAGCGGCGGAGGATGGCCTTGACCGCCGAAGGCATTATCCCTAGGTGGAGGGGGATGTGCTCCGCCTGAGCCGCCAGCTCACCGTGTCTCGTGTATATGGCGCAGGAGCAGTCCCTCCTGTCCTTTATGTTCGTGGAGTACGCTGCTCGTACAAGCACGGCCCCCATCTCCTCGGCGATGGAGAAGAAGGCGTTCTTCACCACCTCCAACCGTGCGGGGTCAACGCTCATGCAGTTCCCCCCTCCCTGGCCAGTATGATGTTACCGAAGCCATCGACGGTCCCCGTGTAGCCGACGTTCATGACCGTGGTGGTGTCCCACTCCTCCACGACGCAGGGGCCGCGCACGACGTTTCCTGGCTTCAGCAGGTCTCTGTCATACACCTCGCATTTGACCCAGCCCTTGTCTTTGAAGTGGACGCGTCTCCCGCCTTTCAGGGCCGCGTCCGCGTCGACGCCTGAACCCTCCTTCGACTCCAGCCTCGGCTTGGGTCTTACGCCCATGGCTACGAGCCTGTAGTTTACGATGGCGACCTCCTCCCCGGGCATGGAGTACCCGTAGTGTCTCTCGTGGACGCCATGGAATCGGCTCACCATCTCTTCCATGCTCTGGGCGCCTCGCACAGAGACGTTGAGTTCGTGGCTCTGGCCGGCGTAACGCATGTCGAGGGACCTGGCTGATCTCCGTTGGGACTGTTGTACGTTGTCTCTCTCCAGCTGCGCTTTTCCTCGCGTCTCTAGCTCGGCGAATATGCTTTCAACCCGGCTCCAGCTCGTCTCGGAGCAAAGCGAATAGCTCGTCTTGACGTAGTTGTGTACGAGGTCGGCGACGAGGAAGCCGAGTGCGGAGAACACCCCGGGCGACGGGGGGACGATTATCTCGCCCAGTCCCACGATCTCCGCTAGGTCTATCACCTGGACTGGGGCGGCTCCCCCGAAGGCGATGAGGGAGAAGTCTTTGACATCGATGCCTCTCTCGGTGGTCACGTACCTGACTCCCCGCGCCATTATGGAGTTCGCGACGCTCAGTATGCCCTCCGCGGCTTCCAGCCGTGTGACCCCCAGCGCCTCGGCTATCCCGTCAAGCGCCTTGTGAGACGCCTCCGGGTCGAGACTCATCTCGCCTCCGAGGAAGTAGTCTGGGTCGATCCTCCCGAGTGCGACGTTGGCGTCTGTTATCGTCGCCTCTGCTCCTCCTCTGCCGTAGCAGGCAGGCCCCGGGTCTGCCCCCGCGCTCCTGGGACCAACCCGGAGCGCGCCGCCGGCGTCTATCCAAGCCACGCTTCCGCCTCCCGCGCCCACCTCCACCAAGTCTATCACAGGCGTCTTTATCGGATAGCCTGAGCCTCTTACGAGCCTCTCCCCCTGCCCGAGGGGAGAGACCTCGTACATGGTGGTGACGAGGGGAAGGGAGTCGACGACTATGCTGCTCTTCGCGGTGGTGCCTCCCATGTCGAGGCTCACCAAGTTAGCTCTACCGGCGAGGCGGCCCATGTAAGCGGCGGCTAACACTCCGCCCGCCGGCCCGGACTCTATGGTGCCTACGGTGCGCTTGACGGCGTCTCCCACGGAGGTTAAGCCGCCGTCGGCCTCCATCACGAGGAGCTGGCCGACGCCTCTATCCTTCAACTCAGACTCCAGCGAGCCCAGATAACGGGAGACGACTGGGCCGATGTACGAGTTTACCACGGTGGTGCTCATCCTCTCGTACTCCCTGAACTCGGGGAGAAGCTCGGATGAGACCGAGACGTAGGCGTCGGGGGACCCCTGTAAGACGGCTTCCTTGACGGCTTGCTCGTGGCTCGGGTTAGCGTAGCTGTGGAGGAGACAGACTGCTATCGACTCGACGCCGTTCTCCCTGAAGCATTCAACTACTCTCTTTGCTTCTGCCTTGTCCAGCAGCTCTATGACTTCTCCGCGTTGGTCCATCCTCTCGGTTAATCCCTTCCTCAGGTTCCCCGGCACGAGGGGGGTGGGGCGGCCTACAGTCCAGTCGTAGATCCTTGGCCTAGTCTGCCTCCCGATGAGCAGCACGTCCTCGAACCCCCTCGTGGTTATCAGTCCGGTCTTGGCGCCCTTGCGCTCTATAACCGTGTTGATGCCGATGGTGCTGCCGTGGATAACCGAGTAGACGTCGCCGGTGTGGTATCCGTCGGCCTCAAGAATGCGACGTATTCCCTCCATGACGCCCTCTGAGTGGTCCATCGGCGTCGTCAGTATCTTCATGAAACGCATCTTCTCGTTAGCCGCGTCGAATAGCATCAGATCGGTGAAGGTGCCGCCGATATCGACCCCCATGAGCAGACCAGGGCCGGTCATGGTACTCGATCACCAGAATATTTTATTATATATTTCCGGAGACACGTGTCTAGGAGGCTTAGAGATGGTGAAAAGAGCGGCTGTTCTGGGCTGTGGCAGCGGAGGCATGACCATGGCCGTCGATCTCGGGCTCAAGGGCTTCAAGGTGAACCTCTTCGACTTCCCCGAGTACAGCGCTAACCTGAAGATCGTCGAGGAGAAGGGGTCCATCGAGGCGTATGGTAACCTCGAGGGAAGGGTGGAGCCGGACGTTTTGACGACCGACATGGCGGAGGCCGTGGAGGGGGCCGACGCCGTGTTCATGGCCATCAGGGCGTACGGGGCGGAGAGGTTCATCCATGAGGCCGCTAGGCACATGGAGCCGGGTCAGGTGATAATGAACTGGTCCTCCTACCTGGCGGCCCTCAGATCGTACAGGGGCTTCAAGGAGCATGCGCCTGAGGACACGGTCCTCGGGGAGGGAGCGATACTGCCCTACTTCGTCAAACCGACCGCGCCCGGGGTGCTGAACGTCTTCGGGGTGAAGGCCCACCTCTGGGCCGCGGCGATGCCGGGAGACGAGACGCCTACGCTGATGAAGGCGGTCAAGGATTTCTTCCCCAACTGCGAGGCGGCCGTGAACGTGCTCTACACGAGCCTGACAAACCCAAACCTACAGGTCCATGTGCCGCCGGCGCTCCTCAACACGGGGCTGTGGGAGAAGACCGGTGGGGACCTCGAGTTCTACGGTAAGCTGATGACGCCTAAGGTGGCCCACGTGATGGACCTCGTCGACAAGGAGAGGATCACCGTCGGCGAGGCGCTTGGGCTGGAGCTGCTGCCCAAGCCGGAGGTGCTCAAGCTGGAGTACGGCCAGTACGGCGTCAAGGGCGAGACCATGTACGAGGTCTACAGCACCTTCGCGAGCCACCGAAGCTGGAGGCCTGGGCTGAGCCTGGATGACTTCGCCGCCAAGACCGCTTTCGGGGAGGACCTCCTCTACGGATACGTCTTCATCTCGAGCCTCGGGGACATGTTCGACGTCCCGACGCCAGCCATCGACACCATGGTCGACCTCGCGGAGCTCGTGCTACAGAGGGAGTTCTGGAGCGAGGGGGCCACGGCCGAGAGCCTCGGCCTAGGCGGCATGACAGCCGAAGAGATGATGGACTACGTCATGACCGGTTAGCGTCTAAGGTTTCACATCCCCCTCTCCTTATTGTTCAGGTACTGTCAAATAGCAATCGGCACCAGTATTCTGGGATATTCAATGATAGGAACAAACAGGGATAGGCTCCTCGAGATCGCCGTGATCGGCGAGGTCGTCCACTCGGTGGTTGAGCCCAGCTACATGACCAACTGGGACAGCACCCCAACGGTGGGGCTGGGTAGGGGCGGCATCGTCTACAACGTGAAACCCGGCGACCCGTGCTTCGGTTGGGCGTGGGGCGAGAAGGTGGAGCCCGGCGTATCCGCTGACGGAACCGGGAGCGACGGCGAGAAGAACAGCTTCCGCAGCTTCAGCTGCATCGGCAACGAGGCTAGGGTCGTCGACGGCGAGGCGAAAGGCGGCTCCGGCGTCGTGGTCGGTAAGGTAGGTTACCTCCCCGAAGGCGGACACCACCTGGTGCTGCACTTCGAGGAGAAGACTCTTGAGAAGCTCGCAATAGGCGACAAGGTTCAGGTGAAGACGTGCGGCGTGGGCCTAGAGTTCAATGACCACCCCGGCGTCAGGGCCGTGGGTTTGAGCCCCCGACTCCTCGAGAAGATGGGCCTCGGCGAGAGCGGCGGCAGGCTGACCGTGCCGGTGGCCAAGGTGGTACCCCCGGAGTACGTTGGTCAGGGCAGCGGCGGTGCCCCGGCCGAGTCCAACAACTGGGACGTCATGACCCAGAGCCCGGACGCCGTCGAGGCCCTGAAGGACCTTAGGCTGGGCGACATAGTCTGCCTCAAGGACATATTGACGGCCTGGGGGAGGGGCTACTACGAGGGCGCATACACCGTCGGAGTCGTGAGCTGCGGCGCAAGCGGGAGGATGGGTCAAGGAATAGGCGTCACCACCATAATGACCTGTAAGGAAGGCGAGATCGAGCCGGCGCTGAACCCAGAAGCGAACATCGCAGACTACCTGGGGCTGGGGGGCGAGTAGGTTGCTCAAGGACAACAGGGACAGGCTGCTGAAGATAGCCGTGCAGGGCGAGATAGTGTCCCCGTCCAGCAGGGGGTACCGGGCCCAGTGGGACGGCAAGCCCAAGATGGGGCTCGGCATGGGGGGCATCAAGTACAACCTCAAGGTGGGGGACCCGTGCTTCGGGTGGGCCAGCGGCGACCACGTGGAGCCGGGGGTAACCATCAGGGGCAAGGAGAGGAAGAACCCCAGCGAGTGCGCCCTCGCCCACCTGGCGTGCATCGGCAACGAGGCCACGGTAGTCGACGGCGAGGCCAAGGCAGCCAAGGGGGTCTTCACGGGGCGCCACGCCGGCAGCGACGACCTGGTGCACTTCGACCAGGATACCTTGGAGAAGCTTGCCATAGGCGATAAAGTGCAGGTGAAGGCGGTGGGCGTGGGGCTAAGGCTCCTCGACTACCCAGACATCAGGTTGAACAAGTGCAGCTCCAGGCTTCTGGACAGCCTCGGCCTCAAGGAGAAGGGCGGTAAGCTGGTGGCGCCCGTCGTGAATGAGGTCCCTTCGTTCCTCATGGGCTCGGGCATAGGCTTCTGGCCAGTCACGGAGCCCGTGGACTACGACATCCAGACCACGGACCCCACGGCCGTGGAGAAGTACGGCTTGGAGACGCTGAGGCTCGGCGACGTCGTCTGCCTAAAGGACCAGCTCTGCGTCAACGGCCGCGGCTACTACAAAGGCGCAGTGACCGTAGGCGTAATAGTCCACGGCGCCAGCGACTACGCTGGGCACGGTCCCGGGGTCAACCCCATACTCAGCACCAAGGACGGCAGGCTGGGCTACGAGACGGTGGAGAAGGCCAACATAGCCGACTGGTGGGGTCTCAAGTAGCCCCTTCTCCTCGCTCCATTTTTATCAGATGAGCCCTGATCTTTATCCATGGACAAGATAGAGATGCCTGAAGGCAGGCTTCTTCAGCCGGGGCCGACGCCGCCTGTTGTGATGGCCACCTGCGTCGACAGGCAAGGCAGGCCCAATATCATCACCCTCGGGATGTACATGTCCATCTCGCATAGGCCGCCGCAGGTCTGCATCGGCGTGGCGCCTCAACGCTACAGCCACGACCTCATCGCGGAGACTGGGGAGTTCGTCGTCAACGTGCCGCCCATCAGCCTCGAGGAGGAGATGCACTACTGCGGAACCGAGTCGGGCAGGAGGGTAGACAAGTTCAAGGAGACGGGGCTCACAGCCATCCCCTCCCTCAAGGTCAAGCCTCCCCGCATCGAGGAGTGCTTCAGCCACATAGAGTGCAGGGTGGCCCAGAGCCTGGTCTGTGGGGACCACACGCTGTTCGTGGGCGAGGTGTTGGCCACGACCGCCGACAGGGGCGTCATGAAGGGCGACGTCATCGACGTGCTGAAGGCCAAGCCGATAGTGCAGAAGAACCACGTCTACTACACGGTTACTGACGAGAAGGACTAGGCTTCCCGGGGCCGCCCCGGGATATCCATGGCTCGAACAAGGGGTCGCCGAGGTAGGGCCTCTCTCTGCCGTACCTCTCCAGCGGCTTGGTCAGGTGCCGGTGGGCGTCCCTGTCGGGGATGTACGTGCCCGGCTTCAGCCGCCTGGGCTCGACGACCCTAATCGTACTCAGCTGGTCGCCCCTGTATCCGCATTTCTTACATCGGAGCCCCTGGCCCGCACCCATGGACTCGGTGCCGCCCCCGCACTTGGGGCACCTCGGGTTCCTGAAAGAAGCTTTCTCGGCCAACCTCGACACCTCCAGCTTCTCCGCGTTCAACGTCAGCCCGGGGTTCAT
>CAYFYM010000075.1:0-5987 GCA_964347405.1 uncultured Candidatus Bathyarchaeia archaeon | reverse complement strand
ACATGGGGAAGTCCACGTCCTGGGGGAAGCCTTGGTCCCTGGCGCTGACGTCGATCATTATGGTGTAGCCGGCTACGTGGTCGTACGCCTTCTCCGCGGGTATGTACTTTCCCTTCTTGCCTATGACGGCGGCCAGCTCGCACTCGTAGTCCATCCTCTCCGTGGCCTTCACCTTGATGAGGGGGTCACGTGGCCCCACCACTAGCGTGGGGGGCTTCTGGAACATGTCGGGGACATCCAGCTTCAGGCTCTTGAGCCTCTCGATGGCCTTGCTCCGCTCCTCCGGGTTCTTTATCCGTTCCGTGGCGTGGTCGTAGAAGTTGGCGGCGGCGCAGTACAGCTTACCGGGCCTCGGGATGGGGGCCAGCAGCTTCGCCTCGTCCAGCGTTAGCACTATCTTCTCCTCGTTTATTCCGAGGGCGTCAGGGTGCTTCTCCGCGTACTCGAGGGCTGTCTTCGCCGCCTCCATGGAGTCCTCGCCTCCCTCCAGGAACCCCACCATGCACGTGGGTATGGCTGCGTCGGCGTGCCTCCTCGCCGCCTCCCCGCTCATCTTCTCCAGGAGCTTCAGCGCGTAGGCCGAGTTGATGTCGACGACCCCGTCGCCCTTGAGGGCGCCGACGCGCTTCTCAGTGTGAACCCTAAAAGTCACTAGCTTCATGGTTTCTCCCTATAACCTTTACAGACGTACTAGAAAATAGTGTTGGAGGCTATACGACCGGGTAGCCAGCCTCTATCCACCCCGTGATGCCCTCGTCCATGTGGTATATCTTGGTGAAACCCAAGTCCAGTAGAATGTCCACCGCCTGCGCGCTCCTGTTCCCAGTCCGGCAGTAAACCAGCAGCTCGTCCTCAGGAGACAGCTCGTCGAAGCGGACGCTCAGCTCCTGGACCGGGATGTTCACGGCTCCCTCGATGTGGCCCTCCTCGTACTCCGACGCCGTCCTCACGTCCAGTAATACCAGGTCCGGCTTGTCCTCTATGAGGCGCCTGGCCTCCTGGACGGTGACGTCGCCGTAGCCGCCCCGGGGTAGAAGCGAGGGGGCGAAGAGCACGGTGGCAATAACCGCCAAGGCGAGCGCCGCGTAGAGTAGTCTTCGTTCCCGCTGCTCAAGCCTCTGCATGGGTTATCTCGCTGAACGGCGGCGTAATAACCTAATCCCCTCTCCATATAAGGTGAGAGTCATTGGATGGCTGATGTAGTAGCAGGAGACCTTGGGCCAGAGCAGCCTCTAAGAATATAAATGTGCATATACGCGCGCGGGTGAGAAAAAAGGTATAGCTATATTTCGTATAGATGAATTTTACCAGATTTATTGTGGGGTATAGTTCTCGTATGTTTCGAGAACAGATTTTAGCCCCGTCTGTTTGTTCATTTCTACGAAAGCAGCTTTCAAGGCTTCCAGATTATCGGTCTCCCAGCTACACCACAACATTTTCTTATCTGGGGAAATCCACGCATCAAGTAATCGTGCGATTCCTTGAGCTTTAAGCCCATCAGCAAATATTAATGACATCTTCTTTATCATCTCTTTATCCGCATCTGCTTCCCATGTGTTTGTTCCGATTACATTCATTTCATTCACCTTTCAGATTACTTTGTAATCGTTGAAAACTACTATTGTGAATAATAAGAAAGACTCGAATGTTTGACCATGAAAATTCATACTTGATGTTTCGAGATTTTTTTGTCTAGATACGCCCCGTTTATCGTGTGAGATTTATGGGGAAGAATAAAAATACGAGCTTTTTGGCCTTTGAGAGCTCATTTCAGGGATGGTTGATCTACAGATGATCTCTATCACCATCGCAGCCTTGGGCTTGCTCGCAGGAACAACGTACTACATTCTCATACTCAGGAACGCCGAAAAGACGAGAAGAACACAGCTCTTCATGAACATCTATAACCAATTCTATGACAAGGAATTCCAGAAAGGCTATCTAAAAATATTACATAATGAGAAATGGAACAGCTTTGAGGAGTGGTGGAGTAAGTATGGGCCCTCAAATTTGGAACACCACTCAGAGTGGATGGCTTGGGGAACCTACCTAGCAGGTATCGCCATGTTAGTAAAGCAGGACCAGATTGCCTCTGAGCAAGTATCTGACCTATTGGGCACATACATTTTGTGGAGTTGGGAGAAGTACGAACCCATATTCAAGGAGCTTAGGGCAAGGAGCGGTGTAAGGGAACGCCCCCAATTATCGGACTGGCTTGAATATCTATACCATGAGATGAAGAAGGTGGAGCCTCATTCTATCATGGTGGAGTGAATACAGGGTTTGAATACTCTTGCATAGGACGCAGATCTTGCTGAAATTTCATTCTCCTATACTCCAGATATAAGTGAAGCTGGATAATGGAACAAATCTAATAGCCGTTAAATGGTGCAAGACATTTTTCAAGTATTATTGAAGTAAATCCTAGTCAATCCCGAAAAAATAATATAAAATGGAAGATAGTGAAGGATTGAATCATCTGACTATGTTATAGACTATTGCGATTCCGGCTAGCGCACATATAGCACATAATGGCATACCGATACCGATTGGACATTTACCGCATATGCCCCTCTTTTTATTCTCAGTCTCTTTCTCGGTCATTTTTTCACCTCCCTTTCATTTTTGGTTTTTCATAAAATCCAGGGGGGCTAGTTCTCTCTCAGTAATATCCATCCTAAATACCCCGTTTTCACCAGATATCTGAAGCATCATTCCTTCTACTAACTCAATGTTGGTGATTTCTCCGAGTTCGCCCTCAACTATCACTTCTCCATAAGGCTCATTGCCGATAGAGATTTTTTTCATATGTTCCTTTGACGCCATCTCGATAGAGAAAGAGTGTTGCTTAGAAGTCATACCGCGATATCACTACTGAATTCATACGCTCCATAGGGTCATAGCAACCACTGTGATGCCTAATTCGACGCTGAACAGAGGGAACAGGTGCTCACAGGTTAGGATCCAAACGGCTCCACCGTTTATCTCTGAAATTCCCCATGTTGTCATGAACACTCCCACGATACTCCAGAAGCTTTTTCCTTCATTCTTTGCCAATTTTTTCTCCTATCGAAGAAATCACGATTATACACAAAAGAGTCTCGAACACGTGACTATGAAAAATCATACTCAAACCTTCTATTATGAGTCTGCGGGCTTTGTGTCCTATAGGGTTCTAATAAAACAATGTCTCGGGTGGGCGCGCGGCCTTGACCAACCGCGTAAACTCTATTTATTTATCATTACTCATTGTTTGAGAGCAATATGGAGGCTTTATCTGATCTCTTATTCGAGTTATCAAACGATGATAGATTACAAATTCTATATGAGTTAGATAAAGAGAACTTAAAACTAAGTCATATAGCGAGGGAACTTGACTTTTCAGTACAAGAAACCACGCGGAATATTGCTAGACTCGTAGAATCAAAATTGGTTACACGTAATATCAATGGGGCTTATGAGATCACTTCATATGGGCATCAGGCAATCAAGCTTCTCGATGGATACAGATTTATCTCCAAACACTCAGACTACTTCGTTAACCATTCTCTAAGAGAACTACCATACAAGTTCCAAACCAGGATAGGGGAGTTAATGGATAGCAAACCAGTAAAACGGCTTATGGACACTTTTGGCATTATCGAGAAGATTCTCAGGGAAGTGGAAGATTATTACCTTTACATTACAAATGAAACTCTGTCAACAGCGTCAGGCTATCAACTGTCACTTAGAGCACATGATAGCGGCGTCCAGGGGAAAGGCATCAAACCAACAGGATTTACACGATCAAGAATATTATCTGATAACATCCCCGAAGAAGTGTGGAAAGAAATTGGATCTTATAAAACTAAGGGGTCTCTTGAGAACAAGTACTTAGAACGCATCGATTTTGCTTTGTTTATGAGTGAAAAAGAAGTTCTCTTTGATTTTCCTGACAATGATGGAAATTTCAATTACATGGGTTTTACTTCAACTGATGATAAGGCAGTTGAATGGTGTAAAGATGTTTTTAACTACTACTGGGAAAGAGCAAGTTTAGTCAACAACGTTTAACTATGCACGCAATTATTTGGCTTTCACTTGAGTTTTGGAGTGCGATTGCTAATAACTCAAACATAAATCACGTTTAATTCAATGGTATCCTGTTTCTAAAGAAAGTGGAGACTTTGGGGAGGGTCAAAAACGATGTAAAAAAGGGGTCTAATCGACCACCTTCAAACACCAGGAACCACTTTCAACCTAAATGGTCTATGTTAATATGTAGAGGCTCGGTAGTAAGCCTCGCTTAAAGTAGGATGGGAAGTTATATTCTGTGGGTGCTGAAGTCTTTGGTAAGGCCCCCGATGGCCGTGGTTAAGATCTCCGTCAGGTTGTGGAGGTCTTCGAGGCTGAGGACCTCGACTGGGCTGTGGCTGTACCTCCTGGGCACTCCGACGGTGCAGGCGGCCACCCCAGCCCTGGTCTGCTGTATCGCGGACGCGTCGGTGCCACCGTGCATGAGGCCGGTCTGGTATGGGATGCCGTTCTCCTCGGCGACGCCTATCAGCCACCTCCTCAGCACCTGGCTGCCGAACCGTGTCCTTGAGCCCAGCTCGCCTATGTGGAGGGCGGGGCCCTTCCCCACCTCGTAGTAGAGGTCCCTCATGTTGACGTCGGGCTGGTAGCCTGCGGGGCACGTGTCGATGGCCACCGCCGCGTCCACGTCCAGGCCGTGTACCGCCACCTCGGCGCCCCTGAGCCCTATCTCTTCCTCGACCGTGCCGACGTAGTAGACAGTCGCCTGTACAGGCTTGTCGCTGAGTCTCCTCGCTATGGTTATCATGGCGGCTAGCCCGGCTCTGTCGTCGGCCGCAGCGGTCGCCACGTAGCTGCCTCCCAGCTCCACGGGCTTGATGTTCCAGACGATGGGGGTTCCTATCTCGACGCCTCGGCTGTATGCCTCCTCACTGCTGTCGGCGCCTACGTCGATGTACAGTTCCTCTATGGGCGGGACCTTGTGCGCCTCCTCGGGCTTGGTGATGTGCCCAGGCTTTACGCCGACGACGCCGATGACGGGGCCCTCCTCGGTGATCAGCCTCACCTGGTGGCCCTGTATTGTCCGGTTGACGGCGCCGCCTACGCGCCTGAACCTGATGAAACCCCGCTCGTCCACATTCGAGACGACGAACCCCACATGGTCCGTGTGGGCGGCCAGGGCTATCCTGGGGGCCTCGGGGTCCGTGCCCCTCTGGACACCAACCACGTTCCCGCGTGGAGTGTCGTAGACCTCGTCGCAGACCGGCCTCAGCTCCTCCACGAGCTTTTTCATCATGGGCTCCTCGAAGCCGCTGGGGCTCCCTACCTCCACCAGGCTGAATAAAAGCTGTTTAAGACTCTCCAAACGCTGCACCCTCACAGAGAGTGAGGGCCGTCGATGAAGAGGTTTTGGGTCAGATCTCTATGACGTCTTTAGTGGCCTTCCCGGGCCTCGCCGTCTCTGGGTTCACGTCCTCCAGCATCTCCAAGAGGCTCTCCAGCTTCTCGTTCATCAATATGTCCTTGAACTCCAGGTACTCCTCCGCCGACCTTATTATCAGGCCCCGGCGCTTCGTCGGGCTGCCGCTGGCGTCCACAGGGTTCACCTCCACGCACAGGCTCGGCTCCCTTTTCTTGCTGCCCGGCATCCTCATGACGAACACCCCCGGGACGGTCGTCTTCACCTTCTCCCAGTCCTTCCCTTTCTGAAGAAATTCTGCTAGTTTCTCCTCTGACATACCCTGATCAACCCGTTCCCGGTATACAAGGGTTACCCAGGGTGATTCACTGTCTATTTATAGTCTAGCCCTATTACATATGCATGGTTTCTAACGGGTTCGTTTATCAGAATAGGCGCTGGGTGGGCGCCGGGAGGAGCGACTGCGTCGCGGAGAACGGGATGGTGGCGTCCAAGCACCCCCTCATCGGGGAGGCAGGGCTCGAGATGCTCCGAAAGGGCGGGAATGCCATGG
>CAYFYM010000074.1:0-12448 GCA_964347405.1 uncultured Candidatus Bathyarchaeia archaeon | reverse complement strand
CCATCTCTATCGCCTGCACGGGGCACTCGTTGGCGCAGACGCCGCAGCCCTTGCAGTACCTGAAGTCGAAGACGGGTCTCTTATCCTCGTTGAGCATGACTGTGCCCTCGGGGCAGTAGGTAACGCACTGGACGCAGCCTATGCACTTGTCGTGGTCCGCCTTGGGGGCGAACGCCCTCACTATCTGGGCCATCACGCCACCTCCGCCGCCGCGTACCCCTTCTTGCAGGCGTCTACGTTGAGCTCGCCTATCCTGCCGGGGAACGTGTGCATTATGGGCTCGTACAGGGACTCCAGCTTCACCCAGTCCGTGGCCTTGGCTATGGCGCCCATCAATATGGTGTTGGTGATGGGTATGGCCCGGATGCCGAATACCTCTGCGCTGAGGCCGGTGGCGTCAACCGTCGCCGTGGTGGAGAGCTCTACGCCCATGTCCACCTCGGCCGGTTTCCTGGTGTCGTTGAGTATCGCCGCGCCGCCTCTCTTAAGCCCCTTCCTCACCGTCTCGTGGGCGGTTAGGGCTGGGTCCAGCACCACCAGCGCGTCGGGCTCGTAGATGCCGCTCGTCCGCCTTATCGGCTTGTCGTCGAGCCTGAGGAAGACTGTCACGTCTCCCCCGCGGCGCATGCCGCCGTAGACGGGGATCTTCTGGGCGTGTTTGCCCTCGCTGAAAGCCGCTTCGGCGAGCATGAGGGCGCCCATGACCGCCCCCTGTCCACCCATTCCGTGGAACCTTATCTCGATCAACTCAATCACTCAGAACATGGTAGAGTGCGCTGATTGTTTAGATAAGGTGTTGGGTGGGCAACAACTAAATCGGGCGCACCCAAGGTATGAGTGGGACACATGAAACGAGGTTTGTTGGCGATAGTCTCTCACCCGGACGACGAGACCTTCGGGTGCGGCGGGACGCTCGCGGCCCACGCCTCCAGCGCCCCCGTGGACGTGCTGTGCCTGACATGCAACCCGCCTGAGAGGCGGGAGGAGCTGTTCTCCGCAGCCCAAGCCCTCGGGCTCAGGGAGCCCACCGTGTTCGATGATCTCCACGTCGAGAAAATCGATCAGCTCATCAGACGCATATCCAACATGATCGCGGAGAAGAGGCCCCGGGTCGTGGTCACCCACCTGCCCTTCGACTACCACAGGGAGCACAGGGCGACCTACAAGGCTGTGAAGGAGGCCGTGGAGTGGGCGGCCCACACCACCACATACGAGGAGCCGTGCCTCGTGGAGAGGCTGCTGCTCATGGAGGTCAACAGCCTGATCCCCCGGCCCCACGTCCTCGTGGACGTCACCGGGTCCATGGACAGGAAGATGGAGGCCGTGGAGCGTTACACGAGCCAGTTGGCGAAGTTCCCGTGGGGCTACTACCAGAAAGTCAACCTGAAGAAGGCCGAGCTCAGGGGCGTCCAGGCGGGCTGCGTGTACGCCGAGGCGTATCTTGAGGAGGCGTTGCCGTCCCACAGCCCCTTCTACGAGGCGAAGGCGACGCGTAGCCTCTTGTAGCGACTCAACTCTTTTACCCTTCCACCCTGATGCTTAAGGCGACTGAGTTGAATCTCTACGGCTTGAAGGTCATTGATTTCCACAGCCACTTCCCGGTCCGGCGCGCAGGCTCCGGATGGAGGCAGAGGCTTGCTGAACAGTACGGCGAGGAGCGTGCCAAGTTGATCCTGGAGAACAGCCGGCGCTACAGGGGCGAGTGGCGTAGGATGTGGGGGTTCGACCCTCCGGAGACCGAGGCCCATAGCGACGAGGAGCAGGCAGATAGGTGGGCGGCGGACCTGGAGGCGAAGGGCGTTGAACGGGTGAACTTCGTGACGGGCGGCGGCAACGACAGGCTCGCCGAGATGGTGGCCATGCACCCCGACAGGTTTACCGGGTTCGCTCACCACGAGCCCTTCAGCGAAGGCGCGGACAGGGAGCTAGTGCGCGGCGTCGAGGAGCTGGAGCTCAGAGGGTACAAGATGATAGCGTCAAGCCAGACCAGGCCCGTGGACGAGAGGGCGCTTTACCCCCTCTGGGAGGCCGCGGACAGGTTGAAGGTGCCCGTGATCATTCACTTCGGCGTCCTCGGAGGCGGCGGAGGCCCGCCCAGGGACCTGAGGAACATGAACCCCCTCACTCTCTGGGAGGTGGCGTCCAGCTTCCCGTCGCTCAGCTTCGTGGTCCCACACTTCGGGGCCTGCTACTGGAGGGAGCTGCTGCAGCTGTGCTGGGCGTGCCCCAATGTATCCATCGACTCCTCGGGCAGCAACCAGTGGATGAGGTGGATGCCCTACAGGATCACCATGGAGGACCTGGTCAGGAAGGTCATGGAGACTGTGGGGCCTGAGAGGCTGCTTTTCGGCACCGACTCCAGCTACTTCCCCAGGGGGTTCAGCGTCGAGTACCTCCGGCAACAGCTCATGGCATGCCGCTCGATAGGGCTCGACGAGGGCGGCGTGGAGAAGATTTTCCACGGCAACGCTGAGAGGCTGCTGCGGCTAGCCTGAAAGGGTTTTTATAACCTCCTTTGACTTTCGATACGACTCAGGTGAAACAATTGTCCGACGGCCTTCCTCAGGCACATTTGATCTACAGCGGCTACGTCAAGGACGGCTCCAGAGCCGAGCTGGCGGAGGCGCTATGGGGCGTCATCCCCTCTACAATGGGGGAGGCGGCGTCGCTACTGAAGGAGATACGGAGAAGGTACGGCTCGCCGTCGGAGGAGCTCGAGGGCTTCAAGAAGGCGCTCAGGGGCTACCAGAGGGAGCTGGGCTTACTCACGGGCAGGGTCGCCGAGAGCATCGACTCGCTGGACGCGGGCGTCGTGGAGGCGGGGCAGCAGCCCATGTGCCTCGCGGGCTCCAGCCTCATACTGAACAAGATCGCCTACGCCCACACCCTCTGCGGCGTCGGCGGCGGATACGTGCCCGTATTCTACAACGCCGACTACGACGGGGTACAGGCCGAGCTGCTGAACATCAGGCTGCCGAGCCCCTCGGCGAGGGGGCTGCTCATCGCCTACCCAGCCGGCCCCGAATACGAGGACAGCCCCATCCACATGCTACCGAACCCGCCCGAGGAGTGGCTCAACCAGACCGTGGACAAGATCACTGGCAACTACAAGGGCATCATGAACCGCGTGAAACCGGAGACCCAAGAACGCGTCATGAGGAACATGGACCACATACTCACCGTCATAAGGGGCGCCTACTACTCAACGGACAACGTGTCGGACTGGGCGGCGAAGATCATAGGCACCGTCGTCAACCTCGAATCCGATCTCGGGGTGCCCGTAGCGTCGCCCTCCAAGCCTGAGATACGGCCGTTCTTCCAGCGGGGCTATGAGAAGCTTCTCTCTGAGCCCAACAGGACAGGCTTCATCGAGGCCAGCAACGAGGCCGCCGAGCTTGTGAAGGCGTATGGGTTCAGGCCCCAGATTGGGAGGAGGGGCAGGGACTACGTGCCGTTCTTCCTCGAGTGCTCAAGCCCCGGATGCAACAGGGTGAGGATCGAGCCCAGGTATGTGGACAGCGGCGGCACCGCCTCGGTTAAGGGCGTGTGTCCCCGCTGCGAGACGGTGTACGAATACTCGTTCAACGCCTCAAGCCCCGATCTAAGCGACCTGATCGATTGGATTAGCCCCCGGGTAGACTCGAGGCAGGTGATCGTGGACTCCGCGATGCCGGTGCTCGCCCACATAGGCGGCCCCGGCGAGACCAGCTACTACGCCGAGGTGGTTCCCGCCGCCAAGAGGCTCGGCCAGCCGTTCCCGCTCTACCTCCGCTACACCAGGGCTTTCTACAACACGCCTTGGAACGAGGCGTACGGTGAAGAGTTGAATGCCGCGGGGCACCCGACGATCCTCGGGGAGGAGCTGTTCGACGCCCTGGGGGAGTGGGTGAAGGCCCGCAACGACGGCGACGGAGAGGCCCTAAGGAGAAGCCACATAGCGATAGAGGCCTCGATAGAGGAGGCTTTCACGAACCTGGTCTCTGAGGCGGAGGCGCTTCAGAGCGACGTGGACTCCATCAAGGGCAGGCTGGGCAGAGCCGAGGACCGTGGACCCCTCATCGAGGAGATGAGGGGGAAACAGGACACCCTGTCCATGGTCGAGCAGTACCTCTCCTGGGCGTTCGGCAGGTTCAGCCCCGAGCGCCGCGGCCAGGAGGTGAGCTGGGCCTGGATAGACCTAGCTCTCGTGACGGGGGTCACCGACGTCGCCGGGGTCTACCTCCGCCAGTACAGCGAGCACACCCCGAACTCGTCGATGTACTTCATGAACACCTAGTCGCCGTGGCGGCGCCTGAGGGGCGGCGACAGCCTGAGCATTATCTGGGCACGCTCGAATACGTCAACCCACTCAGACATCTCCTCGGACAGGGCCCTTGGGCTCAGCATACCGGCGTTGGAGCCTCTGCCGATCTCCCTGGCAGCCTTGGCCCTGTAGACGTTCAGCATCCTGTCGCCGAATCGCCCAACCTCCCAGAAGTCCTCGGACAGGAAGACGGCCACGGGCACCCTGGTCGCCCCGAGTATCCTGAGCTCGTCCTGCAGCTCCTCCGAGGCGGCGCGGTCGATGAACCTGAGGCGGACCTGTGGGCCTATTATGTCCGCTATCTTCTTCAGCATGGGTCCCTGCCTGACGCAGTCGCCGCACCAGATGCCACAGTAGAAGAGTATGTTCAGCTCCCTCCCGTATCCGCTGAGGCGATTCACCTGCTCCGGCGTCAGGTCTGGTAGACGCCTCATCGTCTCCCTCCACCGCTCGGAGTGGTGCTGGTCCTCGTTGTCGAGGAACTCCCCGTACTCGGCGGCTTGTTCGAAGTGTCTCCTCCAGAACTCGCTTCTCTTGTCGTAGTAGGTTGGCTTCTGGGTCATCACAGACCACCCCGTGACGACGGAATATATTTTTTAGCCTGAGGCGAGCTTCCCGTAGACCTCCAGATACCTGCCCACGACCTTGTCGGTGGAGAACCTCTCCATCACGGTCTCCCTGGCCCGGGTGCCCATGCGCCTCATCTTCTCCTGGTCGGCGTTGAGCTCCAGCAACCTCTCCGCGATGTCCTCGGGGTGCTTCAGCGGCACGAGGTAGCCGTTGCTGCCGTGCTCAACCATCTCGGGTATGCCGCCCACGTTGGTGGCAATGACCGGTAGCCCGCTGCTCATGGCCTCGAGGATGGTGAGGGGCGCGCTCTCGGTCTCGCTGCAGAGCACCAGCGTGTCCATGCACTTGAGCCTCTCCGGTATGTCGCTCCTGTAGCCGTCGAGGAGCACGCTGTGGCGGAGCCCCAGCTTCTCTATCAGCCTCTCTATCCTGTGCCTCTCTGGGCCGTCACCCACGAGGATGAGCTTAGCGTCCGGAGCCTCCTTGTTAACTATGCACATGGCGTAGACCAGGTCTTCGATGCGCTTCACGGTCCTGAAGTTGGAGACGTGGCCCACGACGATGTCCCTGGAAATCCTCTCCGGGTCGATGCAGTCGTCGGGCCTGTACAGCTCCGTGTCGACGAAGTTGGGGATCACGGTGATCTCATGTGTGATCCCGAGGCTGTTTCTAGCCTCCTCGGCCATGAACCGGGAGACCGCGGTGACGGCGTCGGCGGCCTCCACCGAGTACCTGTTCACCGGCTCGTACGCGGGGTCGCTGCCAAGTATGGTTACGTCTGAGCCGTGGAGGGTGACGACGTAGGGCTTGCCCGTGATCTGCCTGGACATGTAGGCGGCGGTGGCGTGGGGTATGCTGTAGTGGACGTGTAGCAAGTCTAGGCCGTGTCTCTCCGTGACCCTGCTCATCTCGCTGCCCAGCGCGATGGTATATGGCGGGTACTTGAAGAGAGGGTACTCGACGACGCTCACGTGGTGCATGTGCACGTTGTCGTAGTCTATCCCATGGATGGCGACGGGCCTCTGGTACGTGATGAAGTGGGTCTCGTGTCCACGACGTGCGAGCTCCACGCCAAGCCTAGTGGCTAGGATGCCGCTCCCGCCGAACGTCGGGTAACAGGTTACTCCTATCCTCAATATTCGTTCACTAACAGTGTCAGTATCACGTGGATGCGATGAAATAAAAAGATGGGAGTTTAGGTTCCCTTCATGCGCTTCTCGACGCCGAGGATGGCGGCGATCTGCCCCTCGTGGTGCAGTATCTCGGAGACGGCCAGCATGAGGTAAGCCTCCATAGGCTGCTCACCGTAGAACCAGTCGATCTCCTTCTTCAGGTCCTCGTCCTTTAAGCCGCTCAGCAGTTTGAGGACGTTCTCCTTGCCCTTCCTGTAGTCGCCCAGGATCTTGTCGAGGCTGTAGCTCTCGTTGCCGACGTAGTCGGCCGGCCAGTCCTTGGGGACGTAGTCCTTGTCTGCCTTGACTATCTTGGGGAAGAACGAGAAGAACTCGCTGTTCATGTGCGTCAGTATCCAGCGGATGGTGTTGGCCTCGACGCAGCTCTTCCAGTCGAGTTGCTCCTCGGTCAGGTTCATTGTCGCCCTCTCAAGCCTGCTGAAGCCCATGTTGGCGAAGGCTTTCATGGCCTCTATCTTTTCGGACACTATTTTATCACCGATAAATCGGTAGAGAAAAGGTTACGCGCGGGTTACTTATATGTAACGCAGGTTGGTTCATGGAAAAAAAGGATTGGGTTAATCGTTGAGCCTCTTGTATGTCCCCCTGACGTACGCGGCCTGGCCCCTGTGGTGGAAGACCTCCCCTATGTAGGCGAAGATCCCTATCTTCCTCTGCTGGTTTCCTCCCCAGAGGGGTATCTCGGCCTCGAAGTCCTCGTCGGACAGGCCCTTCAGCCCCTCCACGGCGGACTTCGTTCCCTTCTTGATGTCGGCCATGAGCTTGTCCATGGCGTAGTCCTGGTCCCTGTAGTCTTCTGGCCAGCCTTTGGGGGTGTACTCGGTGACTCCCTTGATGAGCCTGGGGATGCTAGTGTTCACTATCCTTGAGATGTGGTTCAGCTGCCACTGGACGCTGTTGGAGACCGATGTTGGCTTGAACCTGTACTCGTCGTCGCCCAGTCCCTTCACGGTCCTCTCGAGGGCGCCGACGGCGTACTCCAGCTGCTCTGCTAGGATTGATCCTTTCGCGTTCATGGTATCGCCACGATCGTGGGATGAACGGACGCATATAACGCATTCGGAGGCTACCTGAGCCGCCTGCCGCTGACCCTGGTGAATAGCTTGATTAGGTTGCCGCTCCTCAGGAGCCTGTGGAACAGCTCACCCCTCTCAGTCATCGTGTAGAAGTAGTTGCGGCCCTCCCTCTGCTCCGTCAGCACGCCCTCGGGCAGGAAGAAGCCTTCGATCCATTTCCTGAACTGGGCGTCGTTCCCCAGGACCTTGATGAGGTCCCACTTGGATGCCTCCCCCTTCTCGGCCACGCAGTCCAGTAGCTCCAGTGCTATGGTGTCGGGGGAGCGGCGTGCACTCACTGGGCTCACTTCTTGAGCTGCTTCTGGAGATCGTAGAGCCTGCCGTACCGGCCCCTCAGCTGTATGTACTTGTTGATGTTGTACGCCCCCACCACGAGGTTGGAGCCCGGGGCCAGGAGCATCCCTAAGATGAACACAGGGTCATCGAGGTTGCCGTAGCGGAGGCCTATATAGAGGACGTAGAGCCCGAGCGCGATGACCAGGACGCCGGCGGCGGCCACGTACCTGACGCCCTCCAGCAGGTCCTTGACGAGCATCTCAGAGTCTCCTCTGATCTCATCTAGAATATTGTTCCATGTGACGAGTTCTTCGTCTATGCCGTCCGAAGCCATGGGTTTCATTCAACGGTACACGTTAAAACCCTTGTTCTGGAAACAGTTCAGGCACTAGTTCCAGTTACTATCACGTGCCCTGGGTGGCGTCAAAGACCATGAGGGCGTTCATATTCGTCCCGCCGGTCCCCTTTATGGGCATCATCAAACCATAGACCCTGACAGTCTGGTTGAAGCTGAACATGGCGATGGGCTGCCCCGTGCCGCATATGGGGATGTAGTAGAGGTAGCCTTCGTGGCTTGCCAGCGGCACCTCCATAGCCACCTCGTCGTTGTCGTCGAGTATCTTGTAGGAGATCATCAGGTCTGAGTAGGGTGACGTGAGCCGGCTGCTTTTGTAGAAGGTGTATGGAGACAAGTCGAAGTGCTTCCTCGACAGGATGCCACGGTACCACTGCCCCATCTCGGAGAACTCTATTTGCTCCACCTCAAGCACCTTCACGGCAACGCCCCGGAAGTCCTTGATCTCCGTTGCGTTGCCGGTGATCTTGGCGGGCTTGGTGCTCCAGTAGCCCCAAACAGGTTCGTTTCTGCTGTATCTGGGATGTATCCTGTAGAAATCTCCGCTGCTGTTGGTCAGGATGTACGTCTCCACGTACTCGGCGGACACGGGGTCGATGACGTCCAGGCTGAGAACCTTGGGGCCTGAGGAGTCCACGTCCCAGTCGTGGAGAGGGTCGTCCTCCTGATCTATGAGTCCCTCATAAACGACTCCCTCGACGGAAAAGGATGGAGCCGGCTCCGCAGGTGTAACCTCCTCCGGCTGGTAGATGAAGACTGAAGCCAGCGCGATGGCTATCAGGAGAACGACGGTAACCCTAATCTCTTTTCTCCACACGTCTCAATGCTCCAAGAGTTTCAGAACAGTATCACAGATACGTGATATAAACCTAGAGATTTGAACACATGGAAAAAATGTTAGGGCTATATGGGAGCCTGTATCTCGGTGAGCACTTCGCCGGGCTCAACGGTGTTAGGGTCGTTGAGGTATAGGTCCATCATGGGCCCCGACATCTCATAGCCTTCCCTGATGACGTGCTCGTAGAGCTTGGCGTAGGCCGGCCCGATGGTCTCGTAGCTGCCCTTGTGTACGAGGCACGCGACCCTGCGCCCGGGAAGGTTCTTCACCTCCAGGGCCGGGTCGCTCAGGGTCACCTTGCCGGATACGGGCACCGCCACCTCAAGGTCGGCGTCAAGCTCTTTGTACTCGTTGTCGTGGTAGATGGTCATGAAGGGCCCAACGATCTTGACGAGGTTGGCCTGGTTCTCGGGGGCCGTGACGGCTGCCATGATCTCCCCTATGAGCCTGCCTATGGTCTCCCCTATGGGGCCCTTGCCCCGTTTGCTCAGTACGCGTGCCCCGGGCACGTCTTTGATGGATGGCTCAGACATGGATTCTTTCATCAACTCCTTGATGTGGTTGCTGTCGAGCAACGACGCGACCCGCCTCAGCCTGTCCAGCTCCGCCTCGGTCTCCTCGAGCCTGGCCGCGACGAGGGCCGAGAGCCTCTCCCTGTCTCCGGCTTTCTCGGCTTCAAGGTACTCGGCCATAGCCTCGACGGTGAACCCCATGTCAGAGAGGTGTCTGATCTTGACGCCCCTCTGTATCTGGCCGCCGGTGTAGTACCTGTAGCCCGTGAACTGGTTCTTGGCCTCGGGTACCAGCAGGCCCTTGGCCTCGTAGTAGCGGAGAGCCTTCCGGGTGAGCCTGGTGACGGCGCTGAACCTGCCGATTGGTATCTGGTCGACTGTCATCGCTCAACCACCTTGACGCGGGTACCCTTCTAAAGGCATGGAGTCTCCCCTGGGGCAGACTCTCAGCATATAAAGCCGCTCCCGCATATAACGTAGGTAAGATGACCAAGATCGACCTCAGGAAGGAGCTGAAACGGTACTACTCGGCGAAAAGGAAGCCCGAGCTCATAGACGTCCCCGAGGGAAGGTTCCTCACCATACTCGGCGAGGGTGACCCCAACGGCCCCGAGTACCAGGAGGCGATGCGGGCCCTCTACGGCTTGAGCTACACCCTCAAGTTCAGCCAGAAGGCTGAGGGCAGGGACTACACGGTGATGCATCTCGAGGGCCTCTGGTGGGTGGACGGCGGCGTCTTCGACATCAGCAACCCCGCGCCACGGGAGACGTGGCGCTGGAAGAGCATGATCAGGCAGCCCGACTTCATAACGGGCGAGATGGTGGAGGAGGCGCGGCCCAAGGTGCGGGAGAAGAGTGGCCCCAAGGTGGACGAGGTCAAGCTTGAGTCGTTCCACGAGGGCCTATGCGCACAGGTGCTGCACGTTGGGCCTTACAGCGAGGAGGGGTCCACAGTCCAGCTTCTCCACGGCTTCATAGAGGAGAGCGGCTACAGGCCCAGGGGCGACCACCACGAGATATACCTGGGCGACCCGCGCCGCACCAAGCCCGAGAACCTGAAGACCATCCTCAGGCAGCCCGTGGAGAAGCAGTAACTGCAGCCTAGATGCACGACGGAGCCTCTGGAGAATTTTAGTTATAGTTAAAAGCAGGCGCATCAGGGTAACTGGGAGATGATCGGAAAAAGCGCTAGGAAGGGGCTGGAGAGCTACGTCTTCCAGAGGATGAGCGAGTCCGGGATAGTGGGGCTCAGCTTAACCGCCGTCGAGGACGGGGAGGTCAGCTACAGCAGGGGGTTCGGGTTCAGGGACTTCGAAAGGGGGACCAGCTCGACGCCGGAGACCACATACTGCGTGGGCAGCGTCACCAAGCCCTTCACGGCGCTGGCGGTTATGCAGCTCAGCGAGAGGGGCCTCCTAGGCCTCGACGACCCGGTCGAGAAGTATGTGGACTTCGCCGCCCATCCCATGGGTGATCCCATACTCGTCAGGCACCTCCTGAGCCACAGCAGCGGCCTGCCCTCCCTGGGCTACGCCGAGGTCACCCTCGGGATGGCCACGGACACCACGGACGAGTGGTTCCCCATCGCCAGCCCACGCGACCTCTTAGTCTTCATGGAGGGCGCCGAGGACTGGGCCCTCTCCCAACCGGGTAGGCGCCACGCCTACCTCAACGAGGGCTACATACTTCTGGGCGCCATCATTGAGAAGGCCTCAGGCGTCGGCTACGCTGAGTACGTGAAGCAGAACATCCTTGAGCCCCTGCAGATGAGGAGGAGCACCTTCGACGAGGAAGACGTCGAGAGAGACGACGACGTCGCCACGCCCTACGTAACGTCGCGGGACGGCGAGAAGGTGGCCACCAGGTACCCCTACGGCCAGATGATAGCCGACGGGGGGCTCATGAGCAACGCCATGGACATGGCCAGATTCGTGTCCGCGCTCCTCTCCGGCGGGGAGCTGGACGGAGCCAGGGTGGCCAGAGCCGAGACCATAAGGGAGATGACTGAGCCCAAGATAAGGACTATCGAGGAACCCTACGACGGGGTGGGCTACCGCGACTACGGATACGGGCTGCGCGTCAAGGAGGGCTTCCTGGGCCACCATCTAGTCTACCACAGCGGCAGCGTATACGGCTCCAGCGGCTACATGGGGCTCATACCCGACGAGGGCGTCGGGGTCGTGGTCCTCGCCAACGGGGGCTACTTCCTAGAGGACATAGGCGAGTACGCCTTGGCGCTCCTCATGGGCCGAGACCACCTGGAGATACCTTACTTCAGGAGGACGAGGCAGCTCGACGACCTGGCGGGCACTTACACCACCTTCAGGGACACGTCCAGCTACGGGGTGGCAAGGAGCGGCGGCATCTTGGAGCTCACAATGAGCTTCGGCACCAGGACGTTCACGAGGCCCCTGATCCCCGTAGACCTGGAGGGGGAGCCCAAGGAGTTCAAATTCTACGGGTTAGACACCGTGACGCCCGTCCAGTTCCACAGGAGGGGCGGCGAGACCATCATGGTCTACGACCGCACGATGGCCAAGAGACGCGCCTGCCCCTGACCCCATGCATCATGGGCTTTAAAGCGGGTTTCAAGGCCTCGAAACAAGGGGTTAACCCCCGGCTCAATGCTCTGCATTAAATATGCTTTGTACGGATACTCTATGATCGTGTTGTCACGGCGGGTAGAGATGCTCCTCGAGGCCCACAGGGGGCTCAGGCACACAGGGTACAGGACCGTGAGAGAGCTGTCCATCTGGGACAACGGCGCCGCCCCCGCGGAGCCTATAGTGGTCCGCAAGGCCAAGGCGTTCAGGCTGCTGCTGGACGAGGCCCCCGCCGTGTTATTGGGCCACGAGCTCATCGTGGGGCTGCGCACCCTCTACGGCGACCTGGAGGAGGGGGAGAACGTTTTCGGCGGCACCTACATGCTACCGGTTAAGCCGGCCACCATGCACAGTAAAAGATTCTACCCAAGCTACCTCACCGAAGAGGAGGCAGCCGCGGCGCTTGAGATGGGAGTCGCAGAGGGGGGGTTCACGAGCCACGTACCGTTCGGCACGGAGAAGGCGTTGAGCCTTGGTCTGCGCGGCCTGAAGGATCAGGCCGCCGCCAGGCTCACCGAGCTTGAGAGGGAGGGGGAGAAGGCGGCGTTCCTCAAGGCCGTCATGATATGCTTGGACGCCGTCACGGAGTACATCAGGAGGCACGCCGACGAGGCGCTGAGGCTCAGAGACGAGACCCGGAACGAGGCCAGAAGGGAGGAGCTCAAAAAGATAGCCGACGCATGCCTGTGGGTCTCCACCGAGGCGCCGAGGACGTTCCACGA
>CAYFYM010000073.1:0-2742 GCA_964347405.1 uncultured Candidatus Bathyarchaeia archaeon | reverse complement strand
ACCCGAGATAGACGTGGTATGCACCACGCTGAACATGGCGGGGGCTTACGTTGACGACGGCACCCTGGAGGACAGGATCCAGGCCATCAAAGCGCTACACGACGACGGCAGGTTCGTCTACGTCATCAAGATACTTGACGCGGGGAGGCTCAGGGACCGGGCCGAGGAGGCCATCAGGTACGCCCTCCAGTTCCAAACGTTCATAGACGCCTGGAACATAGGCATGTACGACACGGATGAAGTACGCAGGAACCTCAACCTCCTAGGAGATGTCCTCCCATAGGCTCCGCCTCGTTTATATCTGGGAGGAGCGAACTCAAGCTAGGTTCCCGTAGCCTTGGAGTCACTTAGCCGAGCCCTCGCGTTGGAGGGCAACATCCGCGTGCTGGCGGCGCAAACGCTGATAAGCCAGCTCGGCTTCGGCATGTTCTACGTAATATGGCAGCCCTACCTCCTCAGCACCGGCATAGACATCGGGCAGCTGGGTGTCATCCAGACCATGATCAACGTCAGCACCGGCTTGGGGCTGCTGACGTGGGGCTACATAAGCGACAACTACGGGAGGAGACCCGCGGTGATAGCCAGCAACGCCTGCAGGGTCGCGGCCATGGCGGCGCTCATAGCCTCTGGGCACTACTACGCGCTTCTGGTCTTCGCCTTCCTCGTAGGCTTTACCGCCATGTTTATGATGGGTAACCCCGGCAGAAACGCCCTGATAACCGAGTCCGTGGACAGCGCCCAGAGGGCGACGGCTTTCAGCACCATCCTGGCCTTCAGCCAGGGCACAAGCACGCTGGTGGCCTCGGCAGGCGGATACATCGCGGTGAAGGCGGGGTACACGCCCATACTGTACCTAACCCTCGCCGTGGACCTCATCGGGTTGACGCTACTTTACCTCTTCCTAGAGGAGACCCATACGCCGGACCCCGGCGACAGGGAGGCTGCACCCATGGGCATGAGGCTCAGGGAGGCCCTACTCCCCGAAGCAAGGAACACTCCGCTCTACGCGATCATGCTGACGCAGGGCTTCGGCTACGCCGTCGCCTACAGCCTCTTCTACGGCGCCCTCACCGACTACCAGGGGTTCACCCCCCTCGAGCTGGGGTTCATGAGCACCAGCTTCAACCTCGTCTGGGCGGTGGGCAGCATACCCCTGGGGAAGCTAAGCGACAGGGTGGACCGTAAGAGGATGCTCATGGCCAGCGTGGCCATGGCCTACGTGACCGTCGCAGGGTTCCTGCTCTTCAGGTCGGTGTGGGCCTTCGTGCTCTTCAACGGCGTCAGCGCCATAGACATATGCTTCTGGATGCCAAGCTGGACGAGCCTCATCAGCGAGATAGTGCCCCAGGAGCGCCGGAGCTCAGTGATGGGGAAGCTCGACGCCTACGGCCGCGCAGGCGCCGTCCCCGCGCCTTGGCTCGCGGGCGTGCTGCTGGAACGGTACGGCTTCACCGCCCCCCTGTACGTCCAGCTGGCCACGCTATCCATCAGCGTCTTTTTCCTGGTAAGGATCAGAGGCCGATGAGCTCAGAGAGGCACCGGTGGACGGCGTGCCGCCGCTGATCCCCGTCTATGATCGTCCATGGCCCCTTCGCCGCCAGAGACAAGGCCCTGGCTCTGACCTGCCCCAGCTTCTCCAGGGACTCGAACATCTCCCTCCTGCTGCGCCCCCGCTCTATGCGTCTATGCGCCTCCTCGGGGGAGACGTCGATGAAGTACATGTGGCTGCTCCGGGGCACCAGCCTGTAGAAGAACAGGTACGCCACCACGTGGAGGGGCTCGGGGAGGTACGCGGTGCCCATGAGGTACCTGACGAACACCATGTAGTCGACCCGCCTCCACCCGTACAGGAGCAGGGACCGCGCCACGTCCAGGAGGTAGAGGAGGGACGCGGAGGCGTGGGCCCCCCACCCGTCGAGGAGGAGGCAGCCCCTAGCCAGGCGGCCGAAGAGGCTGTCAGACGACGGATGGGCCCTGAGGATGTAGGTACACCCTTTTTCGGCCGCCTTCTTACAGATGAGCCGCGCCTGGGTGCTCTTCCCGGAGCCGTCGAGGCCGTCTATCACCACGAACACCATCAGACGCCACCGCCCGCCGCGATGAAAGTCAACGCCCCAATCGCCGGAACGGTAAGGTTGTCGAGCCCCCGGGGGCTCACCGCCTCAGCCAACGTGGCCGCCGCGGCTACCGCCAGCACCGGCAACACCTGGGACTGCAGGCTGAACCCGTATATCTCGGAGAAGTAGGCCATGCCAGCCAGCAGGGACAGCACGGTACCGGCGAACATGCCGAGGCAGCCCTCTAGGCTCTTGTACTCGTAGACCCTGAACCTGTGCCTGCCGTAGGCGGTGCCCATGAGGGCGGCGACGCTGTCCCCGTAGGCCATGGGGAGCACCCCGGCGGCGACCACGTACGGTCTCGCCCCGTAGAGCAGAGCCAGGGCGCTGTAGCGCACCGCGTAGAGCACGAGGCCCATGCCGTGGCCCTCACCGGTGACGTCGCTCAGCCCCCTCATCCTTTCTGAGAAGCCGGGCCATGGCGAGTAAGGGGACACCAGATAAGTCACCGCTATGAAGGGGGCCGCCACGAGAAACGGGTATAGGCTGTCCGTGAAGAACGGCATGGCGAGGGGCAGGTTCCCTGTCATGGCGTGCAGGAACTTCCTGCCGGCGCCCCTCGGCACGGATGGGGCGTCTGCTCAGCCTCCCAGCCACGACAATGAGCACGGCTATGTAGCCGTAG
>CAYFYM010000072.1:0-4111 GCA_964347405.1 uncultured Candidatus Bathyarchaeia archaeon | reverse complement strand
GTCTCGCCCTTCTCCGTCTTCCGGTAGCCCTCCTCCTTGCTCCCCTCGATCAACCCGTTCTCCTCGAGGTAGCCTATCACCCTGTCCGTCTGCCATTGGTTCCCCGCCCTCCTGTAGATGTCGTACCTCAGGGTCCTCCCCCGCTTCTCCTCGGCCGCGTCAAAAATGTCGAGGTACTCCTTCAGCCTCTCCGCCGCCCGGGACGGCGGAGGGGCTACTCTGGGGCACATGCGCTACTCCTCTAGGGTCTTCCCCAGATCTATGAGGTTCGAGTACCGCTTCTTTAGCTCGTTGTACGAGCGCAGGGTCCAGACCCCGCCAACGAACAACACGACGACGCCTAAGGAGATGCCGTACAGGTAGAAGTAGTCGAGCCACCTGGTGGAGCCTCCGAGTATCTTCATGTAGACCTGGTGGGCCGAGAGGAGCTGCATGAAGGCCCCCCACAACATGAAGAAGCCTGAGAGGTAGACAGACTTTATGCTCCTGTTCATGTCCCTCACCATCGTCTTGGCGTCGCGCCATAGCTCGTCGTACACGACCTTGAGCTGGGTTAGTTCACCGTTCTCCATGCCTCTAATCACCTTTGAGAAAAGACCCCGCATCAACTATTTGTGCATGTTTCTAGACTTTACATCCGCCTAAGGTCTAGGCAGGCACGTTGTTCCGAAAAACTGTATTAAATTCATTTAAAAGTTATCAATGATGAATACTGTACATCCAATATCCATGCACGCGCATCGCGCGTGACATATTGCACATCCAATGTTTTTATATAGACCAGAGGCCGATTATTGGATACCCAATAAAGTGGTGTCCGGATAATGTGCCAGCTCGCAGCCTATGTAGGAGACAGACCTATCGCCCCGCTCCTCCTCGGCGCCTTGGAGCACCAGGAGCCCTACCTCGGAGCAAGCGCCACGGGCATGGCGGTCCTAGAAGACGATGGGATCTCGTTGGTGAAGAGCACTGGATACGTGGCCCACGTCAAGGAGACTACGAGAATCCAAGAGCTCACGGGGACCTGCGCCATAGCCCACAGCAGGCTGGCCTTTGCGCCCGAGCATAATACCGCGGAGAAGGCCCACCCGTTCGTCTCTGACGACGGGGTGCTCGCCCTCATCCACAACGGCGTCATCAGTAACCAAAGGGAGCTCTGGGAGGAGCTCAGGCAGACCCACACCTTCCGTAGCTGCAGCCCCGACGTGGACGCCATCACGGACAGCGAGGTCGCGGTGCACATGCTCAGCGACGCCGTGGCAGCGGGAAACAGCGTCCCCCAGGCCCTGAGATGGATGGCACCCAGGCTCACAGGCTCGTTCCTCCTCGGGGTCGTAGGCGTCGGGGAGCCCGACACCGTTTACATCGCCAACTGGCACCAGCCCTGCTACCTGGCTCTGGGGGACGGCGAGGTCATGTTCGTGAGCAGCAGGACCGGCCTCAAAGAGGTGAAGGACGAGATGACCAGCATCTTCCAGCCCCCCAAGAACAGCTTGATAAAGCTCACGCGGGGCAGGGTCGAGATCACAAGGCTGGACCCCGCGCGGAAGGTGCCCGACCTCCGTCTCGACATGAAGTTCATGGGCGACAGGTTCTTGGAGGTGCTGAAGGAGAAGGGCCCCAAGACCTTCCTCCAGATGCGGCGCGAGCTGCATCCGGACGACCTGGCCCAGAGCTACGGCGTCGCCACCCGGGAGTGGGAGGCCCTCAGGGACTCCGGCGTCTTCATGGTGAACCCTTTCATCGACCTGGTGGAGGCGCTGAAACGCGAGGGCCGCATAGTCGAGTACCTCGATCGCCGTGTCGAGTTGGAGATCGAGGGGACTCCCAGGTTCGTGTACGCCCTCGCGTAGCCTTTCATCACCGCATACGTTTACCTGCTAGCGCCAATGCCGGATGGAGATCGGGGGCTCGAATCCGTCTCCGCGTCACCCCGTGACATTCTCGCCGATTACCTGATTCACGTGGCTAGCCTGTTGTACTTCCACAGGGCCTCCACCAGCCTGTCGTGGGGCAGCGCGTACACGGTGTTGCCGTTTATGCCCGTCATGGTCTCGGCTGCCACAAGCGCGTTGACGATGGCCTCTTCGGTCGCCTGGGCCACGGCTAGGAACAGCGGCGACATGCGGTCGTTGGAAAGCATCCTCAGCTCCGACACTTTCTCCCTCCCGTGGGCCCCCGGGTTCACGGTGGAGAAGGCGATGAAGATGTCGCCCGAGCCGTCGCTGCTGATGCCGCCCACCCTAGATATTCCGAGGGGCACCCGCCGCGCCAGCCGCTTCAGCTGGTGAGGCAGCAGAGGGGCGTCAGTGGCCACGACGACGATGATGGAGCCGCCTCCTTCCCCCGCCTCGCCTATGACGGGTATATGGTCCGGTATCTCGCGGCCCACCGGCACGCCGGCCACGGTGAGGAGCTCCCTGGATCCGTAGTTGGCCTGTACCAGCACGCCCACGGTGTAGCCTCCCTCGTCGTCGGTGAGCCGCCTGGACGAGGTGCCGATGCCGCCTTTGAACAGGTGGCAGACCATTCCGGTGCCTCCGCCCACGTTGCCCTCCTCGACGGGGCCGCTGGCCGCGGCCTCCAGCGCCTCATGGGCGTGGCGCCGCTTCACGTGGAACCCGTTGATGTCGTTGAGGCGGCCGTCGTAGGTTTCCGCGACCACGGGTAGCGACCACGACTGCGCTGTTATCGACGGGTCTTCTGCCTTCTGTGTGTTCATCCACTCGATGACGGCGTCGTGGACCACGCCAACGCTGTGGGTGTTGGTGAACATCACGGGGCCCTCCAGGAACCCGGACTCCTCCACCCACGTCGTCCCGGTCATCTCCCCGTTCCCGTTGAGGCAGCTCCAGCCCGCGAAGACGGGGTCGTAGTCCCTGCCGCGGGGCAGCACTGCCGTTACGCCGGTCCTGACGGGGCCCTTCCCGACGACGAGCCTGCCCTCCCCATCGACGATGGTGGAGTGCCCCACGGCGACGCCCCCCACGTCGGTTACCGCGTTGAGCGGGCCGGGGCTTCCGTCGAAGGGCACACCCAGGTCCCGCGCCCTCTTCCTTCTTCCTCTTGAGCCTTCCACTCTAGACACCGTTTCAAAGAAAGGGTCATGTGGATTAGTAGTCTTCGGTTGAGCTGGGGCACGCTAGACGCTATACCTTGTTCATGCTCTGGCTTCGCTTCATCTCCCTGATGAGCGTCTTGCCTTCACGCATCCATCGAGGCAGATACCGTTCACCGGGCTTTATCCTCGGTCTGGTCTCCCACCGGCCCCTTGCGCTGAGATTCTTGGTCACCAGGATGAGGAGCCGTATGTCGTCCCTCAGCCGCGGATACGAGTAACGCCATATGTGGAACAGCTTCCTGGTGCCGTCGTCCTCCTCGTCGCTGAGAATCCAGTCGGTGAGCCGCTGCCTCTCCCTCTCGGTGAGTATATACCTGCGCACCGCCCCGCAACCCCTGTGGTTGATCCAGGTGGATGCCTAAAAGCTTGGTTTGACTCCGAGAACGGTTCGCCGTCACTCTTTCTGGCACACGGGGCAGAGGTACACGTGGCCGCCCCCGTGGGCAATCCTCCGTATGGCCGAGCCGCACCGGGGGCAGCTCCCTTCCTTCATGTTGGAGCCCATCCTGGGGGTGTACCCGCCGCGCCTCCCGTGGAGGTCGGTCCACGTGTCCTTGCCGCCCAGGCTTAGCCGCTCCTCCACAAGGGCCCTTATGACGTCGTAGAGTCCGCGGGTCTCCTCCCCGGTGAGGCTGCCTGCCTTCCGCTTGGGGTGGAGCCCCGCCCTGTATATGGCGTCCTGGAACGCGCTGTTGCTCATCCCCACCAGGATCGCGTCCTTGCCCACCAGCAGCGGCTTAAGCGCCCTGTTCTGGCCGCTTAACGCGTCCCTGAAGTACGTGTAAGTGAACCCGGGGCTGTCCGGTGGCTTGGCCCCCTTGAAGTCGCGTCTATACGTGTACCGTTTCTCCAGGTCCCGGGTCTCCGCGGCGCTTACGACGCCCATGCTGGTGAGCCTTATGGTGAGGGCTGAGCCGTCCGTGAACTCCAGCTTGAGGTGGTGCTTGGCGTGCTTCTCCTCCGCCTCGTGGTACCTGACCCTGCCGCCGT
>CAYFYM010000071.1:0-1849 GCA_964347405.1 uncultured Candidatus Bathyarchaeia archaeon | reverse complement strand
AGGGGGAGGGCTTCTTTGAGCAGTACAAGAAGGTCGGGATACCCCGGTGGCTCTACTTCTTCATCCCGCTCCCAGCGGCTGTACCCCTGGCGGCTGTGAACGCGGGTGTGAGCCGCATGACGCTGCCGTTCATCGGGCGCGTAGAGCTGGGGCTGGCTTACCCGCTGGTGCTGGTGCCGCTGGCGGTGCTGTGCTGCAGCAACGCCACCAACTTCCTCGCCGGGTTCAACGGTCTCGAGGCGGGCATGGGGCTCGTGCTCCACGTAAGCCTCGGCGCCTACGCGTACATCCACGGCCAGTACAACGCCGCGATGCTGGCGCTGTGCTTCGCTGCGGCGCTCCTAGCGTTCCTCAGGTACAACTGGTACCCGGCGAAGGTGTTCCCCGGAGACCTCAACTACACGATAGGCGCCGTCTGCGCGTGCGTCGCGGTGATCGGCAACATGGAGAAGTTCGCCATTCTGTGCTTCATCCCATACGTCGTGGAGGCCGTGCTGAAGGCTATGTCCGGTTTCGAGGCGGAGAGCTACGGGGTGCTCCAGCCGGACGGCACCGTGAAGCCCCGCGGCGACAAGGTGAGGGGGCTCACCCACCTCGTGATGAGGACCGGCGACTTCACAGAGCCTCAGGTGACCCTCATACTGGTAGGCATCGAGGCGGCGGCCTGTGTGGCCGCGTATATCCTGGCACCGGTAGTCTAGCTGTATAGAGAACTTTATTTAGCGGAGCGGAGGCAATTGTGTTGATATGAGGCTCGGGGAGATGGACAGCAGGGAGCGTGTGGCCCTTCTGGCCGCGCTGCTGCTTGTCGGCGTCGTGTTCGTTGTTACGATGGTGAACTACTTCGACCCCCCTGAGCAGGTGTGGGAGGCGAAGATATTCGCGGTCTACCACACCGACGAGAGCACGCTGGTGTTCAGCTACGGCGAGGGGAAGCTCAAGCTGCCAGGGCGGTACGAGTTTGAACTGGACGAGACGTACAGGATAACTTACCGCAGCCGGAGCAGGAACAGGGCCGAGTTCGATATCCGGGTGGAGAAGATCAGCTGACCCCTGCTGGGTGCTTGTTTTGAGGCGCGTCATCGACTCCCACGTCCACATGGACGGCCTCGGCGAAGACGACGCGGTCATACGCCGCGCCAGGGAGGCGGGCGTGGACGCAGTGGTTGCCGTCGGGGGCAGCGTCGAGTCTTCCGCTTACGCGCTGCGGCTATCCGAGAAGCATGTGGGCTACGTGGTCCCCGGGGTAGGGGTGCACCCGTCTGAGGCCCTGAACGTGGACAGCGTGGAGGCGGTGAGATTCGTCAGGATGAACGCTGACGGGGCCTCCCTCGTAGGCGAGGTGGGGCTCGACTACTCGTACCCCTTCGCCCGATCAGAGGACGTGAGGGAGAGGATGCGCGCCCTGTGCTCGGGGCTGGTGGAGGTAGCCGCCGAGACGGGACTGCCGGTATCCATTCACAGCCGCTCCGCATACAGGGATACTCTGGACATTCTGAGGCGGCACGATGTCCAGGGCGCCGTTTTTCACTGGTACGACGGGCCACTCGACACCCTGAGGCTCATCCTGGACCAGGGGTACTACGTGTCTGCGACGCCGGCGGCGGAGTACAGCAGGGGTCACCGGGCCGTTCTCGAGGAGGCGCCCATGGAGCGCATACTGGTCGAGACGGATTCGCCGGTGCACCTGAGGAGGCTGGGGAGACGGTCCGAGCCGGCTGACGTCTGGCTCACCGTCCACGCGCTGGCTGGTATAAAGGGTATGGAGCCCGGGGAGGTAGCGGGGATCGCTACCCGTAACACCGAAACCTTATTCCGGTTAGCCCCGTAGGGATAGCCTCGGAGCGTC
>CAYFYM010000070.1:0-25368 GCA_964347405.1 uncultured Candidatus Bathyarchaeia archaeon | reverse complement strand
AGAGATGGCGGAAGCGGGAGGGGTGGTTATAGACACCAGGCCGCCGCCCTCCTTCGGGGCGGGGCACATCAAGGGCTCTTACAGCATAAACATAGCTCGGCTGGGGATGGCTGGGTGGGTGCTCCCCTACGACAAACCTATACTGGTCGTCCTCGGGGGGCAGGACGAGCTGGATTTCGTCTCAAGAAGCCTGTCCCGGATGGGCTACGACAACTTAGGCGGCTACCTCACAGGCACCATAGCGTCGTGGTACACGAGCGCGCTGCCAACCGAGAAGCTCAGCCTCATCACCGTGACCGACCTGAAGGAGATGATGGAGAAGGACGAGGACCTGTTGGTGGTGGACGTCCGAAGCCTCGACGAGTACGACGGCGGGCACATAGAGGGCTGTAAACACGTCTACGCCGGGCTCGTCGAGCAGCGCGCCGACGAGATACCTCGGGACCGGCCCGTGGCACTCATATGCAAGAGCGGCACGAGGTCCGGGTTCGCGTCAAGCATGCTGCTGAGATTGGGGTACAGGAACATATTCAACGTCCTCGGCGGCATGACCTCCTGGGTGAACGCGGGCTACCCCGTCGCCAAGTAGCCTTTTTCTCTGAACGAGAAACCATCTTATTTCACGGCTACCGTAGAAACGTGTGAACGAAATCAAGGACATCTCGGCGGAGGAGTTCGACAGCGAGGTCAAGGACTCCGATGGCCCCGCCGTGTTGGAGTTCTGGGTCAGGTCTTGCGACCACTGCAGAAGGTTCAAGCCCGTCTACGAGAGGCTGCCGGAGGCGATCGGCAGAAGAGCTCGGTTCTATAGGATGAACATGCTGAAGACCATCGAGAACCTGCGGCTCGCCGAGGGCATGGGGGTGGAGGAGACGCCCACGACGAAGGTTTTCTGCTCCGGCGGCGAGGTTGGCGAGATGGTCGGCTACCTGCCACTCGAAGAAGCGGTGGGGAGGATCAACGGGCTACTTGAGGCCTGTGAATCTTAGCAGAATGTGAAGGTTTTTACATCTCGGCTCGTTTGAACGCATATGTTTCCTCTAGGAGTCACGTCCTACATACTCGGCGGAATAGTGATCGGGCTAGCGGTCTCGTTCGTCTACATACTTACCGGGCTGCACGCCACCCAGAGCAGCCTGTTCAGCTCCACCCTGTCATACTTCTCGAAGGTGCCCTTCTTCAACAGGAAAACCTATCTCGAATCACGGGAGTGGCGGCTCTATTTCGCCGCCGGTGTGGTACTGGGCGCGCTGCTTTACACGGTGACCATCTCGCCAGACGGCTTCTGGACCACGTCGGTCCAGTGGTGGCGGCTCCTCCTCGGCGGCTTCCTCGTGGGCTTCGGCACGAGGCTCTCAAGCGGCTGCACCTCGGGCCACGGAATAAGCGGCGTAGCGTCTCTGTCCACGACGTCTCTCTACGCCGTGATAACATTCATCGCAGTCGGCGTAATAACGGCTAACCTGATGATTATTCTGGGGATCACGCCATGAACAACAGGAACATCGTGCTATTCATCGGGGGAATAGTCTTCGGGTTCGGTCTAGCGCTGGGCGGAATGTCCAAGCCGGAGATCGTGCTCAGCTTCCTCCAGCTGAAGGATTTCGGCCTCGTCGTGCTGATGGGCGCCGCCACGGGAGTCGCCTTCATAGCCATCAACGTAGTGCCCAGGTTCCTTGAGAAGCCGGTCCTCGGCGGCGAGTTCAAGCCCCGCACGAGGACCCTCAGCAGAAACACGCTCATAGGCGCCGCGGTATTCGGCGTCGGCTGGGGGCTCAGCGGCCAGTGCCCCGGCTCGGCGCTGTCCAGCCTCGGCGTGGGGAACCTGCCGGTGCTCCTCGGGATAGCGGCCATGTTCCTAGGTGCCTACGTCATGGGGCGCTTCTTCGGCTAACCTCATTCGCCTATTCGGGCCACGGCGATTATGGGCACCTCGGCGGTTGCCTCGAGCTCGTTGCGTAGCCCGGTCACCAGCACCTCTAGGCCGGAGACGCCGGCGCGCGAGATGTCCTCCTTGGAGGTAGTAACCAGAACGAGGTCAGGCCTCACCTCGCTAAGTGTGTCCTTGATCTCAACAGTGTTAAGCTCCACGTGGTAGTCCACGTCTTCGATTATGCCCTGCTCGACGGCGTAGGGCCTCTCCCGGGGGTCGACGGTGACCACTTCTATGCGGGGGTTCTTCTTCAGCTGAATAAGGACCCTGGCGCCCACCATTCCGGCTCCTACTACGAGGACGCGCATACACATACTCAACCCACTGGTCTTCTAATAACCTTGATCAGTGCCGGTCATATCAGGTTGACCACGCCTAACAGGTAAAACAGAGATATGAGAGTCACGGAGCTGACGACAGTCATGATCATCCCGTACCTAATCATGTCCTTGGACTCGACGATGCCCGTCGCCGAGATGAGAGCCATCCTCCCTGAGGCCGAGGGCAGCGCGTAGCCGAAGGTGGTTGCCATGGTGAGGGGGAGCACGAGCCTGACCGAGTTGAAGGCGGGGTCGGCTGCAGCTAGATCGATCATGATGGGCACGAAGACAGCCGCCACGGTGGCGTTGTTCACCACGTTGGTGAGGAGAGCCGACGCTATCACGACGACGACCAGAGCGAAGACGAAAGGTGTCCCGCTGAGCAGAGGGGACGACACGTCCGTGAGCCAAGCGGTGGCGCCTGACCTCTTCAACGCCTCCCCGAGCGCCAGCCCGGCGGAGATGGCGAAGAACATGCCCCAGCTGACGCCCTTCACGTCCTCCCACTGAATTATGCCACGCAGAGCCATATAGGACACCGAGATCATCCCGACGATCGAGGGGGCGAGGAACGTGGAAGGCAGCCCCATGGCGGCCTCTATGAAGCTGCCTCCCATCCACATCAGTATGGTGGCTCCGAGAACCACCAGGACCTCTCTCTCCACGCCCCGCATCCCTCCTAGGCTCTCAAGCTCCCCGCGCGTAGCCTCGATGTCAAACTCCTTCAAGGAGACATTCAACGTCTTCAACAGCGTCCACCATGTGACCGGGAAAACGAATATCAACGCCATTAGGCCGTACTTCATCCAGTCGATGAACCTCCAGACCCTGATCTCGGCGAGGAATTCGGAAGCAACGGCGTTGGAGGCGGACCCGGTGACCGTGGCCATGCCGCCGACGCTGGCCGCGTAAGCGATGCCCAGCACCAAGAGGACAAGCAGCTCCTTCGACTGCTCCTGGTCCGGGACTTGGCCGGAGATGGTTAGCGCCACCGGTATGAGGACCGCCGCCGTCGCGGTGTTCTCCATCCACATGGACAGAAGCGCGGCCAACGCCATGAGGCTGAAGAGGAGCCTATCGACACGCCCTCCCGACGTCACGATGGACAGCAGCGCCAGCCTCCTAGTCACTCCATGCTTCCTCAGAGCCTCAGCAAGGAACAGGCTGCCAAGTATCAGTATTATTATCGGCCGGGACAGGGTCTCGAACGCCTGGGCTGAGTCGGCTAGGCCTAGAGCCACCAGCATAACCGGCACGATGAGTCCGGCGAACGGAAGAGGTAAGGGCTGAAGCGCGAACATGGTGCCGGTGAACACGAAGGCAGCCAGTGCACGTTTCCCCTCAGCGGTCAGACCCGCCGGCGTAGGGAGCATGAGCACAAGCATCGTTAGCGCGACTACTGCCATGAAACGGTTGGAGAACCCGAGGCGGCTACCCATTGAGACCTTAGAAACAACAATGAAGAACCCAATTTAAACCTTATAAAAAGGGTTCATGGCGGTTTCTGGGGCTTCACGGCAAGCAACCCAGCCATGACTCCCACCATAGGGAAAGCGATGGACGCGAGAAGCGCCTCGCTGTACCCTCCGAACATGTCGTACGCGACGCCGTATGGCAGGGGCCCCAGCGCCGAGCCGATGACGCCGGCCATCATGGTGACGCCTCTGATGGTGCTCAGGTGCCTACGCCCAAAATAGTCTGGCCATATGACTCCGCCCACTATCCCCTGCAGCGCCATCTGGACACCCACTAGAACGCCGTAGACCATCACCAGCGTCACACTGTCCGCCATGTACAGCGCCGCCATCGAGCCCAGCATCAGAGCCTGACTGAAGGCCATTAGGTACCTTAGCTGAACCCTGTCCGCGGCGGGTCCCGCCAGAAGCGCCACAGGCAGACGCACCACGCTCATGAGGCTGCTGATGAGGGCGGCCGTCCCTGGGTCCAGCCCGGCCCCGGCGAGTATACTAATCTGGTGGAATACGAGCCCCGTTAATATCGCCGACGGCACCACCGTGGTGTAGATGATGCACCAGAAGGCTCTGGTCCTGACAGCTTCCCGTAGAGTCCAGGAGTCCTCCACCGCTGCGTCCTCACCAACGAACTCGGGTGTCTCCTCGTTGTCCGGCTGGAGCCCAACCATCTCCGGCGTGTCCCTTATGAGCAGGTAGCCCAAGGGCGCCATCACAGCCCAGAGCAGAGCAGCCCAGGTCCACCAGCACGTCCTCCAACCGTAGTTCTGGATGATCCAGGTGTTGAGGGGCGGCAGCACGGCGAGGCTCAGCCCGCCCCCTATGCTCACCACGCTGAGGGCGACGCCCCTCCTCTTCACGAACCACTGGGGCGGCAGAGTCATGCTGCTTAGGCTCATGGAGCCCTGCCCCAGGAGCCTGATGAGGAAGAACCCGACGAGAAGCATGGGCACCGAGGATACAACACTCATCCAGACGCAGGCCACCCCGAACAGCAGCGACACGGCGGCGGTCACCCTTCTATGGCCGTGCCTGTCGAGGAGCCTCCCGACGAAGCCCATGAGCATACCAGCGCAGAACGTGCCCACGCTGTACATGCCCGAGACCACGCTGCGACTCCAGCCGTACTCGTCTATGTAGCTGTCGATGAACACGCTGACACTGTAGGTCTGCCCCGGGCCGCTGAAGAAGATGACCAGGCTGGAGACGAGCACCATTACCCATCCGTAGAAAACCGGGGACCTGAAAGGCAGCCTAGACCTGTTCAAACATGTAAACTCCTAGACCCGAATAGACGGGGCGGCGGTCAAATAAAGGTTGGCTACCCACGAGCCCATCTCACGCGTGCACGGGGCACCACACTGAGGTTTAAATGGGATAGTCTTTCTCTTGTCCCCATGAGATTCGGAGTCTACATCAGGCCAGCCGAGACCTACGGCAGGATGCTTGAGCTCTCCAGGGCAGCCGAGGAGCTGGGCTACTACGGCGTGTTCCTTAACGACCACGTCCACGGCCTCCCGGAAGGCAGAGAGCCCATCCTCGAGGCCTGGACCGCCATGACCGGGATAGGCGTCCAGACCAGCAGGATACGATTGGGCCACATCACCCTGTTCAACAGCCTGAGAAACCCCGCGTACCTAGCCAAGTCGGCCACGGCGCTGGACGTCATGACCGGCGGCCGCTACGAGCTCATTCTGGGCGCGGGCTGGAACGAGCCCGAGTACATGGGCTACGACCTCATGGAGAAGGGCCGCGGCATGCCACGCGCAGGGGAGAGGGTCATCCGCCTAAAGGAGGCAGTGGAGATACTCAAGGGGATGCTACACAACGAGGCTTTCAGCTACCAGGGAAGGTACTGGACTCTACGCGACGCCGTCAACATACCCCAGCCGGTGCAGAACCCGTTCAGGGTCTCCGTGGGCGCCCGCCAGCCCAGGCTCATCAACATAGCCGCGAAGTACGCCGACGGCATAAACGCCTCGGGCAACCTCAAGAACATCGACAGGATACTGGGCCACTACCACGAGGCGCTGGAGAGGCACGGCAAGAAGGTGGAAGACGCCTTAATAAGCGGCTTCGCGCCCAGCGTCTACCTCATGAAAGACGAGGAAGAGTACGAGGCCACCCTCAAGAGATGGAGCCAGCGGGGCACCGACCCAGCCGAAGCCAGAGCCCACGACTTCATAGGCACCCCGGAGGCCCTCGTCGAGAAGTGGCGCCGCGCCATGGACCAGGGCATGAGGATGAGCGTCATCAACGTAAAGCCGTCCAGCACCATCCAGGAGAAC
This sequence comes from uncultured Candidatus Bathyarchaeia archaeon, assembly GCA_964347405.1. Classification (GTDB taxonomy): domain Archaea; phylum Thermoproteota; class Bathyarchaeia; order TCS64; family TCS64; genus RBG-16-57-9. Next base: position 19,355 of record CAYFYM010000070.1, on the reverse strand, counting down.
GTGGAGATGCTCGCCAGGTTCAGGGACGAGGTGGCCACCCAACTCTAGGCACGGTCCCCTGAACACAGCCCTAACCTTCCAGATGGTTTTTAGCCCCGTAATCCCAAACACAGGTATCATGGCCCTAGAGCAGGAGCTCAGAGAGTACCTAGGTGAAGGCGAGAGGAAGGTCGTCCTCATGGGCATCGGCAACCCCATGAGGGGCGACGACGCCGTCGGCGTGACCATCATCCATCGACTCCAAAACGCCGCCCTCCCCGGCGTCATGCTCCTCAACACGGAAACAGTGCCAGAGTCCTTCATCGGCAAAGTAGAGAGCTACAACCCCACCCACGTGCTACTGCTCGACGCCGCCAACTTCGGGGGCCGGCCCGGTGAATCCAAGCTCATCGACCCAACGCAAATAGGCTTACAGGCCGTCTCCACCCACAGCCTACCACTAACCATCTTCATAAGCTACATCGAGAAAAGCCTGGGGATAAAGGTGCTACTCCTCGGGATCCAGCCGAAGTTGGTGGCTTTCAGCGAGGACATGACCCCCGAGCTCGTAGAAGCAGCGGAGAGGATCGCCGGGACCCTGCACAGACTATTATCCGAATAGAAACCGGCTCCACGGCGCCGTCACCCCGTCGACCCCGCTCTTCCCCTCGACACGTCCACAGCTGCGACAGTATAACCTGTAATACAGGGAAATGATTCGACATGTCGTCTTTTTTACTGAAAACAAACTGTACAGGTTTCGAACACAATGGGTAATGTGCCGATGAGCAGCGATATTTTTATAGTGATCCATGACATACGTTAGCGATTCAGATTAGGAGATACGTAAGTGACGCATACGGTTGTTCCGGTTGTTCTCATCGCGTCTGACGCCTCGGAGGCCCTGATCGAGAATCTCGAGTACGTAGGAGCTGTTTTGTCATGACACCATTGGAGACCTTCATGGAGTACCCTTGGCCATGGCTTTCATGGCTGATCCCCGTCGTCGGGGCTGTCTTGATGCCGGTTCTTGGGAGGATCGACCACAAGCTTAGAGACTACGGTGCAGTGTTCTTCGCCGCCCTGGCTTCCGTCGCGGCGGCGTCCATGATACCGGCCTTGTTATCGGGTTACACTCCTGGGGACATCAAGTTGTTGACGTGGTTCACGTTCCCCGGCGGGGCTCCGCTCGAGATAGGGGTGCTGGTTGACCCGCTGAGCATAATCATCTGCAACGTGGTGGCTTTCATCAGCTTCCTCATAGTGGTGTACTCCGTCGGGTACATGCACGGGGACCCCAACTTGGACCGGTTCTGGTTCTTCTTCCTGTTCTTCGTGGGTAACATGCTGTTGCTGGTGCTCTCCGACAACCTCCTCCAGACCCTCATAGGCTGGGAGGGGGTGGGGCTCTGCAGCTACGGGCTCATCGGCTACTACTACCGTGACGCCAAGGAGCGTTGGCTCGGAGGGCCGCCGCCTACCAAGATGTTCCCGCCTAGCCACTGCGGCATGAAGGCCTTCGTGGTGACCGGCATAGGCGACGTCTTCATCATCGCGTCCATATTCATTATCTACTACTTCGCCGGGACCCTCAACTACCATGAGCTGATAAACACGGCGCCCGAGTGGCTCGCGCACATGGGGGCCGTGAAGGGCCTCATTCCGTTGACGGCTATATTCTTCTTGGGCGGGCCGATAGGTAAGTCGGCGCAGTTCCCGCTCCACGAGTGGTTGCCCGAGGCCATGGCGGGTCCCACCTCGGTGTCGGCGCTCATCCACGCCGCCACCATGGTCAAGGCGGGGGTCTACCTCGTCGCCAGGATGAGCCCCGTGTTCTACATCGGGACATACGTGTTGCACCTGCCGGCGGCCAAGATATACTTCACAGCCATCGCGCTGGTGGGGGCGTTCACGTGCTTCCTCGCCGCGAGCCAGGCGCTGGTCTCGGTTGAGCTGAAGAAGATACTGGCTTACTCCACGGTGAGCCAGATAGGCTACATGATGCTGGGCCTCGGGCTAAGCGGGTTCAGCGAGGAGGCGTACATAGCGGGCCTCACCGCCGGCGTGTTCCACCTGGCGAGCCACGCCCTCTTCAAGGGGGCGCTGTTCCTGTGCGCGGGCTCGGTGATCCACGCCATCGAGAGCATCTACACGTTCAACATGGGCGGCCTGAAGAAGCACATGCCCAAGACCTACCTGCTCATGGGGCTGGCCACCCTGAGCCTCTCTGGCATACCGCCTTTCAGCGGGTTCTGGAGCAAGGACGCCGTCTTCCTGTCGGCGCTCGTGGCGGACACCCCGCTGGCGATGCTGCTGCTGGCGGTGGGCGTCGTAAGCGCGGCCATGACCTTCGCGTACAGCATCAGGTACATAAGCAGGACGTTCCTGCACGAGGAGAGCGAGTTCATCCACGAGCTTGAGAGCCACGGCCACCACGTGCACGAGGCGCCGGCGATAATGTGGGCCCCCATCTCCATACTCGTCGTTTTGTTCTGCGTCATCGGGCTACTCGGGCTCGCCGGGCTGGTCAGCCCAAGCCTCAGCCCCGAGATATTCATCGAGGAACAGATGCACCACGCCCTGGAGAACATACTGCCCCACGAAGTGGCCGAGCACCTGCATGTGCCCCACATCTCGGGTTCAACCAAGCTTGCGGGTGCGGCCCTGAGCGCCGTGGCTCTGGCGGCCGGAGGATACCTTGGCTACAACTTCTACTGGACGAGGAAATGGGACTCGTGGGCGTGGGTCCAAGCCAGCGACGCTAGGAAGAACATCCACAGCTTCCTTTGGAACCGTTGGTACATGAACCCCCTGTACTACCAGATCTTCGTCGACGGGCTGATCACCCTTTCAAAGGGGGTCTACAGCGTGTTCGAGGCAGGGGTGATGATCCCGTTAAGCGACGTCGTGGCGAAGACATCGGAGTCGGTCAGCGGAAAGATGTATGACCTCCTCGAGGTGGAAGGAGTCTTCGGGGTCCTGAATCACGGGGTGCCCTGGACCGTCATCGATGCCTATGAACGTGTCAAGAAGGTGCAGACTGGAATCCTCAGCGTCAACCTGATGTACCTGGCTGCGATGCTGCTGGCTCTAATCTTGGGGTTGTTGATTAAAGGAGGTATATGATTGTTCGGTTCACTCTGGTTGGCGATACTGGCTCCAATACTCTTCATGCCCGTCGTGTATTTCCTAGGTAGAAGCATGGGAAAACGAGTCGGGTGGGTGGCGTTTATCCCCCTGCTCTATAGCTCGCTGTATTTCGCGAGCCTCTTGGGCGGGGTCGCGGATAACCCGGCGGGGGAGTACTTCTACTGGCTGCCCGGGATCAGGTTCGGGCTATACGCGGACAGCCTGAGCCTCCCCGTGGCGTTGACCATAGCCGTGCTCTCGGCCATCATCGTGATATACAGTCAGCCCTACATGGATCACTCCATACACGAGCAGTACCACCGCGAGAACAACAACGCCCACGCGACTTACTACGCCCTCTACCTGGCCTACGCCACAAGCATGATGGGCGTGGCGTTGTCGACTAACCTCTTCGAGTTCTACCTGTTCTTCGAGCTCATGATAATCCCGTCGTGGGCCCTCATCAACGCGTACGGCTCAGGCGAGCGTGAACGGATCGGTTTCATGTACCTCCTGTGGTCGATCGTGGGCGCCGTGATGTTCGTCACGGGCGCCCTCTCCGCCTACGCGGACACGGGGTCCTTCGAGATAGCGGACCTCGCGCTCGTAAGCGGCTCCCCGTGGGCCGGCTTCATCGTGGCGTCGATGCTCCTGGGCCTCACCGTCAAGATGGCCATGTTCGGGTTCCACATATGGCTTCCCTTCGCCCACGCGGAGGCGCCTACCCCCATTAGCGCGTTGCTGAGCCCGGCGATGATCGGGTTGGCCGCCTACGCCGTCGTGAGGATGCTGCTCCCCATCGCGGGGGTAATGGACTCCAGCATGGTGCTCACCATGCTCTGGGGGTTAGCCACCATGATCTACGGAGGCATGATGGTCCTCCCTCAGACCGACATCAAGAGGCTCTTGGCGTACTCAAGCATGAGCCAGATGGGCTACCTGTTCATCGGAGTGGCCAGCGGCACAGTGATCGGCGTCAGCGGCTCCATGATGCACTACGTCAGCCACGGCCTAGGGAAGGCCGTCCTGTTCCTCAGCGCCGGCGCAATCATGCACCAGACGGGCCTCAGGGACATCCGGCAGCTGGGCGGCCTCGCCGCCAAGATGCCTGTCACCGCGACGGCTTTCATCCTCGGGGCCATGAACATCGCGGGCATACCGCCGACGGTCGGGTTCGCGTCCAAGCTCATGGTATTCATGGGCGCGTTCGGGCCGGGCATAGAGGGGAACTCTGTGGAGCTCGTAATCGCGGTCGTCGCCATACTGTCCACGGCGCTGACTGTGGGGTACACGATGTGGGCCATGCGCAGAGTATTCTACGGGCCGCTGCCCGAGCATCTAGAGGAGGTCAAGGAGGCGCCGTGGCTGATGACTGTCCCCATGGTGGCGCTATGCATCCTGTCGATAATCCTCGGCCTCTACCCGGGGCTGATACTAAACCCATTGTTCGAGGTGGTACCGGGGCTGCTGCCCGTTTGAGGTGAATGAAATGAACAACAACCTACTCTTACTGGTCCTCTCGGCGTCCTTCCTTTGTGCCCCCATAGTCTACCTGCTTGGCAGGAACATCGGGAAACGCGTGAGCTGGGTGACGTTCGCCGCGCTGCTATGCATGTCCCTCGTCTTCGCCGGGCTGATGCCGACGGTCGAGCACTCTGTTATACTCGAGGAGTACAGCTGGGTGTTGGCCCCCGTGGAGCTGACGTTCGGGCTCATGGCCGACGGGCTCAGCGTACCCGTGATATTCACGTACATATTCGTGTTCGCGTGCACGGCGCTCTTCTCGCTCCGGTACATGGAGAGGAGGCTCAGCCTGGACGACCTCGAGGAGAACAACGAGCAGTACGCCAGGTTCTACACGTTCTTCCTGCTCTACGGCGTGAGCGTCGCGGGCTCCATGCTGGCCACCAACCTGATAGAGTTCTACCTGTTCTTCGAGATGGCGCTGGTGTTCTCGTGGATACTGGTCCTGCTGTTCGGCTACGGCGACAGGAGACGTAACTCGCTGCTGTACTTCATCTACACGCACATCGGGGGCGGGGCTCTGCTGGTCGGCGTCCTCGGCGCGTACTGGGCCACGGGGAGCTTCGAGATAGCCGACCTCTCCAACATCTCGTCCTACCCGGGCGCGTTCTGGATAGGCATCGCCATCACCCTGGGCCTCTTGGTCAAGATAGGGGCGCTGGGCCTCCACGGCTGGATGCCCGACACCTACTCCGAGTCGCCCGCACCGGTGAGCGCCGTACTGGGGGCGACGTCGGTGCTGCTGAGCACATACTCGCTGGCCAGGCTCATGCCCTACTTCACCGACGTTCTTCACGGGGTCAGCGGCTGGATCGAGCTCTGGGCGTTGGGCACCATCATCTACGCCGGCGTCATGGCGATAGTGCAGACGGACACGAAGCGCTTGGTGGCGTATCTGAGCATGAGCCAGATGAACTACTGCGTACTGGGCGTCTTCACTTTCATCGACTACGGGGTCCTGGGCGCCATATCTTACTCGATAAGCCACGGCCTAGCCATCGCCCTCCTGTTCCTCGTCTCGGGCGCCCTCTTATACCGCACGGGGACGCGGGACATGACCCAGATGGGCGGCCTCGCGGAGAAGATGCCCATATTGATCCTCGCCACCATGGCCGGGTTCCTGACGATCGGAGGGGTGCCGCCAGCGGTGGGCTTCAAGTCGAAGTTCCTGCTGCTGAGCGGCGCCTTCGTCAGGGGCTTCGAGTCGTCCTGGATGGAGCTCGTGGTAGCCATACTGGCCGGGAGCCTGGCGACGCTGGTGACCCTGGCCTACGAGTTCAGGACCGTCTGGCGCGTCTACTACGGCAAGCTCCCCGAGAAGCTGGACTCCGTGGCTAGCGTGCCCATCATGATGGCTGTGGCGCTCATAGCCATGAGCGCGCTGTCAGTCATATTCGGGATATGGCCCGCCCTCATAACGAACCCCCTCGAGGTCTTCATAGCCCACATCTTCCATCACTAGCGCAGTGAAGACCCTTCCCGTGTTTGTTTTACATCTACTAATTTGTTCGCGAGCTCTGGTCAACGGGTTTTCCGGGTGTGCACAAGTCTTTTTAGGTTCATTAACGTGCTCAAATAGGAAATGAGCATAGCTGTCATTGGCCCCCCCTCGTTCGCGACGACTTTCGCGCTCATCGGAGCCGCCAGTTACCACGAGATAGACGGAGGAGCCGTGGCGGCGACGCTGGCTCGACTCGTGAACGATGAGGACTATAAGCTCATCATACTCCCCGAGCGTTTCGCACCGGAGACGAGGAACATAAGGGAAGAGATCATGAGGAAGGGAGACATCACGCCTGTCTTTGCCCTTGTCCCAGATTTTACCATGGAGACGGGTATGAGAATGGAGGAACTCCAGGCAGTGGTCTCGCTGGCGATAGGGACAAGGTTGGAGTTGTAGAGTATGGAGATGGAACGAGTACTATCGATGGGCTCGAGGCTTCAGAAACTCCTCGTCGAGGCCAAAGCCGAGGCAGAGCGGATGGTCTCTGAAGCCCAGAATCAAGCCGACGAGATGATAGAGGCCGCAAGGACCGAGTCAAACAGGAGACGGATGAGAGCCCAGAGAGGCACCGGGCTCGAGGAGATGCTTGCCGAGGAAGAGAAGAAGGCGGAGAAAGAGGCGGCAAAAGTCTCGAAGGACTACGATGAACAGGTTGAAGAACTGAAAAAGATCCCAGCAGAGAAAATGGAAACCGCCGTCGAGTTTTTGTTAAAGGAGGTCCTCCCTGAATGAGCAGCATAGAGCTTGAAGCACACCTTATAGAGAAAGCCGTGGAAGAGAGGAACGCCATACTCTCGAAGGCGGAGGCCCGGGCGGAGAGAATCCTCGAGAACGCCAGACAGGAAGAGGCGCGCATCAGAAACGACACCGAGAGACACCTGAGGACCATCGTTGGCTCAGAGCTCAGGGCGGTCCACGACAGGATAGTAGGCAGGGCGAACCTGGATGGTCGCAAGAAGGTCATGGAGGCGAAGATGATGTTACTCGACAACGTCTTCGAGTCGACCCAAGAGAGGCTTGACGCCTTGGCTAAGAAAGGCGAGGAAGACTACCAGGAGGTCGTCAAGAAGCTCGTCTCTGAGGCGGCGGAGGCCATCGGGGAGAACGAGCTGATCGTATCGTCCAACAAAGCGGATCATGGCTTCCTCAAGAATACGTTGTCGGAGCTATCCAAGGAGCATGGTGTTTCCTTCAAACTCGACAGCAAACCCATTGAAACCATGGGCGGTGTCATCGTGAAGAACCCGAAGGCTACAAAGATGTACTACAACACCTTCGAGGGCAGGCTCACCAAGGTGAGGCAGTCCAAGGCCTCAGAGGTGGCTGAGAAACTGGGGGTGATCTAAGATGGCGATGATGGAAGGAACGATCGAGAGGATAAACGGCTCGCTTGTAGTAGCCAAGTTCAAGGAGGAGCCCAAAATGGGCGACCTCATAGAGGTCGGCAACCTCAAGCTCATGGGCGAGATCGTTAGGCTGAGCGAAGAAACCGCCTATATACAGGTCTACGAGGCGACCGCTGGCCTGAAGCCCGGTGAGCCAGTCGTGGACATCGGGACTCCGCTCATAGCCGAGCTGGGCCCCGGCATAATGAGCCAGATCGTGGACGGCGTCGAGAGGTCCGAGACAGAGCTGTGGGACCTGACAGGACCCTTCGTGACCAGAGGAACCAACATAGCCTCCCTCAACAGGGAGAAGAAATGGGATTTCAACGCCACGGTGAAGAAAGGCGACGAAGTAGTCGCCGGGGACATCATAGGGACGGTGCAGGAGACGCCGAGCTTCATCCACAGGATAATTGTCCCCCCTGGGTTGAGTGGAAAGATAAAGTCTGTTAAGTCCGGGGAGTTCACGGTAACGGACTCCGTCGCGGAGTTGGAGACCGCTGAAGGGGAGACTGTTCCCCTGAAGATGATGCAGACGTGGCCCGTCAGGCAAGGTAGACCCATCAAGGAGAGGCTGGCGCTTAGCCAGCCCCTCATAACTGGGCAACGCGTCATTGACACCTTCTTCCCATGCGCCAAGGGAGGCGCGGCGGCCATACCCGGCGGATTCGGGACCGGGAAAACGGTAACTCTGCAGCAGATAGCCAAGTGGAGCGACGCTGACATCATCGTATATATCGGCTGCGGTGAACGCGGCAACGAGATGGCTGACGTAGTATCGAGCTTCCCGGAGATAGAGGACCCCCGGACGGGGAGACGCCTCATCGAGAGGACGGTGATCATCGCTAATGTTTCTAACATGCCTGTGTCGGCCAGAGAGGCAAGCATCTACATGGGGGTCACCATCGCCGAGTACTTCAGAGACCAGGGCTACGACGTAGCCATCATGGCCGACTCCACGTCAAGGTGGGCGGAGGCCCTCAGAGACATCTCGGGCCGCCTCGAAGAGATACCAGCGGAGGCAGGGTTCCCAGCCTACCTCGCGGACCGCATCGCGGGGATATACGAGAGGTCCGGCAGGGTGATCACGCTTGGCAGCGAGAAGAGGTACGGAAGCCTCACAATCATGGGCGCCGTGTCTCCCCCCGGCGGGGACTACTCGGAGCCCGTGACCACCAACACACTCAGGTTCATAGGGACCTTCTGGGCCCTCGACTCAGAACTGGCGTACCGCAGACACTTCCCCGCCATCAACTGGCTGAGAAGCTTCACACGGTACCTCACCGTGGCGGCCGACTGGTGGACTGAGCAATCACCGGGCTGGGAGGACGCGCGGGCGAGGGCGCTGAGGCTTCTTGAGGAGGCCAGCGAGATCGAGGAGACGGCCCGAATCATCGGGGAGAAGGCTCTCCCAGACGAGCAGAGGTTGGTGCTCCTCATGGCTGAGATACTCAGGGAGGGGTTCCTGGTCCAGAGCGCGTTCCACGACGTGGACAGGTACTGCTCCCCCGATAAACAGGCCGCATTGCTTGAGATCTATGTGGACTTCTACGATGTCGTGGCTCCCCTCGTGAGGAAGGGTATACCCATAGAGCAGATAAGGGACCTGGACGTGCTGAGGGAGATGATGAGGCTCAAGGAGAGGCAGGGCTTGGAGCCCATAAAGGAGGCTAGGGTGCAGATGAAGAACGATGCGGATGAGCTGGCGATCCAGTACGAGGTGGCGTCATAATGGTGGAGATAGCCGGTCTGGAGTACAAGACCACCACAGAGATCAAGGGACCCATCCTCATGATACAGAACGTCAGGGACGTCAGCTTCGACGAGGTCGTTCAGATCCAGAGACCCAGCGGCGAGACGGTGCAGGGTAGCGTCCTAGACGTCAGTAGAGACTGGGCCATGATCCAGTGCTTCGGGGAGACGTCGGGCCTAGACCTGAACACCACGGTCAGGTTCACCGGGGACGTACTGAGGATTCCGGTGTCGCCGGACCTCATTGGGAGGGTGTTCAGCGGGAGCTTCGAGCCCCTCGACGGGATACCCAGGCCCCTATCGACGGATAAAAGGGACGTAAACGGCGGCGTCATCAACCCGGCGGCGAGGGACGTGCCCAGCGAGTTCATCCAGACGGGGCTCAGCAGCATCGACGGCATGAACAGCCTCGTCCGCGGCCAGAAGCTGCCCATCTTCAGCGAGTCGGGGCTCCCCCACAACGAGCTGGCCGCCCAGATAGCCAGGCAGGCGACCATCCCGGGCATGGAGACGGACTTCGCCATAGTCTTCGGCGCCATGGGCATCAAGAACGAGGAGGCCGCCTACTTCAGGGAGGAGTTCGAGAAGACGGGGGCCCTCAACAAGAGCGTCATGATACTGAACCTGGCTGACGACCCCGCCATAGAGCGCATCGTCACGCCCAGGATCGCCCAGACCATCGCCGAGTACCTGGCCTTCGACCTGGGGATGCACGTCCTCGTCATTCTCACCGACATGACCAACTACGCCGAGGCGCTCCGAGCCATCAGCATCGCCCGGGAGGAGATACCCACCCGTAAGGGGTACCCGGGCTACCTCTACAGCGACCTGGCCACGATATACGAGCGGGCGGGCAAGATCAAGGGCAAGGAGGGAAGCGTCACGCTGATGCCCATCCTCTCCATGCCCGCCGGCGACATCACCCACCCCATCCCCGACCTCACCGGCTACATCACGGAGGGCCAGCTCATACTCCAGCGCGGCCTCGCCCTCAGGGGCCTCTACCCGCCGATGAACGTGCTGCCGAGCCTCAGCAGGCTAATGAAGGACGGCATCGGCGAGGAGACCACAAGGGAGGACCACAGCGACGTGAGCAACCAGCTCTACATGGCCTACGCGGAGGGGACCCGCGCCCGCGGCCTCGTCCAGATCGTCGGCACCGTCGGCCTATCCGAGCGCGAGAGGACGTGGCTTGAGTTCGCCGACCGTTTCGAGCAGGAGTTCGTCAACCAGGGCAGGTACGAGAACAGGAGCATCGAGCAGACCCTCGACCTCGCTTGGGACCTGCTGAGCATGCTGCCCGAGGAAGACCTCATCAGGGTGAGAGAGGCCTACATAAACAAGTACCACCCTGCCCACAAACGGGAAGTGTAACGAGTGTCATCCACCGCCGGCGTAAAGCCCACGAAGGGCTTCCTCATGGACATGAAGAGGAGGATAGGCTTCATCGAGCGGGGCACCGAGTTCCTCAAGCTTAAGAGGGACCAGCTAGCCAAGGAGCTCACCACCTCCCTCGACGTGCTCAAGGGGAGACGCAGGCTGCTTATGGACAACCTGCAGGAGGCTTACGCCGCCGTCACCGCGGCGTACCTCAGCCTAGGGCCCCAGGAGGTCCAGAGCCAGGCGAAGAGCATAAAGAGCGTCCTGGAGCTGGAGGTCCTGCCCAGGGCCGTGATGGGGGTCAGGTACCCCTTCGTTAAGATAGGGGAGAAGCCCGAGGTGACGGCGGAGCTGGACATCACCCTCAGCGTGGCGAGCGACAAGGTCTACGAGATACTCGACGACATCATCAGGCTCGCCGAGTTCGAGACGAGGGTGGAGCGCATCGCCGACGAGCTGGGGAAGACCAACAGGAAGGTCAACGCCCTGGAGAACATCATCATACCCGAGTACAACCAGACAATCAAGTTCATAGAGGACAAGCTCGACGAGGAGAGCCTCGAGGAGCTTGTGAGGATGAAGCTCATAGGAGGTGCCAAGGCATCGCGAAGAAGCTGAAGCTGGGGATGAACTATGTCGTCCTGCGCACCCACGCCAGGATCGCGGACCTCCTCACACAAGAGCAGATGCAGACGCTGGCCGACGCCCGGGACGTGGACGACTTCCTCGCGACGCTGGAGGACACGCCCTACGGCAGCGTCACGATGGACGACGAGTCCAGGCCGGACATCGCCCTGGAGCGCGTCTTCTACAGGAAGTTCATCGAGCGCATCGAGAAGATAGTGGAGCTCACCCCACGGAAGATCGGCGAGTTCCTCATGGGCTACTACCAGATGCGCTTCGAGGTGGTGAACCTCAAACGGATACTGCGGGGCAAGTTCAGCGACGCCTCCGAGGAGGAGATAAGGCTCAGCCTCATCCCCATCACCCCCTACAGGGTGGCGAGCTACGAGGAATTGGTCAAGGCTGGCAGCCTCGAAGACATGGTGGAGATGCTCCGCGGGACCCCCTACGCCAGGGTCGCTGATCAGATGCCCCTCTACGAGCGGTTCGACGCCCTCTGGCCTCTTGAGCTCATGCTCAACTACGTCAACGCCTCAGCCATACTGGAGGCTGTGAAACAGCTGCCAACGAGGGATCGCCGCATCGTCCGTAAGCTCGTGGAGCTCGAGACCGACGTAGAGAACGTGCTCATCGCCGTGAAACAGAGAGGCCATAGACACGAGGCGCTGGACCTCGAGGAGCTTTTCCCGGCAACATACGGTGTCACGGTCTCCCCGCTCAAAGACATTATAGAGGCCGAGAACCTGAGGCCCGTGATCCAGGGGCTGGGGTCCCCGTACGCCGAGATACTGGGCCCCATCTACACGGGGGACGTGGCCCTCATCAGGACCTACCTCAGGCTCGCGAAGTACGACCACGTCACGGCGGCCAGGTCGGCGGACGAGTACGGGTTCAACGTCATCATGGCCTACCTCGTATACAGCGAGATAGAGAAGGACAACCTGGTGGGCCTGGCGTGGGGGAAGGCTCAGGGGCTGTCGCCTAAAGAGCTGTTGAAGTACGTCGTCATCCCGAGAAGCTGAGAATTAACTATTTTACCGTCCACGCATCTTATTGTTTGAAACCATATGACGTTCAAGGAACAGAAGACGGTTTACTTCGAGAACCGTGGGAAGGAGAACACGGAGAAGACGCTCTCCCTCGCCAAGAGCAGGGCGGAGGAGCTCGGGATCAGGAACATCGTCGTCGCCAGCTACACGGGCTACACCGGGGCGCTGGCCTCCGAGGTCTTCAAGGGCTACAACCTTGTGGTCTCGGCTGGGATGATGGGCTTCAGGGAGCCCAACAAGCACAGGATGGTGGAGGAGAACCGTGAGAAGATAGAGGCCAACGGGGGCAGGGTCTTCTACCACCTCCACGCGTTCGGCGGCCTCGGCAGGGCGGTGAAGCAGAGGTTCGGCCCCATACAGGTGGACGAGATAATCGCCCACACGCTGCGGCTTTTCAGCCAGGGCGTCAAGGTGGCCCTGGAGATATCGTGCATGGCCTGCGACGCTGGGCTCGTAGAGTCCGGCGAGGAGTGCATAGCGATCGGTGGTTCAGGCGGAGGCGCAGACACCGCCGTGGTGCTGCTGCCCAGCAACACCCACCGCTTCTTCGACACACGGGTACTTGAGGTAGTCTGTAAACCGAGGGCGGGGTAGACCCCGCCCCCGGAAGGCGAAAAAGGTATCACGCTACCTGTTGGCGAGCACCGTCTTGGCCCACCACTTAAGCACCGGCCCCATCATCATTAGCCACGTCAGCGCCACGTTCAGGGTCTTCACAAGCTCCACGTTCAAGGAATTGCCGCCTCCTTCGGCCCGTGGCCCTTGTTCAGTGCCATGTGCTGTTCACTAGCAGTGTTATGTATCATTGATCTATATTACTGTACCTCATAAACTGTTTGCTACAATTTGTATGACAAAGGTATGCAACTGTATGACTGAGGTGAACACAGGGAAAAAGGACAATGAAAAAGATAAAAACTGAGATATTTATGTAATGTGTTTAACAAAAAGGTATAAATTGATGTACATCAATAAACGATGAAAAGAAAAACATCAATTGATACGAGTCAATAACATATTAACAAGAAAGTATCAATCGATGAACGTGAATAAATAAGTTAAACAAGAGAAAACCGATGAAAACCGCCGCCGACTCAGCAAGTTGATCGGGTCGCATGGCCACGAGCGGGTGTCGTCCAGGTTGTAGGCGTCTCCGGGGGCACCTTGGAACGGTTTGAGCCCGGCCTGTTATAGCTTCCTGATTATCTCCACCGCCTTCCTGAGGCCTCGGGTCTCGTAGTCGGCGATCTGGTCCCTCTCCGTCGGCCAGGGCTCCTGGTTCCTGTTGACCCAGATGGTGTTGATGCCCGCCAGCTTGGCCGGCCTTATGTCGCTGAGCGGCGTGTCGCCGACGCTCACGGTCTCCACGGGCCTGGCTTTCGCCAGTCTAAGCGCCTTCCTGTAGTACTCCGGCTCGGTCTTCAGCACCCCTAGCGTCTGTTCGCTGAACGTGTGCTTGAAGAACTTTTTACCCGTCCTGAGCTCAATGGTCTTGGCCTTCAGCCCCGCCGCGTAGCCCGTGCTCAGGCAGAGGGTGAGGCCCATCTCTTTGAGGGCCTCGAGGGCGGGGACGGCGTCGGGGTAGTAGATGGGGTTCTTCTTCGCCGATTCCCGGGCTTCCTCGAACTTGGCGCATATGAGGTCGGCCGCCTCATCGTCGAAGGGCAGCTCAAGGTGGTCGAAGAGAAGTGAGCAGTGGAACATCAGGTCGTCGTGGCGTTTTATGTATCTACGATGTATCAGGGCGCGGTGGATGTCGAAGACCCATACTTGGTAGAGCTCCTCCCCGCTGTACCCCAGGACGCCGTCGAGGCTGCGCTCCATGACGCCGTCCATGTCGTGGAGGGTGCTGTCGTAGTCCATGAGGACGGTTGTGATCATCAGACACACGTAATAGCCACGGCTTTATTTAACCGCCGCATAGGTGTGGTTATGAGGCTCGTGGTGCCGGAGGGGCTCCTCCTGGACATGATGGATGTGGCCCGTGGCGTCCACCCGAGGGAGATTATACTGCTCCTCCGGGGAAAAAGGAGAGGCGACGATATCACGGTCACCGAGTACCTTTTCCCGCCTTTCGGCGGAGGAGGCAGGGGCTTCGCCTCGTTCCCGGCCCACATGCTTCCCATAGACTTCACCATAGTGGGGACGGCTCACAGCCACCCCTCGGGTAACCTCACGCCTTCGGTGGGGGACCTTCACAACTTCTACGGGCGTGTGATGATGATCCTCGGCCCCCCGTTCACCCGGGAGGCCGTGCGGGCCTACGGCAGGGGCGGGGAGGAACAAGAGGTATATATCGCTAGAGAGTGAATATGTTGTACGATCAGCGAGGCACACGTTATGGGTAAAAGGGAGTCTCTGGCGAAGGCGGTCACCCTCCTGATGAACGCGCCGCTGCTCGCCGTGGCAACGTTCGCCTACATCTACCTCACAGACCCAGCCGCACCGGCTCCCTCGGCTCTGGTGACGGCGATATTCTTCTCGGGCGTCCTGCCAATCTTGATCATATTCATCCAGAGGAGGAGCGGCATAGTGACGGAGATGATGGTCAACGAGAGAGACGAGAGGACCAAGCCGTTCCTGGGGGCGATATCCAGCTACGTGCTGGGCACTCTGGCGCTCACCTACCTAGAGGCGCCGGCCGCCATGGTCTACCTCATGGCCTGCTACCTCGTAAACAGCATCTTCATGATGATCATAACCCTGAGGTACAAGATCAGCATCCACGCCTCCGGCGTAGCGGGGCCCGCCACATTCCTCGTCCACCAGTACGGCGTGAGGCTCTGGCCTTTGACCCTGGTCATGGTGTTAGTCGGGTGGGCGAGGCTCGAGCTGAGGATGCACACCCTGGGGCAGGTCGCGTGGGGGGTCCTGTTGACCGTGTTGCTGACGCTGACCCAGCTGGAGCTCTACCCCCTGCTCATCCGCCCACTATGATGGGGAACACGACGACCCTGTCTCCGGGCTCTAGCTTCGCGGAGTCCCAGAGCCTCCTGTCGTTGACGAGGACGCCGACGACGCGTCTGTCGTACGCGTATAGTATGTCCCTCCCTAGGTTCGCTATGAACTCCCTGAGGGTGGTGGGCTCCTCGACGACCCTGACGGTGAGGCTAGGGTACATCAGGTGAACCATACTCCCTCCTGATTTATACCTTGTCCAGCCCCAGGTCCCTGCGCCTCTGCAGGTACCGCCTGTACCAGGTGTCCACGTTCTCCGTGGTCACGTGGTCGCCGTGGTGCCTGAAGCCTCCGCGGAAGCCCTGGGGGACGTGCATGAGCTCGTGTATCAGGGTCCTGTCCTGGGCCTCCCTTGGGTAGTAGTCGAACTGCTCGTGGATTACCTCCATTATGTATGTGGGCTCTAGGCCCAGGGTCTCCTGCCATATCCTGCCTAGGCCGTGTATCCTGGCTATGGTGTTCTTGGCCTTGCTGCCCCTGCTTCTGACGCAATGCAGCCTCCCCGGGTCCACGTGGTCGAAGCGCAGCATGTCTATCATCTCCTGTACGCGTTTCTTTATGTCCGGGGCGTCGAAGTACTCGATCACGGGGTTGTTTTCGTGTCGGTTGTGTAAAAGCCCAGCGGCAAAGCTTATTGGATGGATGGTCCATCCATTATGTGTGGGCTTCAAGGAGAACCGGCTGACCCCTGCCAGGAAGGCGTCTATGCTCGCCGTAATGACGGCGGCGGCCGTCGCCACTAACTACCTGCTCATAGGGGTCGTCAACGTCAAGTTCATGGATCTCATCGTCTTCACGGGTGGGTACATGTTCGGCCCGGTTTTCGGGGCCACACTGGGGGCGCTCATCTGGCTGGTGTACGGCACCGTCAACCCCTACGGCTTCAACCTGCTGACGCTGGCCGCCACGATCCTCGGCGAGATTCTATACGGCGTTGCAGGCGGCGTACTCAGGGTGGGTATGAGGGTGGAGCCCGGCTTGAGCCCCGACCTACGCCTCGGCGTCGCAGGGTTCCTGCTCACCTTCGTCTACGACGTGTTCACCAACGTGGTCTCGGCTTACGTAGCAGGCATCCCCGTGTCCGTCGCCTTGATCAGCGGCGTGCCCTTCGCCCTCATGCACGAGGTGAGCAACGCCGTCTTCTTCGCAGTGGGGCTACCCCCCCTCCTTCGAGCCATCGGGAGAACGATGAACATTGAGTGAATCCACCTACAAGTGGGCAGCGGCCCTCCTTCTATGCACCACCATAGCGTCAGGCGCCGCCGCCCTCTACCTGAACAACCGTTTGAACGCCCTTGAGACAGACTACGATAGAACGCTAAGCGAGCTGGAGGAGTTCACCGCCACCGTGGACGTTAAGATAGACTACGGGAACGGCACCGTGGCGTGGTTCAACGGCACGAGGATAGGGGCGGGCGAGTCCCTGTTGAACGCCACGCGGCGCGTCGCCGAGATAGACTACACGATGTACGAGTTCGGGGTCTTCCTGAACACGGTGAACGGCGTCGGCGGCGACCCGGACAAGTACTGGCTCTGGAGCTACATCGACGACGGCTGGCAGTCAGGCATGGTTGGCGCCGACCAGTGGAGGCTCCACGACGGAGACACGGTTGCGTGGACCTACACCGGATTCTCATAAAGCTTAACCGGGGCCGGGGCTACCAGAGACCGTGAAACCCGTAGAGACCCTGCACGCTCTTTCCGGGAAGACGGCGCCAGGCAGGGCGCCCGAGTTCACCCCCGCCCACGTGCTTATCGCCCTGTTGGTCATAAAGGAGAGGAGCCCCGGCAGGAAGCAGCTCTCCGCCGACCTCCGCCTCGGCGAGGGCACCATCAGGAACCTCTTGAGACGGCTGGCCGATGAGGGGCTGGTGTCTTCCACCCGTCGAGGCGTGGAGCTGACCGCCGAAGGCGAAGGCCTACTGGCGGAGCTGGCAGAGTGCATCAGGGGCACGCCGGCCCCGAGGAGCCATCTGACCTTGGGAGAGTACAACCACGCCGTGCTCGTCGCAGGCGGCGCCCAGAAGGTGAGGCTGGGCGTCGAGCAGAGGGACCACGCCCTGATCTCCGGCGCGTCCGGCGCCACCACTCTGGTTTACGTGGACGGAGGCTTAGAGGTCCCGGCTCTGCCCGACGCCGTGGAGGAAGCCGTAGCCGAGTCCATTATTGGGCTGGGGCCTAGGGACGGCGACGCCGTGATCATAGGAACCGCCGACGACGCCTTCGCGGCCAAGCTAGGGGCCTACGCGGCGGGCCTCGAACTGTTAAGCTAGCCTGCATTCGGAGCTGTTTTTACGAAGAGCTGGAAGAGGGCCGTAGCGGCGAGGAGGATTAACGAGATGACCCCGAACGCGGGGACATAGTCCAGTCTAGATAAAAGCAGGCCGGTGAGTATGGGGCCGGAGGCGTGTCCAACATCCCAGAGGCTCCCGAAGACCCCCATGGATGTGCCGAAGCCCCGCGCCTTGGTCTGCTCGGCCACCATGGCGGCGGTGGACGAGGTCACCATCGACTCCCCGAGGCCGAACACCATGGTAAGGCCACACAGGAGGACGAAGTCCCTCGTCAGGGGGTACAGTATGAAGGCGACGAGGAAGATGATCATACCCGCCGTTATCATGGGCTTCCTCCCCCTCCTGTCCGACAGCCTGCCCATGAAAGGCTTAGTGAACATCAGCACGACCAGCTGTACGCCCCAGAGAACCCCCGCGTGGAAGCTGGTGAGGCCCGCGGTCACCGTCACGTAGACCGGCAGGAAAGCCTCCAGCGCCCCAACCGTCAGATTCTGAACTCCCTCCATGCTGCTCGTGAGGAGCACCTGGGCGTCCGTCGCCACGGCCCAGACGTCCTCACGGAACTTATGCATCACACCCATCACGGTGGGCGGCTCGGGGGAAGCCCTGCTGGGCAGCCTTCCCCACAGGAGGAAGACTAGGCACAGGGAAACACTTCCCAGTGCCCCGACTATGAGGTATACCTGCTTGAACACAGCAAGGCCCGGGTCGTCGCCTCCGAGGAGTCTAAGCAGGCCCCCGCCTAGCGGCGCCGCCAGCAGCCCGCCCAGCATCCCCGCCGAGGAGTATGTGCCTACGAGCTCGCCCTTCCTCTCCCCCGCGACGTCCATGATGACCGCCATAGCGACCGGGCCGTAGATGGCCGTGGCGAAGCCGTGGAAGAACCTGATGGCCACCAGCAGCCTGTAGTCGTTGACCAAAACATATGTGAACGGCATCAACCCGAAGATGACGGTGGCGGCGAGGAGCGCCGCCCTCCTGCCATAGATGTCGGACAGTGTCCCCGCTGGGGCCTTAAAGAATATGCCTGTGACGGTGGACATGCCCACGGCGAGCCCGATGGCCGCCGACGAAGCGCCTAGGCTCCTCGCGAACAGCGCCAGCAGAGGCGTCCTGGCCATCCCGTAGCTCAGACGCGCGAAGAAGCCTATGAGGACGAGAGCCACGAAAGTCTCTCTTACCTTCCTCGGTTCAGACAACGAGTCACCTGTGGAGACTGTGTCGCCGTGGATAAAATTCTGTCTGCTATACAATCTCGTGCGGATACCTCTAAATCCTTTAAACACAGATAGTATCCATGCGGCATTTCGGCTACGGCTCTAACCTTAACATGGAGTTCCTCCGGGGCTACTGCCCCGGAGCCGAGTTCGTAATGAGGGCCTACCTCCCCAACTACGAGGTCCAGTTCCGGTTCTGGAGCGAGAGGCGGCAGGGCGGCATCAGCACCATCATCGAGACGCCGGGCGGCCTCGTCCACGGAGTAATCTACGAAGTCCCCGAGGACGAGCTACTAGACCTGGACGTGCTGGAGAGCGTCCCCCAGGGGCTCTACAGGCGGCAGACTTTCCTGGTCCTCGGCGAGGACGGGGGGTGGCATGAGGCCGACCTGTACAGGGTGGCCGAGCCCAAGGGGCCCTTCACGCCTTCAAGGAGCTACGTGGAGCTCATGCTAGCCGGAGCCAAAGCCCACAGATTGGCGCCGGAGTATGTTAAAAAGATAGAAGAGATCTACGAGGGGTCACGTTGACCTCTCGTAGACGACATCGCCGCCTATGAC
>CAYFYM010000069.1:0-36294 GCA_964347405.1 uncultured Candidatus Bathyarchaeia archaeon | reverse complement strand
CTTTGAGGAGTCTGCGGATGTGCTTGTTATTGACGGAGTTCAGCACCTTTTTTATCTTCACTGGTTTTCCAATCTTGAATATAGTTAGCTCACATTAATTTCTAAACAGCCTAGCGCGCACTATTATTAGCATATAGATCAAAATGTTTGCGCATATGCGCACATATAGTAAAAATTGGGTTTCTGGTTTTTATAGTAAATTTTTCCATTAATTGAACTTGTTTTGTACGCGCGCAATGTTATTTTTTATTATGTTTTTTTCTGAAAAATATCTCAGGTAAGACTAGTAATCCTAATAATGAGGTGCTGAAGACCCAGATCCAATCTCTAATAGAAATAGGTACAGTATGGAAGATGTTTTGGAATATTGGTACATAACAAAGTGAGATGGTTAGTAATCCTCCCAATAGGGTAGAGGCTAAAAGGTACTGATTGTCCAACCCAGTCCTAAATACACTCTGTGTCTCAGAACGACAATTCCAAACAACCAATATCTCAAACATACATATCTGCATAAAAGTAACGGTTCTAGCAACTTCTAGGGTTGCACCCTGCACAACGTATTTCCAATAGAACGTACCAGCCATTGTGGTTGACTGGAGAACAACATAGGCCAATATGAATAGACGCATTCCATGAAGAACCCCCTCTTTAGGATCACGTGGAGGCTTGGACATTAGATCATCCTTGGGCACATCCATGCTTAGAGCAATCGCAGGTCCTCCATCTGTGACGAGGTTAAGCCATAGAATCATAACGGGTATAAATGGAACTGGTAGACCAGCTAAAGCAAAGATAGTTATAACCAACATCTCATCAAAGTTGCTGGATATCATGAATCGCATGAATTTCCTTATATTATCGTAGATTATTCTTCCCTGCTCCACCGCGTTTAATATTGTCGCAAAGTTATCATCAGCAAGAATCATGTCAGCAGCTTCTTTTGTAACGTCGGTACCTTTGATCCCCATCGCTACGCCAATATCTGCTGCTTTTATAGTGGGTGCATCATTTACTCCATCTCCCGTCATGGCGACAATGTTTCCTTTAGCTCGTAAAGCTTGGGCTATACGTACCTTGTGTTCAGGGCTAACTCTGGCGTAAACCGAAACATTTTCGACTCTATTTAGCAGTTCTTCATCTGAAATAGAAAAAAGGTCTGAACCAGTGATAACTTCGCTGTCATCTCCAGAGATAATTCCAACCTCCCTTGCGACAGCTACAGCTGTTGACTTATGATCACCTGTAATCATTACAGGGCGTATCCCAGCTCTCTTACACTGCAGGATGGCATGTGTTACTTCTTCCCTTGGAGGATCCATTAACCCCATTAAGCCTATGAAAATCAGATTTGATTCAACACTTTCTTGAAGATATTCTTCTCCTAAGTCAATGTCTTTATATGCAAAAGCTAAAACCCTTAAAGCATTATCAGCCATTGAGCTAACCTGTGATTGAATTTTTTCCTTTCGGTCTTCTTTCAACTCGAGAATCGAACCATTAAGATAATATTCACTCGATTTAGCAATAATTACCTCGGGGGCTCCTTTTGCGAATACTCGAGCGCCTGACCCAGTCTTATTTACCGTGCTCATCATTTTACGAATTGAGTCAAATGGTGCTTCCCATATTCTACGATGCATACTTTCCACATCTTCTGGAACAAGACCAGCCTTAATGGCAGCAATAAGCATCGCCCCTTCTGTAGGATCTCCTATAATATATGGTCCAACTTCTTCATCGCTCACAATTGATGAGTCATTACACAATAAACCAGCTTTCAGAATTAAATCCAGTTGAGGTTCTTTTAATGGCTTTATTTCTACTCTATTCGATATGAATTTACCTACTGGTGTGAACCCTTCCCCTGTAACATTAAAACAATGAGTAAGAGTCTGTATCTGTCTGACAGTCATCTCGTTTTTTGTTATTGTCCCTGTCTTGTCGCTACATATTACGGTTGTTGTGCCTAAGGTCTCAACGGAGTTCAACCTCCTAATAATTGCGTTTTTTCTGGCCATTTTTTGTGCTCCGAGGGATAATGTAATTACTAATACAGATGGGAGCCCCTCCGGGATGGCTGAGACAGCTAGGCTGACTGCCGTTAAAAAAGACTCCACAAAACTGATTTCATTAAGATAATTTACGGTAAAAACTATTAAACAGCCTAATAATGCCATTAATCCTAGTTGTTTTCCCAGTTTCTCAGTCTTCTTTTTGAGAGGTGAATCCTCTTCACCTATTGATTGGATTAACTCGGCTATAATTCCAAACTCAGTTGACATGCCTGTAGCCGTGATTACTGCTAATCCACGTCCATAAGATGCGTGGGTTCCTTTGTAGACCATGTTATTTCTCTGATCTAGAGGTACTTCTCCCTCAATCACATCTATTTTCTTGGTTATTGACGTAGATTCTCCAGTTAGGGGTGATTCATCTATTTTCAGACTGTTTACCTCAATTAGCCTTCCATCCGCTGGAATTCTATCACCTTCTTGGATAATCAGAATGTCACCTAAAACTAGATTGCTAGAAGATATTTCTCTTACTTCTCCTCCTCTTTGTACCCTTGAGTTGGGTGATACTATTTTCTTTAATGCTTCTACAGCTTTTTCTGCTCTGTATTCTTGCACGAAGCCAATAATTGAGTTAAGAACAACAATAACCAGTATTACGATCATATCTGTGTATTCTTTAAGAATAAAACCTGATACTCCTGCCGCTAATAGGAGAATAAGAATTAATATGCTCTTGAACTGATTGATAAATATCTCGAATGGAGATATATGTTCCTTCTCGACAATCTCATTTAAACCATATTTCCTAAGACGTGATTCTGCTTCAGTTTGTGAAATACCGCTTTCATTTGTATTTAAACTTTTTAAAGTCTCTTCTATTGACAGATTATAATATTTTTTTTCTCTAGTCTCTAGCATTAAACATGAACCCAAAGCATTGGCGTAACAATAATTTTTAAAAATTACTAAGTTACACAAACGCGAAAACCATTTTTACATTGATCTATTATAAATGACAACCCAGAGACAAAGAATTTCAATGCCCAATCCATACAATGGTTTTGAAAAAAAATAAAAAAGGAAATTTAAACGATATATGTCCCCTACCCCCCGCTACCATCGCTGGTTTTGTTGCAAGTAGGTTGTAATCTCGGAAAATTTTGTTTCTTGTGTCGGGTTACTTGGTATTAGGCGAAAAAATCTGTAGTTTTATGCCTTGTTTCGTTACTCTACTGGTTACGGGGTCAGTTGTTCTTGGTTTGAACCTGTGTCTTGATGTTTGTGGGAGATAATAAACCCAAAATCGGTGGTTCAAATCTACTCCATCTACCAGCTATCTGGGTCTACCTTCTGTTTTACACTTACCAAAAGCTGGAGAGGTGGTTTTCGAGACGCCTATATCTTGTCTGCCAGCTTTCCTAGTTCATCAAGAAGCATCTCATTGTCAGAGACGGTGAGATCGTCTCCACCTGTACCATGAACGATTCCCAGATAAACGCCTTTAAAATACGAAACCACCCGATCAACGGACTCCATGGCGGTGAAGACCCCGGACGCCTCCGAGTCCGTATCACCGTATACGAAGATGGAGGCGAACTTTCTCCCATCTAACGCGTGACCACCTTCCACGTGCAACGCCACCAGACGATCGACGAAAAGTTTCAACTGAGCAGAATAGTTAAACCAGTAGATGGGAGAAGCGAAAACCAGCACATCGGACCCCAAAACCATGGGGTACAGTGAATTCATGGCGTCGTCCTGCACACACCTAAGGGGAAACCCGCGATAACACGAGAAACAGCCTTGGCACGGCTTGATATCCAGATCGTTGAGGTCCAGCACCTCCACGTCGTGCCCCTTTTCAACGAGCACTTTACTGAGCTCTCCTATGAGATAGGCGGTGTTTCCCTTTGGTCTGGGGCTTCCATTCATTACGAGAACCTTTGACATAGACTCACCTTGCAAGTGTGAAGAGTTTAGATCCTCTTCAGTGTCGATCACACTCGGGTGTTAATCTTGTTTTATAAATTTTCTATAAAAAATCTTTCTTCTCATGTTCCGGTTAGTGTCATACCAGCGTGCTCCCTTCTTTCGGCTTCCTTTGACGACGAATGCACAACTTGATACATACTAGAAATGCTAGGTCGGTGGTTCAAATCTACCCCCCGCTACCATCGTTGTTTGTTGCAAGTAGGTTGTAATCTCGGAAAATTTTGTTTCTTGTGTCGGGTTACTTGGTATTACGCGAATAAAATCTGTAGTTTTAAGCCTTGTTTCGTTACTCTACTGGTTACGGGGTCAGTTGTTCTAGGTTTGAACCTGCGTCTTGATGTTTGTGGGAGTTAATAAACCCAAAATCGGTGGTTCAAATCGCCCCCTACCACTATCTATCGTCGAGCTGAGGACCTTGTCAAGACCTTATAGTCTGAGGAATCATAAACCCAATTCAATGAAGACTGCCGCTGAGGAGGGGAATGATCAACCCGTCAACTGTCTCCGGCCATGTTTTTTATTCCTGTGCGTGTTTCAGGTTTTTCATGCGTAGGGCCGATGGCGCTGAGGCGATTCCTCCGAGAGCGGTGCACCTGAGTTCTCTGGGAAGCATGAAGCCCACCGACATAACCGCGTCAATGGTCTCATCAAGGGGGATAGGGTTCACGTATCCACCCATGACCAGATCCGCGCAGACGAAAGCGGATGAAGCCGCGACGGCGTTTCGGGTATGACACGGGATCTCCACGATGCCCTGAACCAGATCACAGACGGAGCCCATCGTGTTCTGGAAGGCGATTGCCGCTGCATCACAGGCTTCTTTCGCTGAACCCCCAGCCGCCTCCACGACGGCGGCTGCGCCCATTGCTCCGGCGGCGCCTATCTCGACCTGACACCCAGCGACCTCAGCCGCAAACGTCCCCCTTATAGCTAGAATCAAACCCACGGCCGAGGCGGCAAACATGGCGAGGGCTATCTCTTCTTCACCGAGCCTTTTTTCCTCAACTAGCGTTGTGAAAACCCCTGGCAGTGTGCCGGCGGCCCCACCCGTAGGGGCCGCACAGACCACACCCATGCTGCTGTTAACGTGCATGACGGCAAGTGCTCTGACAGCGGCCCTCGTGTGCATGCCGCCGATGTACAGTTTGCCTTCTCTCTCAGCCTTCATGATCTTCCCCGCTGTAGGTGTTAAAAGCTGCATTCCCTCCCGTAGTTTCAGTCCATTCTCGACTCCAGATTTCATCAGCAGGTATCTCCGATACATTTCGTCTAATGCCTCTTTTTCAGAGATACCTAAGAGCGTAGATTCATACGCCAGAGCTATTCCGCCCAACGAAAGATTCCTGTCCAATGCCAGGGACACCATGTCGTTCGCGTTCGAGAAAAGGGCTTCACCTATGGGCGCGTAGAAAAACGGGTTTATACGCCAAACCCTGCTCACGCCCTCAATTTCCTCGAGTCTGTTCACAGTGTTTTTTTCAACGGGGTGACTCATTTTTTGAGTCGTCAGCGTCTTTCCGCCTCTACTTTGTTCGGTGTAAGAAATGATTCCCTTGCACCCCTCGAGTTCATCTTTAATGGTGTCTGAAACCTGAGCATCAGATTCAATTATTAGCTCATATGAGTCTCCGGTGATGTTGACAGGCCATTCATTTAGTTCATCGATCTGGACGGCGCCACCGCCAATCGATTTTGCCAGAACCTCGATCTCGGTGCCAGATCTTGATACACCAGAAACGGCGATAGCGTTTGGATGGACTTCCCGGTTAAACTCCTTGACCCTAAACTGGATATCTATGTCACGGTCTTCCGCATTCTTGAGGGCGTCATTGAAGCCGTCTGACGTGATTTTCTTGCCAATTATCCCAGTGGCAAACCCTAGATCACTGCCTTGCTGATGATAGACCTCGGCATAGGACCCGTTTTTTGCGAAACCGATTATCACCTGTTTCGGGGCTTGGTGCAACAGATCACGAATTAGTTTTCCTAGATGATAGGAAGCAGCAGTGTGGGAACTAGAAGGGCCTCTCATGATTGGGCCGATGACCTCATTGAAAATACTCACCTTTTTCATTGTTCAACTCATATTGTATCTTTATATAATTATATAACAGATAACACGCGCCCGCATGGAGGATAAACCGGGACCCAGAGTAACAACAAATATGTCAGCAACACCCATAAAAACGCTTCAGCGCTGCTACAGCATGCGCGCGCTAGGTACACGCATTATTTGTATAGGTTTAATAACCAGCATAGAGACCATCAAGATGTGGATAAACGAACATATGACTTCTCGGTAGGAGTATTCATGTTAATAGTAGGATTTGCATTTTTTATACTACCGGGTTTTCTGAATCTTGACGCATTCATCCCATTTGTATTTGCTCTAATATCATTTATTGTCGGGATTTCCTTTTTCTACATGGGCGCGCGCACGAGCAACGGTAGTAAAGAAGAACGAAAATGAACCACCAGCCGATCATCAAGAAATCCATGGCGATGGTTTTCACTCTAGTGACACTGCTGTCACTTATCACACCAGCCATAGCCCAGGAAAACATCGTCTCTTCGAGCGGAAACATACCAGTTACTCTACTAGGAGAACAAGGTCCAATCGACTGAGTTAGAGGCCTTCCTAGATGAGCTTATGGCAAACGATATGGAAGAGTACCATATAGCCGGAGCAGCCGTCTCGATTAGGAAAGTGACTATGGAATATCTCTTATTTAATGGAAAATAGAATTAAGCATTATAATATTTAAATATAATTTTCATTAAAGATTTTTTATGAAAACTAGCGACATTATTGACAAGTTAAAAAATTCAGACCTGTACGCTGAATGTCCGTGTGGTGGTGAATTTAAACTATCGGAAGTATTTCTCTTTGACGGAACAAAACCATTCCCCCCTGAAGTAAAGGAAGTACAGGAAAGATACGAAGAAGAACTTAGACAAAGAGAAAAGGGTCTAGAAAAAAGCAAGAAATTAGCTACTGAAAGAGCAACGATTACTACAACCGCCGTTAACATTGGTAAAATCTTGGAAAAAGTTTTACCAACTATGGACGATTTCAGGTGGAATATTCCCGATTGCAGGTTTTTGGGCAATCCCATAGACCTATTGACATTCAATGGATGTTGCCAGAATAAAATAGAGTCAATCAGCTTCATTGAAGTAAAAAGCGGAAACGCCCGGCTCAATAAGAATCAAAGACAGGTACGAGATGCGGTACAGGATAAGAAAGTTCTTTACGAGGTGTTCTGATGGAGTTCGAGGAATTTCAAGAATTCAGAAAGATTTTATGCGTATGCCCAGAATGTGGAGAAATAGTAAGAGTTTCTGATCTAAGACTGAAATCTAAGGGTATAGTTGAGAAAACTTGGCTGGACGATTATGAGAATAGATCACTGGAAATGGATAAAAAAGAGGAGGAATTCGACAAGATAGAGAGTGCATTAAGGGAGGCCGCAGTAGAAAAAGGGAGAAAAGAGGCTCAAAAGGTCTTTAGCAAAGCCATTAAAGCGGATCTCAGAAAGTTGAAACTAGACCCATATGATATCAAACCTATATTGAACCCAGTGGACTTCTTGGTATTCAAAGACATGAACAGCAGGGGCGTAATCAGTGATATTATGTTTCTATCTAAAAAAATTGAAAATCAGAATATCAATTTACTTAGGGCTCAAGTGAAAAAAGTAATCAAGAATAAAAACTATGAATGGCTGGTAGCAAGATTAGACAACACAGGTCAGATAGAGATTGAATGATGCACTAAATTTGTATGAGATGCAAGGGCGGTAGTTCAAATCTACCCCCCGCTAACAACTAATCCACTTCTACGAACCTCAACTTAACTGAGTCCATACTGGAAGTCTAGCCCCATGTCCGTCAACTCCCTCTTGACCTTGTCGTAAACGGCCTGAAACTCGGGCCTAACCGAGAGAGTCCTCGTGTTATGAATCTCCTGGAACGTGTAGCCCCATGGACCACCATTCTTTGTCACGTTATCGACATACTTATCTACGATCCGTCTGACAAGCTCGTCGGCGTCCACGCGGCTGATGCCGAGGGCCGCGTGGCCCAGCTGTGCGTGGAACCTGTTCTCCAGGGCGCTGCCCAGCATGGGCTTCACCTTGTACCTTCTAATCCCCCCACCGCAGAACATGTCGCGGCCAGAAGCAAGGGCCGCGATGCCCAAGGCGGCCACCTCCCAGAGCTGCATCTCGGTGCCCGGCCCCGCAGCCGTCAGGAAGAAGCGGCCATTTACGCCCCTGTAGTTCCGGGCTATGGCCTGCCCGGTCAGCTCCGTTCCCCACATCCCGGGGTTCACGCTGGATACGGGGACTGGGCCGGGGCACCTCGTCAACCCGTGGTCGCCGTAGGTGGGGCCCACCCTGTGGTGGTACACCATGGCGGCGCACAGGAAGTCCGCTATGGAGACCACGGCCGTCCCCTCTGGGCCCCCCGCCCAGCCGCCTATGATGGAGCCCCCGTGGGTGGCCTTGACGCAGCCGTAGTCCAGCGCGTACGCCACCTTCGCCAGGGCCTCGTAGTCGGTCTTTAGCTCCGAGGTGACCGAGATCATGATTCCGTCCGAGGGCCGCGTGCCGTTCTCGGGGTTACACCCGGCGATGTCGGCGATGGCCGAGGGGCACGCCGAGACGTAGTGCAGCCCCGGCCTCCCGGCCCTCCTAACGGCCTCCCGGGCCCACGCCGCCATGCACCGCCCCAGGTGCACCTCCAGCGGCGACCCCATCCTCAGCGTGTACCCCTCCGAGGTGTGGACCGGCGGCCCCACGTACAGCCCGTCGATGAGGGGTTCCTGCGCTATGGCCTGGTAGAGTTTCACGAAGTTCTCGCCTTCCGCGATGTCGCTCTCGATGACGCCGCCCACGATGACCGGGGGATTCTCCCCCTCGATCCCCCGCCTCCTGACGAGCCTCCTCTCCCCGCCCTCACCGATCTCCACCTCGCCCCGCACCTCCCTGAGGGCCGTCCGCACCTCGTCCTCCTCGAACATGATGACGCGCCTGGAGTTCATGCAGTACACCCCCAGCTCGATGAACAGCTCGAACCCCGCCTCCCAGACATCATCAGCCAAGCTATCGTCGCTGGGCACGTAGACCTCGGGGTCGTACTCTATGCCGTGCTCCTCCACCAGCCGCTGGGCCTCCCTGAATATCTTCATGTCGAAGTCCCTCACAGGGGTCTCGGGCCCAGAGTTGCAGGCCCTGTCCAGTATCTCCCAGAAACTCGGCGCAGTCAAGCCATCACCTAAACTCTAATCCCAGGTCCTCCAGATCCCTCTTCACCCCGTCGTAGACCTCCAGGAACCGCCGCCGGGGCTGAAGCGTCTCCAAGTCGTATATCTCGTCGAAAGTGTGCCCCACGGGGCCTCCGTCGGAGTCACGCGTGATCCTGTGCTCGTACCTAGAAAGCATCTCTTCGGCTATGTGGCCCGCCAGTTCTCGGCTCGCCCTCGACATGGCCTGCCCCACCTCGCACCAGAACCTGTTCTCCAGGCCGCTGCCGAGGAGGGGCTTCACCTTGAACCGCCTCACCCCCTCGGACAGCCCCTCCCTTCCACAAGGCATGGACGCGCAGAGCGCCGACACGATCTCCTGGAACTGCATCTCGGTGCCCGGGCCCGCGTTGGTCATGGCTATCGCGGTGTTGACTACCCTGGAGTTCCTGGATATGGCCTGGCTGCCTATCGAGGACCCCCAGACGCAGGGACGTGTGACGAAGGCGCTGTAGTTGGGCGTCGAGGCCCGCAGGTACCCCAGCGCGTTGTAGGACTCCCCCTCCCCCAGACAGTAGACCATGGCCACCATTATCGCGTTGGCGATGGCGACTACCAGGGCCCCCTCCGGGCCCCCCGCCCAGCCGCCGATCATGCCGCCGTTGTAGAAGTGCTTCACGCACCCGTAGTCGTGGCAGTAGACGATCTTGTTGAGGTTCTCGTAGTCCGTCTTGAGCTCGGGCATTATGGTGGCCACGATCCCGTCGCTCCTCCTCAGGCCCTCTACCGAGTCGCTGGCGGCAACGTTGGCGATGGCGGCCGTGCACGCCGACGCGAAGTGCAGGCCAGGCCGCCCCGCCCGCCTCGTCGCCTCACGCACCCAGGACGCCATGGAGCTGCCGAGATGCGTCTCGAAGGGCGTCCCCGAGCGCACGAGCCTCCCCTCGGAGGACTGGAGGGGCGGCCCCACGTAGAACCCGTCTATAGCCGGCTCCTGGGCGATGCTCTGGTAGAGCTTCACGAAGAGCTCCCCCTCCGGGACGTTGCTCTCGATGACTCCGCCGCAGAGCACCGTGGGCGGGCTTCCGTCCTCGACGCCCCTAAGCCCTATCTCCCTCCGCTCGGGGCCCTCGCCTATGCTGGCCTCGCCCCGCAGGCCCCTGAGCCCCTCCCTGATCTCCTCCTCCGTGAACATGATGACCCTGTTGGAGTTCATGCAGTACGCCCCCACCTCCGCGAAGAGCTCCAGCCCAGCCTCCCACACCTCGTCCGCGAGGCCGTCGTCAGTGGACACGGGCGTCTGAGGGTCGTACCTGATGTCGTGGTCCCTGACGAGCCGCTGGGCCTCCCTGAAGACCTTCATGTCGAAGTCCTTGGCCGGCACCGCGGGGCCGGTGTTGCAGGCCCTGTCGAGGACCTCCCACAGGCTGGGGGCGGTCACACCGGTTAACCCCCGGCCAGAAGCTCTTTGGCTACCCTAACGGCCTCGGCCGCGTCCTTGCCGTAGCCGTCGGCCCCGATGGCCTGAGCCCACTCTCTAGTGACTGGGCCACCGCCCACCAGGACCTTGTACTTTTCCCTGAGGCCCGCCGAGTTCAGGGCGTCGATGACGTCCCTCATGAAGGGCATGGTGGTGGTCATGAGGGAGGACAGGGCGATGATGTCCGCGTCCACCTCCCTGGCCTTAGAGATGAAATTTAGGCTCGGGGTGTCGCATCCCAAGTCGTGGACCGTGAACCCGTTGGCCCTCAGCATGGAGGCCACGATCCGTAGCCCGAGATCGTGTATGTCCCCTTCTACGGTGCCGATGACCACGGTACCCGCCCTGGTGCTCTCAAGCTCGGACCTAGGCATGTGCGCCTCGAGCACCTTGATGGCGGCCTCCATGGCCTCGGCCCCCAGCACCAGGTGGGGCAGCCAAAGCTCGCCGGCCTCAAACTTGTCCCCGATCTCCCGCAGACCCACCGCGAGGCCCTTCTCGATGGCGGTCACCGGGTTCACGCCGGCGTCTACCGCAGCCTTCGCCGCCTCGGCGGTCGCGTCGGCGTCGAAGCTGAGTACGGCCTCGGAGAGCCCCTGCAGAATACCTTCTTCACTCAATTCGATGCACTAGACTTAAAATAGGTTTGAACTGAATATGTAAACTTACTCGTAACCCACAGCAAGGGTGAGGCCCATGATCAGCCTACTGGAGATCGCGGACAGGATGCGTGGCGGCCCCAAGATGGCCGCCAGGGACTGGGACATGGCTCTGTTCAGAAACATCTCCGAGCTGGTCAAGACCTATGAAATAAGGTGCCCCAGCGACCACACCGAGTGGATCAACACGGACGACGGCCTCGCCGACGCCGCGTGGGAGGCCGCAGTGGACTTCGTGGTGAACCACGGCTGCCTCTGCCTGGACAGGGAGCGCGTCGTCAGGTTCAGCGAGGAGGAGGTAAAGGAGGCCATAGGCGCTATGCAGAGCGAGGTGGCCATGGGGGAGGGGAAAGACGCCAGGACGTGGAGGCAGCACAGCATCGAGGGCACGGAGCCCATGAACGTCTCCCCGGGCCACCACGCCCCCTTCACCGAGGACCTGGCGGATCTGGTGGTCCAGAACTTCGCCGCCATACCGAGGCTCGACTTCCTGGAGGGATTCAACTTCCTCAAGATCGAAGGCTACGACATATACGGCCACCCCATCGAGGCCTACGCCTCCCAGCGCCAGGTGGCTTGGCTCAGGGAGGGCATCAGGAAGGCTGGGAGGCCAGGCGCCGCCATAGTCTACTACCCCATCACGACGGCGGCGTCCTCGTTCCTAGCCACCATAGACCCCGTGGCAGGGCTCAGGCCCACGGACGGGGTGCTGCTGTCGGTGCTGCCCGACGTCAAGGTGCAGTACGACCTCATAACGGCGGCGCTGGTGCTTCAAAGCCGCGGCTACTTCGGCATAAGCGGCAGCTTCGGCATAGCGGGGGGCTTCGCAGGGGGCCCCGAGGGCGCCATCATCGAGAGCCTCGTGAAGACCATAGTCGCTTGGATCGTCTACAGGGACAACCTCTACTACAACGGCGTCGAGCACTTCACCCACATAAGCGGCGGCAGGAGAGCCATGTTCCCCATCAGCTACGCCCGCTCCGTGGTCTACCAGGCCACCATCAGGAACAGCGACGGCATACCCATGCACTGGCCCATACCCGTCTCGGAGCTATGCACGGCGAGCCACCTGGAGGAGCTGGTGCTCAGAAGCATAGAGGCCACGGTGAACGGCGCCAACCTGTACGTGCCCAGGGTGAGCAGGAGCCGGATGAACGGTGGCCAGACCCCCGCTGACGCGGAGCTGATGATAGAGGCGTCGGACGCCGCCATCGCATCGGGCCTGAAGAGGGGCGAGGTCTACGAGATGTTCAAGCCCATCATCACGAGGCTCATGGAGAACCCAACGCCTGAGCCCGGGAAGCTCATCACGGAGTGCTACGACCTGCAGCGCCACAGGCCCAGCGCCGAGTACGGGGCCCTCATCGAGGAGGTAAAGAAGAAGTTCAGCGACTGCGGGCTCACATGGGATAACTGAATTCGAAGTCTTTGCCACATGAGAGATTGAATATAATTAAAATAAAATGGGAAGTGTCAGAGCCTTTTTGATTTCCATCCGATTAAAGTTGCTGCGTTGGCTATTACTGGGACAGCAGCTACCTCATGCATTATTGCGCCAATGACTGGCCCGAATAATCCTAAAGCACTGGCTCCGACACTAGCTAACACGATGGTCATCGATACGATGATGTTTGTGCGAATATTGGCCATCGTTGCTCGAGATAACTCTATCAAGTATGGGACTTGCTCGATCTCATCGGATAGTAGTACAATGTCTGCTGTTTCCATCGCGACGGCGGTGCCGATGCTGCCCATGGCGATGCCGACATCAGCTGCAGCTAATGCTGGTGCATCGTTTACTCCATCGCCGATGAAGGCAACAAGGTGTCCCTGGGATTGAAGCTCACGTATTAGCTCAAGTTTTCTCTCAGGTAGTACCTCCGAGTGTATTTCTGAGACTCCAAGCTCTTTGCCTATTTTTTCTCCAACTGATTTGCTGTCCCCTGTGATTAGGAGGGTCTTGGTTATTCCAAGTTTTTTTAGGTTCACGATGGCTTGGGCGGATTCTGGTCTTGTTGTGTCCGCTACTGAGATGTATCCTGAGTATTCGCCGTCCACTGCGACCGGGATTATTGTGTCCTCATTGTTTGGGTCTGTGTTTTCAGTGTTGATATTTTCCAGTTCAAGCATCTTCTCGCCTACAGCCACCTTCTTGCCGTTTATCACTGCGTTGATACCGTGTCCCACCACGGACTCGAAGTCATCAGGTACGTGTAATGTGAGTTTTCTGTTGGATGCTTCTCTTACTATTGCTCTTGCGAGAGGGTGTTCACTGCTTCTCTCGGCCGAGGCAGCCAAGACTAATAGCTCATCCTCGGAGTATTGATTTACTGGTTTGATGTTTGTTACCTCTGGTTCGCCGAAGGTGACTGTACCTGTCTTATCGAAAGCCACGACATCGACCTTGCCTACCTGTTCCATGGCTATGCCGTTCTTGACCAGGACACCGTTTCGGGCAGTGTTGCCGATGGCTGCGACAATTGCTGTTGGGGTAGCTAACACCAGTGAACAGGGGCAGATCGCTACAAGCATGGTTACACCTCGCAGGATTTCTCCTGTGATCATCCAAGTAACGCCTGCGATGACAATCGCTATGGGTGCAAAGAAGTTAGCGTATCTGTTCGCTACCCGTTGAACAGGGGCCTGTGAACTCTGTGCCTCCTCAACGAGATGAATCATCTTCCCGAGTGTTGTTGTCTCGCCTACGTTTTCGACCTTGATTGATAACGCGCCGCTGGACACGAGGGTTCCTGCGTAGACTTTTTCTCCTATTGTTTTGTCGATGGGCATTGACTCTCCTGTGATGGAGGATTGATCGACCGATGCATTTCCCTCAAGGACGGTGCCATCTACGGGAATTCTTCCTCCAGCTCGGATGAGCGCTATATCTCCTTTCCTAACCTGACCAAGTGGTACATTACGGTCTTCGCCGTCCATTCTGATGGTTACAGTGTTAGGGACTAGTGCGTTAAGTTCCCTTAACGCGTGGTCGGCTCTTTCTCGTGTAAAGTCTTCTAGTGCCTCTCCTATCACGAACATGAAGGCTACTAGAGCCATGGCTGCATACTCTCCGACAATTAACGCAGCTATTATGGCTACGCTAGCCATTACCCCCGCGGTGAGGTCGAAGTCTCGTAGTATGTTGGTTACTGCTAACTTAACGACAGGGTACCCACCGACTACAGCCGATATGAGGAAGCTGTAGTCTGCGTACTGATGGTTTCCACCGAATTCCAGCGCGAATCCTATGATTAGGAATACTGTGTTTATCGCTGCGGTGATTATCCCTGGGCTGGTTAGGAATTCCTTGTATTTGTGGAAGAATCCCGGTGGGTTTGTTCTGCATGATTCACACTCTACGTTTGACAATTAAATTACCTATACTAGTTTTGATATGGCTTCCATGAGATTCTTGATATATTCATCTGTTGAACCTTCATTGACTGCATCAAGAAGGCATGACTGAATATGGTCTTCGAGGATTAACTCGCTTGTCTTGTTTATCGCTGCTTTTACTGCTGCTAGCTGATGGAGAAGATCAGGGCAGCCCCTATCTTCTTCAACCATCTTTTTTATTCCTCTGATGTGACCTTCGATTCTGCTTAGTCTGTCGATTACCTTTTTTCTGTGTTTATGCGTTGAACCCATATCCCTATCCCCCCCATGGGGATATTTGAAGTATTAGGTTGAGAACACTGACTCGGCGCTACAGCCCATAAGCCTTAGCCGCTACGGGGTCGTACCCCGTCCTCCTGCCCATGCACCTTGGCTGAGAGCATACTCGGCAGCTAACGAACCCCGTCTCCGACATGAACAGGATGCCAGAAACGGATTTCACCGGCACCATAAGATACGCGTCTGTAAGACTGACGCCGATCCCTTCGACGCCGCGGCCCAGCAGGTCGAAGAGGACCCTCTGCTGCTCCAGCGGCCAGTCGAGGTGGCCTGGGCTCATCCCCGAGACACGCTCCACGCCGTGCCTCTCGGCGATCAACGCCCTCGTGTACCGGTAGGCCTTCTCCACGACGACGTTCTTTATGAGATTCAGAAGCATGGGGCTGTGGCCCTCTGGCAGCTCCACGCCGTCAAGCTCTCTGCCCGCCGTCACAACATAGGGATAGCAGCGTTCCTGGTCTGCGAGGTTCTTCGCCAGCACCCTGCTGGTGAAAACGTGCCCGTCGACGGCCACGGTGTCGAGGCCCGTTTGTACAACAATACTCTCCGTGTAGACAGCCTTGGGCCTCATCACAGGCTCTATACAGTCTATGAGCTCCCCTATCTTTCTCTCGGCGTACGGCGTGCCTCTGCCGATTTTTAGACTGCCCCTGACTTGGTCTGCCTTGAGTCTGACGGGGATGTCATCGACTATGTTCATCAGTGCGCCTCTGGAAGCCTTTATCGTCATACCCCTGTTTTAATATATAGAATTGCTTCCGTTTACACGCCAGCAGTTCAAACCTCCCTATCATCTATCTACCGTTTTTCACACGAGCCACAGAGGAAAGGGTTATAACATAAAATGGACGATGAACACCAGTTCGCCGGGTTGAGGACAGATTGCCTACACACACCGTGATGCGCCCCGACTCAAGCATCCTCGGAGAAACAGAAGGTTTCGAGTCCGTCGCAATTGTGGGTTGTACATACTGCGCCAACTACAGCATAGCGTACGAGAAAGACGAGCCCGTCCAGAAGATAATAGTTGACGAGGAGACCGGAAGCACATCGAAGCCACCCCTGGCCATGATAAACGAGGCCAACAGGCTCAAGGGGATCCTCGAGGGCAGGGGGGTGAGCGTCGGTGTCGAGATATGGCCCCCGCTATGCACCATGACCCGTGACAGCGAGGTGCAGATGGGGGGACCCCAATGGACGGACCCGGAGCTGGTTAACCGCTGCTCAGGGGCAGAAGCGATAATCGCATTATGCTGTGTAGGCGGCGTGGTCGGTTTGAAGAAGCGTTTCGGGGAAGGCGTCAAGGTCATACCCGGCATGAGGACCGAGGGCATCTCGCTTCTGAGTTTCTCGCTCGACGACGAGACCAACCTCGTCCGCATCGATAAGGAGAAGTCAACGATCATACGAAACCTCTAGACAGTCGTGTATGGGCTAATACTCCCAATGTCGGTAGTTCAAATCTACCTCCGCTACAATTTGTCGTTGTAAAGGTGGTAGCCTATAGCGGTCTACGGTGGCTATTACTGTAGTAATAACGGTTTTCGCGTGTCAGTGGCTAGTCATGAGGGTCTCAATTCCCGTGTGAAACAGGAAGCTATTATCTGCCGGTACAGGGACATTGTACCATGACGCGTCACAAGATCAAGATCTCTGTGATGAAGGTGGTTGAACCGGGGACCCTGTTCGGAGACGGTGTTCCGCTGAACACGGAGAGCGGAGAGCCTCACGTGAGGTGCCCGATCCACGAGGAGGGGCAGGAGTTCTACGTCTACCACAACTACGGTAAGCCGGAGGGGTTCTGCGCAGGCGCGTGGCACGACATACGCGAGTGCGTATCGGTCCTCCACTTGGGCGGGACGTTCTATCCTTGGCTGAGGGAGAACGAGATGATCAAGTGTTGCACCGATGGCATGCGCCCCGTGATATTCAGGTTAGAGAGGTTGGAGCCCTTAGAGTAGGACCCTCATCTTCCTCCGTTGCAGCCCGCCGCCCATCTTGGTGTTTTCATGTAGGTTTCAGGGGGAGGGGTGCCTTTCATCATCGTTGTTACTCTTTCGACGCCACAAGTACGATGAATTCTCTATCGAACGAGATTGTTTCAGAGCCCCTTTTCAAAGTCCCTGTAGACTCTAACGTCTCGATTTTATCGATCCTGAACCCAATGTTCTCCAGCATGTCTTTATAGGTCGATGCGTCCTCGAGGTAGAGCTCGAAGCTGCCTCCACCCTTCCTCATGGATGCGCGTTCACGCGCGCTCTTCCCCATGTACCCGTCATTGGGGGAGTACGTCGAGAAGAAGAAACGCCCGCCCTGTCTGAGACAGGAATACACTTGCTTGAGGAAGCCCAGCTTTTTCTCATAGGGATAATCGGCGAGCACAAACAGCGTGATCACGTTATCGATCGAGTCATGCTCCAGTCGCAGGTCGAATATGTCTCCCTCGAGGACCCTCTCCATTCTTGTGCGTGCGATTTCCAGCATGGGTGGGGACACATCCACCCCGATGATGTTCTTGATTCCAACGACCTTGGCGAAGACGCCCGTGCCGCACCCCAGATCCATCGAGACGACCCCCTTTTTGGTGAGGCGGGGTTTCGCTTGGGCGGCCATCCATCGATACGCCTTCATCCTGCCCGACTTTTCCGTCCTGGAATCATACCCCTCGGCGTCCCGCCTCCTCCAATACTCCTCGACCTCGTCGGACAAAACTCACACAAAAAGAGTACCTGACCCATATCTAATAAAAAATTGGACACGACACTGAGAGGCCATGAGTCTTTTCCCGATCTTTTAGAATCTAAGGAGAAGATCAGGGAAAGCTTCCCCTGGACCTGGGTTCGTGAAGGATGTTTATCAAATTTATTTCGTGAACTCAACGTACCGCCGCGTAGGAGACGCTTGGTTAACGCGTGGGGCGCATGACCCCAAGGTCGATAGTTCAAATCTACCCCAGCTACCATCTTAAACTCTCTAAATAAGCAGTTAGGCTTCTTTTCGCTATTGATTCGATATTATCCCCAAAACAGGTTTACCTGATTAAATAATGTACAAATACGTACTATAGACCCGTAAATCGAGTAATTTTTTCGCGTTATACGTGGTAACCGCTGCAAAAAAACTACTCTATCCAACTAGCCCCATTCGACCCGATGGGGAACACGTTGAAAGGATAAGGCTCAAGGTCCCTGAACTCACCGTCAACGTATACGTGGATGCTTTGCTTAAGGTCAACAGCCCTATCTCCTATTTTTTTCTGCCTGACGAACACTATGCCCTGACCCTTCCACTCTGGGACCATGTTAGCGTAACTGGAGTCAAGAACCGTCTCCTCACCCGACTCAATATCGTGGACCACTAGATCGTAGATGCCAAAGGGCTCGTTCACAAGCCCTGTCCTGAGCCGGGAAAACACGACCTGACTGTTATCCGGGCTCAAATCGGGGTCAGCGTCGAGCCCGATAGGATGCATGCCCCAGAGTGGCTCCTCGTCGTCAGGGTTAGAACCACCCTCGCTGATCTGGACCATGTTCGAGCCATCCGCATCCATAAGCCATACCTTCGATGGAAGCAACGATGAAGACTCCGGGGAGGGTAGCCTGTTGAATACTATCATGGACCCGTCCTCTGACCACGAGCAATCAAAATCGAAGTACTCATCGTCGTCGGTTACCTGTGTGAGCTCCCCGTCAAGACTCAACGTGAACAGGTAGTTGTGGAACAACTCTTGTCTCTGGGCGGAGAACACTATCAACCCGTTTGCCTGCGAGTAGTCAGGGTTATTGAACTCCCTCAAGCCCAGCCCATCTGTGAGACACTCAATTTCCTTGGACGCAAGATCGACAACGTAGACGTTTACCTCGTCACCCGTGCCCACTATCCCGTCACCATCCGTGTCCTCCTCAGCGCCAATAGCCATGATTCGGGTCATGTCGATGGGTTTTGAGCTTGAGAAATCGTGACCCACGTTTGTCAACTGGACCACCTCACCTGTCTCAATGTCAAGCGTGTACAGCTGCCGGGGAGAAGATGTGATGCTGAAATCCTCGCTGTAGATAAGCTTTATACACTCCGCGTCCCCCAGCCAGTCAGCCTTGAGCCTGTACTCCTCGTCCAGACACGCAAGATCATCCAGCACGTACCTCATTGACACGAAGATTAAATCAGCCCCAACAGGAATCTCGTTCACCAGAATCCCCTCCGGAACCTCCCCGGGGGGCTCCGGGTTCTCAGTGGGCTCCTCTGGCTCCTCCGGGGGCTCCAAGGTCTCCACGTTGTCCCCCGGGGAACCGACCTCGTCCGGCTGCCTCAATACACCGGAAACCCCAACGAGAACAACAATAGCTAAAACAGCGAGCCAAACGCTACGCCTCATACCTACACCTCACCCAAATACGCTCAAAACCTTCATAATCCATCTATAACTTTTTGTGTGTAATAAAAAGTAGCCGAATTGAATAAAGATGGAGAAATGCACAACAGATCAGATCTCGGCGAACGGGTCCTCCGCCACGAACTGTGGCTCGTTCCTAGATGGGTATCTGTCTTGGCATATTCGGGGCAGTACAGTACATGCCCGCGGACCTGATCTGTAATCCTAGTTCTCTTTAATCTGCACCTTACCTGGTCCAGTGACTATCGATGATGATTATAAAACATGAAGCCCGTGGGGGTCATAATCCCAAGGTCGGTAGTCCAAATCTACCTCCCCGCTACCATTCACTTGGAGGTTTTGTGTTTTCTGTTTGTTCCGGGTAACCGGGAATAAGTTTTGGGGGTGGGTCCTCTTCTAGGGGTTGGGGTTGTTTAGGCTTGTTTTAGTTTGGACTCGGCGGTGTTTGAATGGTTCGTTCGCTGTTTGAGGACGAGGAAGCATAGGATTGCTGTTAATGTTGACAATGCCCCGAACCCGGGTATGTCTGTGCCGCCTTGGGGCTCATCCTCTGTCTGTTGAGCTTCCTGTTGTGCGGTGTACCAGCTGGGGTCCGACTCCCAGGGGTAGGTCGACAGCGTCTTCTCGCCTGTCCCGTCGCTCCTCACGACCCTTATCCTGTGGGTGTTCCCGCCGCCCTCCCAGACGTAGGTGTAGTACGCGATCCATCCGCCGTCGGGCGAGTACTGGGGGATCACGTCCGACTCGCCGTCGTCTGCGGTGATCCTCGTCAGGTCGCCGCCGGAGGGGTCCACGGTGAAGACGTTGTATATCGGGTTCCCTTCGGCGGACTCGCGGACCTTGGCGCCGAACACGATCCTTGTGCCGTCTGGGCTGAACATGGGGTCGTTTATCGCCAGCAGCTGCTCGTTATGGCCGCGGAGCAGCGCCGTGTTCCCGCCGTCGCGATCCATCGCGTAGAGGTCGAAGGCGCCGGAGTACCCCTCAGAGTGTATGTAGAGGATCCTGCTCGGGGCGTAGAACGAGAAGCTCGGGTCGGCGTTGACGTCCCCCGGCTCTGCGAACGTCAGCTGGGTCTTGCCTGAACCGTCGGCCTTCATGGTGTAGATGTCATATCTCAGTGGTACCTGGTTCTCGACATCGACCTTGTTTCTATGGGCTGAGTCGGACACGTAGACGATCTCCGTGCCGTCGTGGTTCCAGTGGGCGCCGTAGTCTAGGTAGTCGTTGTCCGTCAACAGCGTCATCTCCCCCGTCTCCATGTCGATCAACGCGATCTCCCAGCCGGGGTCCGTCCCCGAGGCCCTGCTCGCGTTCAGGTGGACGCTGCACACTATTGTTTTTCCGTCGGGGGAGACGTCCGGCTGGTTCTCATAGTACGTGTTGTGGGTCACCCTCCGTATGTCAGAGCCGTCGCCGTTCATGGTGTACAGCTCGAAGTACCTCTGGGGGTTCTCCTGGAAGTCGGGGTCAGCCGAGGGCGCGTCCATCGCGCTGCGAAAAATTATCCTACATGATGCGTCATCGCTCGACGCGGCGATCACGGAGGACCCTACGAGGGACAGCAGCAACAGCGTCGTAAGGCTTCGGGTCTTCATCCTTTCTATGATGTTCATGGTTTACATCTCGTCGTCTTACTCGATCCAGCTGGCCCCGTTTGAGCTGATGGGGAAGACGTTGAACGGGTACTGCTCCAGATCCCTGAACTCGTCGTCAATGTAGACGTACATGCTCTGTCTCCTATCCATCACGCTGGTCGACGACCCTATCTGCCTGATGAACACGATCCCCCGGGACTTCCACTCCGGTATCATGTTGGCGTAGCTTGAGTCCAGAACCGTCTCCTCGTCAGACTCCAAGTCGTAGACGACCAGCTCGTAGACTCCGAAAGGCTCGTTCTGCTTCCCCGTCTTGAGCCTCGAGAACACTATCTTACTGTTGTCGGGGCTGAGGTCGGGGTCGGCGTCGATCCCTATGGGGTACGGTCCGTGAGGCCCCTCGTCGTCCGGGTTGGGCCCGCCGTCCGTGATCTTCACCTGGTTCGTCCCGTCCGCGTCCATGAGCCACACCTGCGAGGGGATCACCCAGGGGTACTCCTGATCCGGCAGCCTGCTGAACACGATCTTCGTGCCGTCCTCCGACCACGAGCAGTCGAAGTCGTGGTACTCGTCATCATCGGTCACCTGCGTAAGTGTTTGGTCGAGGCCCAGCGTGAACAGGTAGTTGTGGAACACTCCCTTTCTCTGCGCCGAGAAAAGGATCTTCTCGTTCGCCTTGGAGTAGTCGGGGTTGTTTATCGAGGTCAGGTTCAGGCCCTCTGTCAGGCACTCTATCTCCTCCTCCGCGAGATCTATCAGGTAGATGTTGATCTCGTCCTTGGTGCTGACGATCCCGTCGCCGTCCGTGTCGGAGCCTGCGCCTATCGCCATTATCCTGGTCGAGTCCACGGGCTTCGAGCTCGAGAAATCGTAGTCGACGTTCGTCAACTGGGTGACGCCGCCCGTCTCGATGTCGTACGCGTATAGCTGCCTCGGGGACGCCAGCACGTCTGACTCGGCGTCGTAGATCTTCTCGATGCACTCGGGGTCGTTGAGGAAATTAGTTTTGACTTCGTATCGCTCATCAAGACAGGCTAGGTCGTTTAGGACGTATCTCATCGATACGAAGAGGATTTCTGCTTCCTCCGAGATCTCGCTGACGAGGAGCCCCTTCGGCGTCTCCGGCGGCGGTCCATGGGTTTCCTCCGGCGGCTCATGCGTCTCGGACGGCGGCTCCGGTGTTTCCCCCGGCGGGTTTTCTGTCTCTTCCACCCCATCGTCTTCGTTGAACCTGAGAATCGATGATGCTGCCAGCAGCGTCATCCCGATGACGAGTATAACCCAGATTGTTCTCTTCCTCACTCTACCTCACGTCTTCTCTCAACACGTGCACAGGCACACGCTATCCCATGAACGGGGTGTGAGGATAAGAATTATGGATGAAAGAAGATTAAACAAGACACTTTATGATTTAATCTAACAGATGATAAGGCGGGAAAAACTACGGGTTCCTCAGGTCAACTCTGTAACATCAGACCCATCACGTAGTCGTCGCCGTATTTTCCCAGGACATGGTTCCAGTGGTTCATCATGAGCCTTCCCTCGACCACGAACCCGCACCGCCTGTATACGCTTATCGCCTTGCTGTTGTGAGTCACCACCTCGAGCGCCACCTTCTTCAACCCCTTCATCCTCGCGATCTCAACCATGTACTCGGTGAGCCTCGTCCCTAGGCCGCGGTTCTGGTAGTCGTCGTGAACAGTTATGCCGAACGTGGCGACGTGCATGTTGTGCTTCATCTGGCCGAAGTCAAGGCTGGAGACCGCGACGACCCTATCATCTACCAAGCCCAGTATCGGCAGCGCCTTCTCGTAGTCGAGGCTCCTGAACCATCCCTCGACTCGCTCCCTGGTGATGGGGATGGGCAGATACTGGAGGCTCTCGTCTGACAGTGTCGAGAACATCTCCCAGACGGGCTCGATGTCCGGTTTCTCCTCGGGGCGGAAGGTAACAAGCGTTCCGTCATTCAGTGTGATCTTCCTTGGCTTCAACCAGGGCTGTTCAGTCGCCATGTGATGAGTTGAAGATAAGGGATATTTAAGGTGCATTTTACTCATAGTGAAAGGTCTCAATACTCCAAGGTCGGTGGCTCAATTCCTCCGCTACAAAGATACCGTCCCCAGCGTTCAATCAGCTGATCTTAAAGGCGCTGTGGAGCGTTGAACCTCTTAGTGAGAACACACGAAGCCGCGTAGCAAGTGTTTCCTGGTGTTCTAATCGGTTGAACAACTGTTCTAAACACTGGGATAATACCTAAGTAATCGCATTGACTGTACGTGAAACACATGAAATCAAGACAAGTATGGCTGGCAGCCATCATAGCAACGATAGCGCTTCCAGCCCTCTCGATATACGCGTGGCAGACAACCACGGTCTACACAGAGGACACGGCCTCCAAGATAGCCATGGGGTTCCTCGAAGACGGCCCAACCTATGGCTGGGACGGGGTAGATGACTCCATCCACGTCATTGACGTCGTGAAAACAAGCAACATGGAACCAGAGTGGGTGGTCACACTCGGGTTCACATCGTCTCATGCAGGCTATGGTGACAGAAGCGGCCAAGCTGTCGCGACGGTGATGACAGACCACGTCATCGAGGTTACCGTCATGGAAGACGCTGTCACCTCCGCTGTAATCGACGATATCTGGGATGAGATAGCTGAAACAATGATCGAGCCAGGCGACATCACCTTCAGTGAGGCGGAGGCCCTGGCCATAGAGTTCCTCGTGAACGGGCCCACCTTCAGGTTCGACGGAATCGCAGGATCGATCGAGGTTGTGGACATAATAGCGATGGAGAGCTACCCGGTTCAGTACGTAATCACCCTGACGTTTGAGTGCAGGCACGCGGGCTACGGAGACAGGACAGGAGAAGCGCTTGCTCAGGTGATCACGCCCCACGAGATCCGCATAGCGTTAAGCGTGCGGGGGATCGGCAGCGCGATAATAGATGATCAGTGGGACGAGTTGATCCAGAGGCCTGTGACGGTGGTAACAGTCATTTCGCCTGACACAGCGAAGGACATCGCAGTCGAGCACGTGAAACAAGAGTATCATGAACTGGGGGAAACGGCGATCCCCACCGAGTGGGCGGTAGCAAACCTAAACCCAGAAGGGTTACTTGGGTTCAGCAGGCTAGAGTTCACGGGAAACGGGTGGAGGGTCGAGGTAAGCTATCAAGTCGTCCACAAGCCGGTCTACGACGTCCTCATCGAATACAACCATGACGTAGGTTTCAGCTGGGAGGGCCGGGTAGATCACGAGGGAAACATACTCGATTCCTAACTCATCTTTTCTTTAACACTCTTCTATGAGACGCACTCGATTATGCGTGTGTGCAGTCCCCTTGACCAGTGCCCTTCCTGTTTATTGAGGAACCCAGGTTGCCCAAATCCGTCCCTAGTGCTCGTTGCCGTCTTCTGGGTCCATGCGTGGGCCGCCGCTGTTCAGGCTCCTTCCATGGAGTCAGAGGGATACGTCTTTCTCGTCTCTCAGGGTGGCGAACCAGCCCCCCAGCACTTGGTTGTGGTGATCGATGATCTGGCTCGCCGACAACCCACCCATGTCCCATGTGCTATGTGCGTCTCGGACGAGGACGACCTCGTAGCCGAGGGCATAGGCTCGACGGCAAGTTGTGTCGACGCAGTACTCCGTCTGCAGGCCCGCGACCACCAGCTTCCTGATGTTCTTAGCAGTCAACGCTTGTTGAAGATCAGTCTCGTGGAACGCGTCTGGGCTTCCTTTCTGGACGACGACGTCGCCTGGCTTCGGCTCGATGGAGGGGTGTATCTCCCATCCAGGGGTGCCGCGTTCATCTGGGTCTCCCTCGCCGCCGTTGTTTTGCACGTATATTACCGGTGTCTGCGCCGTGTGTGCCTTATCGATAAGGCGTTTCACCTTTTTCAGCAGCGTGTCTCCGTGATGTATCGGGTTGGGCTCCTGGAAGTTCCCCAGCTGCATGTCGATGATTAACAGTGCTGTGCCTTTCACCTTCTCCACCACGTTACATGAGGCGGGGATGAGATAATGTAGTTATCGAATCCGACTGCGGCGGGGGTCTATGGCTCAAGTCTCCGCCTTACCCGCTACCATCGACCGTGTCTCACTCTAGACCATGATGACAAGTGTTAAAGATAAAATGAGACGATAAACACCAGCGTACAAGGTCGAGGAAAAATTGCCAACACACGCCGTATTGCGCCCCGACTCGAGCATAGAGAGAGAAGCAGAAGGTTTCGAATCATTGGTAATAGTGGGTTGCCCGTACTGTGCCAACTACAGCATAGCGTACGAGAAGGATGAGCCCGTCCAGAGGCTTGTGATCGACGAGGAGACGGGGGGCATCTCGAGGCCACCTTTGGCCATCCTAAACGAGGCGGACAGGATCAAGGGAATCC
The DNA here is from genome assembly GCA_964347405.1 of uncultured Candidatus Bathyarchaeia archaeon. Lineage (GTDB taxonomy): Archaea > Thermoproteota > Bathyarchaeia > TCS64 > TCS64 > RBG-16-57-9. The sequence continues at coordinate 10,835 of CAYFYM010000069.1, read as the reverse complement.
TAGAAGGCGGGGGAAAGAGCGTCAGAGTCGAGATCTGGCCTTCGTTATGCTACATGACAAGCGACAGCGAGGTATACGGAGGAGGCCCTAAATGGACGGCCCCCGAGCTGGTGGAACGCTGCTCAGGGGCTGAAGCGATAGTTGCACTATGCTGTGCGGGTGGCGTAACTGGTTTGAAGAAGTGTTTCGGTGAAGGCGTCAAAGTCATACCCGGCATGAAGACCGAGGGCATCTCGTTCATGAGTTTCTCGCTTGACAAGGAGACCAACCTCATCCACATCGACAAGGAGACTTCAACGATCATACGAGTCCTCTAGACAGAGATACGTCTGAGCTGATTCTTTTGGGTCGATGGTTCATATTGCGGTAAAATAGATCCAGTGGACTGAGAACGGTGTTTGAACTCTTCGCCGGGAAACCCAAAATAGAAGAAGAGGGATTCATTAGCCATGATTGATTCCCGTAAACTCCTCCTCTTCACGATCGGCATTCTACTGGGTGCAGCCATCGGTGTAGGAACCTACGCCGCGTTAACAGGCCAAGACACGGCAGACATCACCCAATACGAGGCGCAGATACAGGAACTAAGCGACGTTGTAGAGGAGAAAGAGGCACGGATCACCCGACTTGAACGAGATCAACAGGCACTCCAACAAGAGATAGCTCGACTAATGGAACAACTAGAACAACTTACACAACAACTGGACGCCCAACAAGAAGAAACAGAGCCCCAGGGACCCACGGACATCACCATATTCCACATAAACGACCTGCACGGGAGAGCCCAGAGCCAGGAACCCCAAGACGGCATGGTAGGCGGAATACCTAAGATAGCCTACCTCGTGAACCAGGAGCGGGAGACAGGGGCCAACGTGCTGTTCCTCAACGCAGGGGACAGCAACTACGGTACCATACTTACCAACTACTACATGGGCGTCCCCACCGTCGAGGCGCTCAACGCCGCGGACCTGGACGCCATGTGCGTCGGAAACCATGAGTTCGACTTCGGACAGGAGCCCATGATAAACGCGTGCACGGCCTCGGAGTACCCGTGGCTCGGGGCAAACATAATAGATACCGCTTCAGGCTCATGCCCCGACTACCTCCAGCAGTACATCATCGTGGAGGTGGGCGGGGTAGACGTGGCCATACTTGGGCTCTTCGACGACCAGGGCTTGTTCACCGCGAGACCACAAAACGTCGAGGGGCTGGAGTTCCAGTACTCAACGACGGCCGCCACCGCGTTGCTGCCGCGGCTCGACGACGACTCGGACCTCATCATCGCCCTCACCCACATAGGCTACGGCAACGACGTGGCTCTGGCGCAGAGCACGGACGGCATCGACGTCATCGTTGGAGGGCACAGCCACACCAGGCTAGACTCGCCAGAGTACGTGGACGAAACCATCATCGTTCAGGCATGGAACCACGGCCTCGTGCTGGGGCGTCTAGACGTCACCGTAGAGAACGACATAGTCACAGGTTACAGCGGACGGCTCATACCCATCACAGCTGACGTACCCGACGACCCCGACGTGTCAACGACGCTGCAGCCCTACATAGACGAGTACGGCCCCATAATGAACGAGGTCGTGGGGGCGACCCTCGTGGACCTCGACGCAGAGACGGAGGCGCTCAGGGGACAGGACACAAACGCGGGGAACCTGGTCGCAGACGCCATACTCTGGCAGGCACGGACCGCGGACATCGCCATGCACAACTCGGGCGGCTTCAGGTGGAAGAGGGTCTTCCCCGCAGGAGACATAACGCGGGCGGACGTGCACGAGCTGTTGCCCTTCCAGAACTCGCTCATCGTCGCCGAGTTCACGGGTGAGCAGATCAGGCGGGAGCTGGAGTACTACGCAGACGGGGGATGGCTTCAGGTAGCGGGGATAAGGTTCACCTACGACCCTTCGCTTCCCGTGGACGAGCGGGTGACAGAGGCGTACGTGGGGGACCAGCCCCTCGAAGACGCCGAGGTCTACACCGTCGCCATGGGTGAGTTCATAGCGGAAGGGGGATCAGGGCACTGGGTCTTGACCACGGGGGAAAACTACAGCGACCTGGGAATAACACTAGCAGATAGCGTCATCAACTATCTCCAGGAGTTCAGCCCCGTAAGCCCAACGGCGGATGGAAGAATCACACGGATAGGATAAACACAAAAAAAAATACCAAATATCCTTACAAAACAATTTGTGGCACGAACAAACGACAAGCCACCTCCCGGGCTACCATCTTATGCATCAAGCAGCATGGGAAAAAATTAGTTTGGGCTCTGTTCCTCAGCGTGGGCGTCGGCGAGAGAGGTGTCCCGAGCCCTAAGGTACCTGTACCCCCTCACCCCGCCGTAGCCGACGGCTGCGAATGGCCCCAGCACGATCACCATGGTGATCATCCCCTGGGTCACGGTGAAGAGGACGGATAGCCCAGCCCTCACCGGCTCGCCCCAGTCCATCTCCGGAAACCACGCCAGCTGCACCTCCGGCTCCTCCTCGGGTTCCAGGTTCAGGTTCACGGTAATGGTGGCGAGCTCCACCCTGCTGTCCAGGTAGTTGATCCTGCCCTGGAGGCTCTCGATGCGGCCCCTGACCCGCTCCAGCTCCCTCTCCACCTTGAGCACTGACTCCACCGTGTCCCCCATCTCCATGATGTCGAGGAGCCTCTGCTCCTGCCTCTCCATGTTGGTGAGCTCGGCCTGGAGGTCCACGTACTCCTCGGTGACGTCCTCGCCCTGCAGGTTGCGGCTCTCCACCTCGCCAAGTCCCTCGATCTCCTCGACGGCGTCGTGGAACCGTCTCTGGGGGACCCGGATGGTGATTGAGCCTCTCTCGTTCCTCGTGTTCACGGTGGACACGAAGCCGCCGTGGCTCTCCGCCAACAACCGCACCGCGTCGACCGTCGCCTCCACGTCCTCGACCTACAGCTCAAGCCGCGCCGTAAAAACCACCATCCTCTCCGCGAAGAGCTCGACGGCCTCCACGTCGTACTCGGTCTCGCCGTTGGAGCCAACGCCGAACAAGACCGTCAACGGGCTCGCGGACGCTGCCTTAGCGGAGTCCGCCGCCACGGAAGCCGCCTCTGCGGCAGCCGCGGCTGCGACGGTGTCGCTCACGCCCGACGTGAGCGTCACCGCCTCGCCGCCTGATGAACGCTGGTAGCTGAGCCCTGACGGGGTCATGGGGCTGCCGCCGGGCACGTACTTGCTTCCCACCATGTACGCCGAGAAGAGCAGCGCGACGAGCGCCGCAGCGGTGATCATGCTTCTCCTTGAAGGCCTTGAGATTCGTCTAATTCCATTCATGCATATTCCTCGTTACTTGCTTCAGGTAAAAATAAAGGAAACGCGTATATCATCCTACGTATTTGAACGAGTGTTCTAAAACGTTAAACAACAGCCGTCGTGTGTTCCAAGTATCCCGCTTTGGTAAAGTCACAGCCTTTCCAAGGCGGATGCCTAAAGGATTTAAGCTCTCACTTGAACCGACTAACCGACATGATCAAGGTAGACGCGGAGCCTCACCCCCTAGTGGTCGTCGACCCGGTTAAAGGGTGCTGCGGCAGAGAGTACGAGCGCCCCGAGTGGAACATACACTTCAGCAAGGTAAGGGAAACGATCCCCCGGCTGAATGAGTTCGCTGAACGGCACCGGGCTAACGGGGGCAGGGTCATCTGGGTCAAGCCGGTCCCCTGGACAGAGGAAAACCTGCCCAGCAACATCAACAGGCTCTACCGTGAGAACCCCTGGGCGACGTTCTACGTCACCGAACACGTCGATGAGTACTCAGAGTTCCAGTCAGGGATAGAGGTGAAGCCCAGAGACCAGGTAGTCGTGAAGAACAGCTACTATGCCTTCACCAACCCCCGGCTGAGAGAAGCCATAGGCTCCGAAGCCTACCTGGTCGCGGGGTTCTACGCGGATGGATGCGTCAACGCCACCATCGTGGACGGCTGGGGCAGAGGATTCTTCACCATCATCCTTTCAGACCTTGTCGAGTCCATGGACGACCCCGTTAAACAGGATCAGAAGAGGCACCTGCTGAGCCACGGCTGGCCCCTGATGTATGGACACGTCATGCGTAGCGAAGAGTACCTCAGACAAATGGAATGAACGAAGCCGTACAGCCGTTAAGCTATATACAAGCTCTGCAGCACGTCACTCGCCGTCTCCAGGGCCTCGGCACCAAGAAAGGAGTCCTCCTCCTGTACTCCCTGTAGGGCTCTCCAAAGCGGGCTTCCAGCCCTGGCTCCTCCCTCTTCTTGAGCCACACGCCCCAGAGAACAACGAAGATGGATGGTATGATGAACGACATGGTCACCGAGCTCAGCGCCACGCCCAGCGCGACTAGGCAGAGTAGGTACCCGAAGAGCATCGGGTTCCGTGTTGAACGGTAGACGCCGCCGGTCACCAGCTCCGTGGACTGGTTGCCGGGCAGCACGTCCCCGAGGGGAACCCCGCCTCCCTCGACGAAGAGAACCCGTATGGACCCGAGGACGTAGTAGGCCCCGACTAGTGACAGCAAAGTCGCGGCGACCATGCCACCGGCGCCCGGCTCAAGCGCCGGCAGCCCTAAGAGCGAGTCGACCCGCCTGCCGATGATCGAAGACGCCAGCGGGACCACTATGAAAAATAACACGCTCGAAGGCACGATGAGCATAATCTTCCACAGGTTCTCGCGGGTCATCTCCGTATTACCCGCTCCGCGGCATATATTTACCTTGGCCAGCCCACCCACGCCCTCGGCTAGGCGTTAAACCATTGAAAAAAAATGGAGGCCTTAGGTTGCCTCTTCGGGGCCTTCCCCACCGCCTAGACCGGCGCGGGGGTGTTCTCATCCCATTAAGGGTGTCCTCGTTGCGGCTCCCAAGAGTTTTGCCTACTTATAGGATGTGCAAGTCTGTGAACAGCCGCCCCTTGTCGCATCTTACACCGGGGTCCAGCACGGCCTTGACGCCACGTAGAGACGGGATGGACGACCTACGGCTTGACGACAGAAACAGATAGGCTGCTAACCTAAAGCTTCAATAGAACGGTAGATTATGCCGGATTACTCGTCTATCCTCAGGAAGTCGTTCTGCCTGAGCCAGTGCGCCTGGTTCCGCGTGTACCTGAAGACGATGTCCCCCTTCTGGTCCGCCTGGAACTCCCAGGGGCTGATCAACACCACGTCCCCTTCACGCACCCATCGCCGCTTCTTCATCTTTCCCCGGACGCGGCATATACGGGTCTCGCCGTCCTGACACTTCACGTTCATGCGAGCCTGGCCGTAGTTCTTGGTGACTATCCCCAGTATATCGTACTTGTTGGGGAGCTTCATGTTCCTCCGGATGTCGCCTTCGTTCTTTACTAGTCTTTTACCCACTTTGACGCAAATCCACCCCTATTAACGGGTGGCTCCTTTTAAATAGCTCGTTAACACACCTCCCCCAGGTTTTTCCCGTTTTCCTGCATAGTTTTTTAAGGAAAAAACGCTTTTCCACAATTTTCGCTATCAAATATATCGCTTTTCATTGGTTTTACGGGGTTTTCTGGAATTTTTTTCATTTAAAACATGGAAAATGCCCCCGAGACTCGCGGCCCATGCACGGTGGAGTTGACGGCGCGCACGTCACAGCTTGTAGGCGACGCACTCAATCTCCACGAGCACCCTGGCGAGGCGGGGCCGCTGACCGCCGTTTTCCAAGCCGGGTGGATAAACGGCTTCGGTCATAGAGTGATCACTATTTCAGCCGCCCTTCCTTGGGGGAGACGGTGCGACAGATGCGGTCAACCATAAGTCAGGCTTTGCGTGGGCTGAGGAGACGGTGGCGTTGAAGAGGGTGGACGGGTCGCTGCTGGTCTCGGCTCTACTGCTGTTGGTGGTGGGGGCGTACACGTTCAACCAGCTTTCGTCGCCGGCTGGCAGGGACTACGTGGAGGTGAGGGAGTACCAGGGCCAGCGTCTGTCCTCCATCTCAGCGTTCAGGGAGAACAGCATCAAGGGACCCCAGACAGTGAACATCACTGACTACAGGCTGAAAATAACGGGGCTGGTGGAGACCCCGACGGAGTACAGCTACAATCAGGTGCTGGAGAACTTCACGGCCCAGGAGAAGGTGGTCACCCTTAACTGCGTCGAGGGGTGGAGCGCCACGGTCCTCTGGGAGGGCGTCCCGATAATGGACCTGGTGGAACCCGCGAAGCCGACAGGCGACGCCGTGACCGTGATATTCCACGCCGAGGACGGGTACACCACTAGCCTGCCCCTGGAGTACATCGAGGAGAACGACCTCATACTGGCGTACAAGATAAACGGAGTGACTCTGCCCAAGGAGAACGGGTTCCCGTTCCAGCTGGTCGCCGAGTCCAAGTGGGGCTACAAGTGGTGCAAGTGGGTGGTGGAGCTGGAGTTCAGCGACGACGCGGGCTACGAGGGCTACTGGGAGAGACGCGGCTACAGCAACAGCGGGGACCTCGACGACTCGTTCTGGGAGAGGTAGCCATGGAGAAGGGGACTCTGAGGCGGTGGGTCCACCTAGCGTTCACCGCCGTGACCTTCCTGTACGTGGTCACCGGCGTGGGCATCTCGGATCAAAGGCTGATGGAGGGCCTGTCCATGGGGCTGCTCACCAAGGAGAGGTCTCTCTGGCTGCACGGAAACCTGCTTCAAGCTTTCACGGTCCTGCTGTTCCTGCACATATACCTCAAGGTACGGCCGATGCTTCAGAGAAACACGGGCCCATAGGGCGAGTGAAGCTTTCTCTGGTTACCGATGGACAATGTGCAGCAACTAATAAATTAACAGTGAAGACTGAGAATAAGCTGAACGGTATGCCAAGGTATGTCGATTACGCTGAGTACTATGACCACGACCACGTCGGCGGCCCCATGACCGAGGACATACCCTTCTACATAGGGTACGCGGAGGAGACAGGTGGGCCAATACTGGAGCTTGCCTGCGGCACAGGCAGGGTCCTCATACCCATCGCGGAGGCCGGGTTCAAGGTCCACGGACTGGACCTAAGCGAGAACATGCTGGAGGTCGCTAGGCAGAAGATCACCGAGAAAAACCTTTGGGACAGGGTGATGCTGACACGCGGCGACATGGCCGACTTCGACCTACCGGTGAAGGGCTTCGGCATGACCTTCGCGGCAGTCCGGTCCTTCATGCACCTGTTCACCCAGGAGAGCCAGCTAGGGTGCCTAAGCTGCGTCCTACGGCACCTGCGCCCCGGCGGCCTGCTGTTGATGGACCTCTACTCTCCCCGATTCAGCAAGCTTGCCCAGCCGCCTGAGGAGGAGTTCAGCTTCCGAAGGGAGTTCACCCTGCCCAACGGTAACAAGGTGGTCCATAAGAGGAGGTTCCTCGGCACAGACCAGCTCAACCAGATATACAGCGAGGAGATACTTTTCGAGGAGTATGGCCCAGACGGCAACTTGGTCCGCAAACGGATTGTACCACTCGACACCAGGTACACGTTCCGCTATGAGCTGGAGCTGCTTCTGGAGAAAGCCGGCTTCGTGGTCCAGTCAGTGTTCAGTGATTATTATGAAACCCCGTATGACGGGACAGGCGAGATCATCGTCGTGGCTCAGAAACCGGATCGGTGACAGGTGGCTTGTCACGGCGGCGTGTCCCACGCGATCCAGATGAGCGTGACGTCCGTCCCCGCCTCCACCATGTGAACCGAGTCCGGCGGGACATAGTACGCCCTACCCGCCTCCACCTCGACCACCATCTCATCCAGGACCAGCCTGCCGCGCCCCCCAAGGATCACGAATAGCTGGGGGTACGGGTCGGCCTCCCCAGCCTCGTTCAGCGTCGCCCCCCCCCCCGCGGCACATGGTATCAGCTTGAACGCAGCCCATCCCAGTACACCAGGGGGATCGGGTGGCCGCCGTGGGCCTCCCCCGCGTACCCGGGGCTCAGGGTCTTGGACTTGACGCGCCCCGGGCTGAAGAAGAAGCTCATGAGGGGCTTGGCCTCCTCCCAAGCCTCAGCGGCCTTCGACGGGTCCAGGAACTCCAGGTTTATGGGCCGGACGTCCGAGGCCCTGGAGCGTCCGATGAGGGCGCCGAAGTCCGCTTCGCCCGCCAGCAGCCCCGCGAAAACGGCGCTCTCCATGGCTATGACCACGTGAGCCCGGTCCAGCCCATCTGTGACGGCTATCTCCTCGCCGAGGACCAGGGTGGACGCCTCGCCGGTGTCTGTGAGCCTGACGCCCACCCGGCTCTCGCCCGCCCCGGGCTTCAGCATGGAGTGGTAGAGCCGCGACTCGTCCACCAGCCGGTCCAGTCCATCATGCAGCATGGTTGAGTTCACGCTGGACGCGTTTTAATGGTTTAAGGGTGAAGGTGGACCCGGAGACATGACAGCTTTTATCATGCTGGGCGCCGCTGTATACCCCATGACCGAGCCAGGGGGCGGAGGCGAGGAGCAGAGCCTCGCCTTCGGCGGCCAAGCCCTCATAGAGGGGGTGATGATGCGGAGCCGAAGCCACCTGGTGATGTGCGTGAGGCGGCCCGACGGCGAGATAGCCACCATCAGCCAGGGGATATCGTCGCTGACGCGGAGGAGCCGGGCGCTGGGCCTCCCGGTGGTGAGGGGCGTGGTGGCCATGCTGGAGGCCATGTACTGGGGCGTGAAGGGCGTCTTCCGGTCCGCGGACGTGGCGCTGGAAGAGGAGCAGGAGGAGTTCGGGTTCACCGACTACCTGCTTGTGGTGGCGCTGGTGGTGGTGATAAGCAGCGTTTTCATGGTGGTGCCGTTCGTGCTCACCAACTACCTGCACCTGGAGGGCTTCACGTTCAGCCTCGTGGAGGCGCTGGTCAGGCTCGCCATGTTCACGGGGTACCTGTACGCCATCTCCCGGTGGGGGGAGATGCGGCGGGTGCTCCAGTACCACGGCGCCGAGCACAAGGCCATCAACGCCTTCGAGGCGGGGGCCGGCTTGACGGTGGAGGAGGTGGAGGGGTACCCGAGGATTCATCCCCGCTGCGGCACCAGCTTCCTTTTCATAGTGGTGCTCATCAGCGTGGTGGTTTTCAGCCTCATACCGTCCTACAGCCTCATGCTGAGGATTGCGTACAGGGTGTTGTTGATACCGTTGCTGGCGGGGCTCTCCTATGAGGCGCTGAGGCTCAGCGACAGGCACAGGGACTCCCCGGTTATTCGGTTGATGACGGTGCCTGGGCTGGCGTTCCAGAGGCTCACCACGAAGGAACCGATGCCTGACATGATCGAGGTGGCGATCAAGGCGCTGGACGAGGTGAGGCGTCTGGACGAGGCCGAGGCGGACAGCCCCGGGTGACGGGTCGTCCCGGTCGAAAGCCTCAATGCCTCCCCCGGTTCATCTAGTGCATGGACGACCTGGACAGGGTTCTCAGGCACTTCCTTGCGAGCATAGCGTACCACGCCTCCAAGGCCATCAGGGACGCGCCGCCCGGCTACCCCGATCTGGAGGCCGGTATGGGCGTGAGGACGCCTAGGCGGATACTGCACCACGTGACCGGGGTGCTGTGTTACGCCCACAGCTTCTACGAGCGGTACGAGACCACATACTCCGACCTCAAGCCTTGGGGCGGCGAGGTGGATCACTTCTACGAGACGCTGAGGAGGCTCGACGCGTCCATGGCGGCGGGCAAGCCGAGGACGGTATCGGAGACGCAGCTCCTCCAGGGGCCGCTTTCGGACGCCATGGCCCACGTGGGCCAGCTGCTGATGCTGAGGCGCCTGGCCGGCTCGCCTGTGCCTTCGGAGAACTTCATATACGCGGACATCAGGGTCGGCCGCGTGGGCCCGGATCAGCCCGACCCCGTGGCCCCCGACGAGTGACCCTGAAGCATATTAACGTGGCGGCTCCATACGTTTCCTGTGATGTGTTTGAGTCACAGTCTTCTCAGGTTGAAGGGCCACGAGTACAGGGAGCGCGGCTACGACAAGGCGGTGCTCGCTGTGGGTTCCACAGAGTACCACGGGGACCACCTGCCATACGGGACGGACACGCTGGTGGCGGAGCACCTGGCCCGCGAGGTCTCCGAGAGGGTGGAGGGGCTGCTGATGCTGCCAACCATCCCCATAGGCATGAGCGCCCACTACAGCAGCTTCCCCATAGCCATATCCCTGAGCACCGAGACCCTGATGAACGTCCTCACGGAGGTCTATGAGTCGCTGAACAAGCACGGCGTCAAGCGGCTCCTCATAGTCAACGGCCACGACGGCAACATACCGGCCATCGACGCCTCCTCCCGCGAGTACAGGACGCTTCACCCCGGGTTCAAGATCTCGGTGCTTGAGGCGTGGTGGGTGGCCGCCGGCAGGCTAGTCCCGGAGGACACCTTCAAGGTCTGGGGCGGCCTAGGCCACGCCGGCGAGGGCGAGACCAGCATGATGCTCAGGGTGGACCCGGGCCTCGTGGACATGGGTAAAGCCAAGGGAGTCGTCCCGGACCTGCCGCCTCACGTCGAGGTGAAGTGGACCTTCGACGAGCTCACGCCCTACGGCGCCACCGGGGACCCGTCTAAGGCCACGCGCAGGAAGGGGGAGCTCATGCACGAGGCTCTGGTTAGCCTCCTCGTCGACTTCATAGCGGAGATGGATGAGAAAAACTGGGAGACATAAGGCGCCAATATTTTTTCATTTGTAGCCATCTAAGTTCATAAAAAGAACACTTCTACTTCTGAGATTTTATGCGAAAAACACTTGGAAGCTAAAAAACGTTATAAATATTCTTCATTTAACATGATGTGGGATTCGGCTAACATAAACGCTGTTACCGAGTCTGGGCTCCGGAGGCGGAGCGCATAGAGGTTATGAAAATGGCGAAGATAAAAGGTTTCTCGATTCTCTCAAAGA
>CAYFYM010000068.1:0-15748 GCA_964347405.1 uncultured Candidatus Bathyarchaeia archaeon | reverse complement strand
CCGCTCAAACCGTTACCCAAACCCATATTGCCTAGCTGTTTTATCATACTTACCCTGAAACAGCGTCGCCGACGGAGAAACCCACGATGAAAGCCCTCATAGTAGACGCCCTGGCCTCGGGCAAGGGCGCACGTAGAGCCACCAGAGACGTCATTGGGGCTGGGCCGCGCACCGTCGCCGGGGTGCTGGAGGTCATGGGCCACGATGCCAAGATAACGCCGGTGGAGAGTTACCTAAAGGCAACCGACGACGACTATGACGTACTGCTGGTGAGCGGCATGACCAGCGACCTTCAGGCAGTCCAGCGCACCGTGAGGAAATGGAGGCGAGGAGCAGGCGGCCCCGTCGTCCTAGGCGGCCCCGCCGCCAGCAACCCCGAACGGGTTCTCCCCAAGACCGGCGCAGACCTCGCCGTCATAGGTGAGGGCGAGGAGACCCTGACCGAGCTCCTCTCAACGGGGCTGGAAGACCCGGGCGGCCTCGAACATGTACGCGGAGTCGCGTACCGCAGGGGGGACGCGGTGAAGGTCAGCCCACTGAGGCCCGTCCAAAGCAGGGATGTCTTTGATCGTTACAGGCCGTCTACGCGGCGCATTAGGGACTACCCGCTGTACTATGCGGCGAGGGTGTACGTGGAGGCGGTGCGGGGGTGCAGCAACTACCGCAGGGCGAGGATAGGCCCCCTGGGCGAGGCATGCACCTACTGTGAGCGGTGCACGGAGGCAGGCCTGGAGGAGAGGTACGACTGCCCCGCCGGGATACAGCCCGGCTGCGGCTACTGCTCGGTGCCCAGCCTCTACGGCCCCCCGAAGTCTAGGCCCGAGAACATCATGTTGGACGAGGCGAGGCGGCTCCTGGAGCAAGGCGTCCGCCGGATCGTCCTCAGCGCCCCCGGGATTCTCGACTACGGCAGGGACCTTCTGGTCGACCCGGAGCCCCTGACCGACCCCCGGAGCCCGGAGCCCAACTACGAGGCCCTGGAGGAGCTGCTCGCCGCCCTCGCGGCGCTGCCCCCCGTGGAGGAGGGCGCGGCGTCCGTGATGGCGGAGAACATCAAGGCCGCGCTGGTGACCGAGCGGGCTGCTGGGCTCCTCGGCGACTACCTCGGCGGCACGCCTATAAACGTCGGGTTCGAGACCGGGAGCCAAGCCCACAGCGCGGCCCTGGGTAGACCGGACACGCCCACAGAGACGTTGACGGCGCTCAGCCGGCTCAAGAAGGCCGGCCTGAAGCCCTATGTCTACTTCATCCACGGGCTCCCGGGCCAGAGCGCCGAGACAGTGTCTGAGACGGTGCACGCCATGCGTGAGGCCATGAGGCTCGGAGCCGAGAGGGTGATAATGTACAGGTTCACGTCCCTCCCCATGTCGGCGTTCGCCGGCTGCCCGTCCGGCCCGCCCGCCGCGAAGGACCCGCTTTGCAGGAGACTGTGGAGGGCCGCCCGTGACGCCAACAGGGGCATGAAGGAGGCCATGGAGGGGCAGAGGCTCAGGGTCGTGGTGGCGGAGCCGTACGACAGGGACAGCAGATACACTGTGGCGTACCCGCTGATGCACGGCCCCGTGGTGTTGCTGGAAGGCGTGGAGGGCTGCGAGGGGGAGATACTTGACGTCACGGTGACTGAGGCGGCGTCAGACAGGATGGTCCACGCCCGCCAGTATTCGCTAGGTTTTAAAGAGAGGGTTTAGAGTAATCTTAGGGTCGAAGAGATATGACAGACGCTTCCAGCTCAGAGAACATGAACAGGGGGGGACCCGTGTACGAGTGCGTGCGCTGCGGCAGACGAGTCCCCCACAGCGACCTCCAGAGGTACATCAGCTTCAGGTGCCCATACTGTGGCTACAGGATATTCCGCAAGGTCCGGGCGCCGGTCGTCAAGAGGGTAAAGGCGAGGTAGCGATGGCGAGCCTGGAGAAAGCTAAGACCCTGGAGGAAAAGAGGGCCGCCCTCATCATCAAATACAGGAAGCTGAACCTGGACAGCACGGAGAAAGAGGATAACCAGATCGTCCACCGCCTGAGCAGAGGCGACGAGAAATACATCATGCACATCCTGCTGGGCCAGAGCACCATAGGCATCGCCTACGTGCGTGAGCTAAGGGACAAGATACAGGAGGAGGAGGTCACAGGCGGCATAATCATCGGCGACGGCAAGTACACATACTCCGCGAGGAGCAACGCCCCCGAGATGAACATAGAGCTCATACCTGCGACGCTGCCCACATTCGACATATTCGAGCACCGGCTGGTGCCCCTACACGAGTTGGTGTCCTCTGAGGAGAGGATGGAGCTTTCTGAGAAGTACCACGCGGAGCCCTATCAGTTCCCTTGGATAAAGAGCGTGGACCCCATCTCCATCATCCTGGGGGCTAAGCCCGGCGACGTCCTGCGGATCACCCAGAAGAGCGAGACCGCCGGGAAGTACCAAACCTACAGGTACGTGGTCTAGTCCACTTCTCCCTCTCTCAGCTCGCTCAGTATCACCATGGCCTCTCCGAGGGACGCGTCGAGCCTGTGGCTGATCTCCTCGGCGGACACGTCGGGGTTCTCGGGTAGAATGTTGTCCCTGACGTACGCCTTGTGGGCGTTGTACAGGGGGAGCATCTGCGCCGTCTCCACCAGTATGAGCCAAAGCGGGTTCTTCCGGGCGTCCTCCAGGTCCGTCACCCTTGCCTTATCTTGTCGTACATCTTGTCGAAGGTCCACCGGAGGCTGCTGTTTATCTCTCTGAGACGCCTCTCCCCGCCGTAGTTCCGGACGTGCAGCGATCTGAGGACGCCGTCCTCCTCAACCACCTCGTACTCCAGTATATCGCTCTGGTCCATCTCGCCGTTGGCTGCGCGATCCCGGTCCGTGGAGCTCATGTTAGCCAGCACCCTATCCACGAGGAAGCTCTGAAACGGAGGCAGATCCGTCCTGAACTCGTACTCTTGCTTTGGCTCAAAAACCAGATCCTTTCCCTCGACCCTCATCCTGCCTAGGACGGCGCCGTCCTTGCTGGTGACGGACATGCCTTCATCCCCGCTCCCGGGCTGCGGCGCCTGCTGCGGGGCGGCCTCTGGTACGGCGGGGGTCCTGAACCCCGTCGACACGATCATCTTGTCTAAAGCATCCATGGCCTCCCTGAGGTCCGCCGCCTCGGCCTCAAGCTCGGTCATCCTCTGCTCCATGGTCTCCCTGAACTGAAGCAGCCTCTTGGTCTCATGCTCCCTACTCAAACCGGCACCCCTCTCTCATACTCAAATCCCATGCAGGGATTTAAAGGGGTAACGCGCACAATCACTGTGAAGGCCATGTTGGGCAAGGGATTCGTCGACAGGTACTTTGAGACCAGCCGGAAGAAGGACAGCTATCTATGCGTCGGCATCGACCCCGCGACGAAGGACGTTAGGCAGAGGTACGTTGTGCCGCCGCAGCTTATAGAATCCAGAGGCGTACGGGAGGGGCTCAAGGAGTTCTCCCTCAACGTCGTCGAAGCCGTCACCCCATACGCGCCGGTTGTGAAGCCCAACGCCCAGTTCCTGGTCTACGCCCTGTGCTTCGACGACCTCGAGGAGATCGTGGACAAGATCCACGAGGGCGGCAGCCTCGCCATCCTCGACATCAAGCTATCTGACATAGGAACCACAATGGACGCCGGGCTACACTGGATAGACCGCCTAGGCTTCGACGCCGTGACCTTCAGCCCCTTCCCTGGCTACGAGAACGGCGTCGACGCGGTTTACAGGTGGGCCCGGGAGAGAGATAAGGGGATATTCGCGCTCTGCCGCATGAGCAACCCGGGAACCCACGACTACCAGTCCAGAAGCATGGACGGTGAGCCATTCTACATACGCCTCGCCAAGGACGCGCACAGACACGGCAGCAACGGCTACGTCGTGGGCTGCACCGCCTCGGAGGAGCTGGGGGTCGTAAGGGGGATCATCGGCGAGGAGTGCCTCATCCTTGCGCCTGGCCTCGGGGCTCAGGGAGGAGACCCGGCGGCGGCGCTGAGGCTCGGCGCCAACAGCGGCGGGGAGGGGCTAATAGTCTCGTCGTCCCGGTCCATCGACTACGCGTACGAGTATCTGGGCTGGGACTGGGCCCGATACCCGGAGGCGGCCGCCAAGGCGGCGGAGGAGAAGCGCGACGAGCTCAACCGCATACGTAAACGCCTCGGGAAGTGAATACCAGATAGATTAATAACAAGACCCTCCAACATATTGGGAGGTTCAAACGGTTGACCAGTAAGATCTACGAGGTCAGGTTCCACGGCCGAGGCGGCCAAGGAGCCTGGACTGCCTCGCTCCTCCTGGCCCAGGCTGGGCTCTTGGAGGAGAAGAACATTCAGAGCTTCCCCGCTTTCGGACCTGAGCGCGCCGGCGCCCCGATAACGGCTTTCACACGGATCAGCGACGAGAAGATCCAGCTCCACTCAAGCATATACGAGCCCGACGTAGTGGTTGTCCTAGACCCCACTCTTCTCGGGCCCGCCGTCTCGGAGGGCATCAAGAAAGACACGAAGCTCATAGTCAACACCGACGAGTCAGCAGAAGCCGTCAGGAAGAAGCTTGGCCTGGGTAAAGTGGAGACTTGGACCGTGGACGCCACCACCCTCGCCCTGGACGTGCTGGGCAGGCCCATCACGAACACAGCTATGCTCGGCACCATAGTCAAGGCCACGGACGTGGTGAAGCTAGATAGCCTGATCAAGGTGATCAAGGCTCGTTTCGAGGGCAAGATAGGCGAGCTCAACGCGGACCTGGTCGATAAGGCTTTCAAGGAGGCGAAGATGGGATGAGCGAAGAGAGGACATGGCAGGAGCTGCCCAAGGGGGCGGTGAGCTACAGGCCGAGCACGGAGTACAAGACGGGAGACTGGGGCGTAGACGCGCCCGAGATCGACTACGACAAGTGTGTGCAGTGTAACCTCTGCCACTTCTTCTGCCCCGAGGGCTGCATCGACGTCGAGGAGGACGGGAACCCGGTGCCCGACCTGGAGTACTGCAAGGGCTGCGGCATATGCGCCAAGGAGTGCCCCGTTAAGGCGATTGAGATGGTGAGGAAGTAATGGTCGAACAGAAGCTTATGGGACTCAACGGCGACGAGGCCGTGGCGTACGCCACCAAGCAGGTGAACCCCGACGTAGTGGCCGCCTACCCAATCACCCCCCAG
Source organism: uncultured Candidatus Bathyarchaeia archaeon (assembly GCA_964347405.1). Classification (GTDB taxonomy): domain Archaea; phylum Thermoproteota; class Bathyarchaeia; order TCS64; family TCS64; genus RBG-16-57-9. The sequence continues at coordinate 10,596 of CAYFYM010000068.1, read as the reverse complement.
ACAATCATAGTGGAGCGTTTCAGCGAGTACGTCGCGGACGGAGAAGTCGAGACCGAGTTCGTCCCCGTGGAGAGCGAGCACAGCGCCATGAGCAGCTGCGTCGGCGCCTCCGCCGCGGGGGCTAGGGCGTTCACCGCCACCGCCGCCAACGGGCTCGCCCTCATGTGGGAGATACTCTACATAGCAAGCAGCCTCAGGCTGCCAATCGTCATGTCTGTGGCCAACAGGGCGCTCAGCGGCCCCATAAACATCCACAACGACCACAGCGACAGCATGGGCGCCCGCGACAGCGGCTGGATACAGATCTACTGCGAGAACGCGCAGGAGGTCTACGACGCGTCCATTATGGCGTGGAGGATCGGCGAGCACCTCAAGGTCCAGCTGCCCGTAATGGTGTGCCTGGACGGCTTCACCCTGAGCCACACGATGGAGAACGTGTTGACCCTTCCAGACGAGGCGGTTCAGAAGTTCGTCGGTGAGCGTCCGTTCATCGAGGTGGAGGGCCACCTAGGCAAGGGTGAGCTCAGGCTCGACCCCGAGATGCCCCTCACCATGGGGCCCCTGGACCTCCAGGACTTCTACTACGAGCACAAGATCCATCAGGTGGACGCCATGAAGCAGGCGCTCAAGTACATGAAGGATGTTGACAAGGAGTGGGGCAAGCTCAGCGGACGCAGCTACCGGTACGTCGAGCCATACATGATGGACGACGCCGAGGTAGCCCTCATCGGCATGGGATCCATGACGGGCACCATCCGCCACATGGTGGACGAGCTCCGCGGCGAAGGCGTCAAGGCCGGCATGATCAAGCTCCGGCTGTTCAGGCCGTTCCCCGTGGACGCCATAAAGAAGGCCGTGGGCGACACGCCGGTGCTGGGGGTCATGGAGAAGTGCGTCAGCTTCGGCGCCCCAGCGAGCCCGTTGATGGAGGAGCTCATGACCGCCTACTACCATGACGAGGATAAGCCGTTGATGGCCAACTACGTGGTCGGCCTCGGCGGCAGGGACGTGAGCCCAGACATGATAAGGGAGGCCTACGCGAGCCTAGAGAATATCAAGAAGAAAGGCAAGGTGGACAAGCTGTCCACATTCATAGGAGTGAGAGGTGAGTAAAGTGAGCAAACTGACACTGAAGGAAGCAGCGCAGATAGAGGAAACGCTGACGAGCGGCCACCGGCTCTGCGCCGGGTGTGCCCACCCCATCATCGGCAGGATGATAATGAAAGCCGCCTCCGACAAGCCCACAATAGTCACCAACGCCACGGGCTGCCTGGAGGTCGCCACCACCATCTTCCCGTTCACCAGCTGGAAGGTGCCGTGGCTCCACAACGCCTTCGAGAACGCGGCGGCCAACGCCAGCGGCATCGAGGCCACGTGGAGAGCCCACAGACGCAAAGGCAAGGGCCCCCTCGCAGAGTACGACGACATCAACATCATAGCCTTCGCGGGCGACGGAGGAACCTACGACATAGGCATCCAGGCGCTCAGCGGCGCCTTGGAGCGGGGCCACCACTTCACGTACGTGCTCATGGACAACGAGGCGTACATGAACACCGGCATCCAGAGGAGCGGCGGCACGCCCCTCGCGGCCAGCACCACCACCAGCCCGGCGGGCAGCGTCATCCCAGGCAAGATGCAGTGGAAGAAGCCCATCATGGACATCGTCGTCGCCCACGAGATACCCTACGCGGCGACGCTGAACCCTGCTTGGCCGCAGGACGTGCTGGACAAGTGCAGGAAGAACTTCGGCATCGAGGGACCCAAGTTTCTGCACGCGTTCATAGCGTGCACAAGGGGCTGGAGGTACCCAACCTCCGACACCATCAGCGTCTCCAGGCTAGCCACCCAGACATGCGTATTCCCCCTCTACGAGGTGGAGCGCGTCGACGGGAGACCGGTGTGGAGGCTCAGCGGCCCCAGCGCAGCCATCGCGCGTAGGCCGGAGAGCAAGAAGCCGGTGGAGGAGTACCTGAAGACCCAGGGAAGGTTCCGGCACCTGTTCAGGCCTGAGCCCAACACGGAGCTGCTCAAGGCCATCCAGGAGGGCGTCGACCACCGCTGGGAGCTGCTGCTTGAGAGGTGCGAGTAGCCCCAACCCATTTTTCTTATTCATAGATTCTTATAAGAGCCAGGACCTCTGCCAAGCCCAGTAGGCCGGGTATCAACAGCATGTTGAGCAGGTTGTATCCGGTCCAGAAGCACAGTATCCAGATGAGGCTCGTGGAGATGCTGGACGGCAGAGGAAGATCGTCCTCGACCCCGGCTAAGAGATAGAACAGCGCCGCATACACGAAGCCCGTCACGACCCAGCCTAGGAAGTTCACCAGGGGCACGCCGTAGTAGACCCCGGGGTTTGTCCACCCCCAGAACCCGGTGTGGACGGCCGCCGGGTCGATTACCAGGTCTATGGACACGTTTACCAACGTAGATAAAAACGCGAACCTGATGAGGCTGCGTCCGCTGAACCTGCCCGCAGCCGTCATCGCCCCCAGCAGGATCGGCGTATAGGCGAAGCTCACCGAGGCAGGGACGAGCCCCAGCACGGTGTAGCCCAGAAGCCCGGAGTAATGGAACTCGCCGTACGGGAAGCCCGTCCACACGGCGAGGGCCTCGACTAGCAGAGGCAGGACGCTGAGGACTATCAGGGCGGGTAGCCCCCTTCTCGCCCCCGTGTACCTCAGGAGGCTGACGTACGAAGGTAGCGCAAATACCGCGATGAATATCGCCGATAGTGAGCCGAATGGCGCTGCCGAGGCGAACCGCACCATGAAGTAACTTGAAATGAAGAAAACCGCGCCGAAAACGGCCACAAGTTTCTTCTCCATGATGGGTAGATGTCGAACCTTTATAGAAAAACCATTCCCGCGAGTCGAATGAAGAATTGTGAAGGTATATTAATTGCCGTCTAGGGAACGCTCATATGCTTGTAACAGTAGTCGGGGCCGGTTTCGGTGGTTTATCCGCCGCCGGGCTTCTCGCCAAACAGGGACACGACGTCACCCTGTTGGAGAAGCTGGGTGGCCCCGGCGGAAGGGCGCGTGTGCTAAGAGATAAGGGTTACAGCTTCGACATGGGTCCAAGCTGGTACCTGATGCCCGACGTCTTCGAGAAGTTCTTCAAGGAGTTCGACAAAAAGCCCGGCGACTACTACGACCTCATACGCGTAGACCCTTCCTACAGGATATTCTTCGACGGCGAGACCGTGACGGACGTCTCGGCCTCCCTGGAGGAGAACTACGAGCTCTTCGACAGCTTCGAGGACGGCGGCGGCGAGAAGCTGCGCCGGTACCTGGAGCAGGCGGAGCGACACTACAGGCTCGCCATGGACGAGATGCTCTACAGGGAGTACGACAAGATATGGGACCTTTTCAGCGGCAGGCTGGCGCTGGAGGGCTTTAAGCTGCCGCTGTTCAGCGACATAGACAGCTACATCAGCAAGACGTTCAAAAGCCCAAAGTCCAAGAAGCTACTTGAGTACAGCATAGGCTTCATCGGGGGCAGCCCCCACAACACGCCCGCGCTCTACTACATAATGAACCACGTGGACTTCAAGCTGGGGGTCTGGTACCCCGCCGAGGGTGGCATAGGCAGGGTCGTGGACGCGCTGGTACAGCTCTGCGAGGAATACGACGTCGAGATCAGGTACGACCAAGAGGTAAAGAAGATAGAAGTCGAGGACGGTAAGGTCAGCCGCGTCGTCACAGACGACGAGTCCATCGAAACCGACTTGGCGGTGGTGAACGCCGACTACGCCCACAGCGAGCTGGAGCTTCTGGAGCCCCGGTACAGGAGCTACGACGAGAAGTACTGGGACAGCCGAGTCATGGCGCCGTCGGCGCTGGTGCTCTACGTGGGCATCGACAAGAAGCTGCCCCGGCTGGAGCACCACAACCTGTTCCTCACCGAGGACTGGGACCAAGGCTTCGAGAGCATATTCGACCCAAAGAAGGCCAGGTGGCCCGAGACGCCCAGCTACTACGTCAACGTCACCTCCAAGAGCGACCCCACGACGGCGCCCGACGGAGGCGAGACTCTGTTCGTGCTGGTGCCGCTGGCCCCGGATCTGGAGGACACCCCGGAGATACGGGCGAGGTACTACGACAAGATGATCACCCACCTGGAGACGCTGGCCGGGGAGCCCATCAAGGGCCACGAGGTCGTGAAACGCGTCTACGCCGTAGACGACTTCCGGGAGGACTACAACGCCTACAAGGGCACCGCCCTGGGCCTCACCCACACCCTGATGCAGACGGCGCTGTTCAGGCCTAGCCACAAGAGCAAGAAGGTCGGCAACCTCTACTACACGGGCCACTACACCCACCCCGGAATAGGTATGCCCATGTGCCTCATCAGCAGCCAGGTCCTCGCCAAGACCATAGAGAAAACCATGAAGAGAGGGTAGAGAAGACGTTTGAACCCGCTACTGAGACGGATATTTAGGCAGGGAAGCAAGACCTACTTCTACGCGAGCATATTCTTCCCGCCGGACATCAAGGAGGACGTGTTCAGGCTCTACGGCTTCGTGCGTAAGGCAGACGACTACGTGGACTGCGTCCCCCAGCAGAAACAAGAGTTCTACGCCTTCAAAGACATGTACCATAGATCGCTCAAAGACGAGAAGACCGGTAATCCCGTCATCGACGGCTTCAGGGAGCTCATGGTGAAACGGGATTTCGAGCCCAGCTGGGTCGAGGCCTTCCTCGACAGCATGGAGGCCGACCTCTACATCAAGAGCTACGAGACCTTGGAGATGCTCAAGACCTACCTCTACGGCTCCGCGGAGGTGGTGGGCCTCATGATGGCCAGAATACTCGGCCTCGACCCCGAGTCCCATACCTCAGCCAGGTATCTGGGGAGCGCCATGCAGTACGTCAACTTCATCAGGGACATAAAGGAGGACCTCTGGCTGGGGCGCAACTACTTCCCCCGGATCGAGTACACAGAGAACGGTTTAACAAGCCTAGAGCCCAGCCACGCCTACAGGAACCCTGAGGGATTCACGGGCTTCATACGGACTCAGCTCTCCCGATACTTCGGCTGGCAGGAGATAGCAGAGGAGGGGTTCAGCTACATACCCAAGCGTTACCTGATCCCCATCAAGACCGCTAGCGAGATGTACAAGTGGACGGCCCGCGTGATCCACAGGGACCCCTTCATCGTCTACGAGAGGAAGGTAAAGCCGAGCGTCACAAGGATAGTCGGCACCATAGGCTACAACACTCTGTTCGCGTGAAAGGGATGAATACAAGGGAGTACCTGGGGCTCGCTTATAGGGTGAGCAGGCCCAGGTTCTGGTTCTACCTCCTAGGGCCCTACACGGTGGGCTGTATATGGGGAGCCGACAGTTACCTCAACCTCCTAGAGCCTTGGTTCTTCGCCTACTTCTTTTTCTTCATGTTCCCGGCCAACGTGCTTCTATACGGCGTCAACGACCTGTGGGACAGGGAGACTGACGAGCTGAACCCTAAGAAGGAGGGTAAGGAGCACCGCGTCGAGCCAGAGGAGCGGACGGCCCTCAGGAGGCTGGTCTGGGCGGCGGTCGGCTTAGGTCTGGCTTTGACGGTCTTCCAGGCCGGCTTGGTCGAGCGGCTGATACTACTGGGTTTCATATTCCTCAGCTATTATTACAGCGCCGGGCCCATACGGTTCAAGCAGAGGCCGCTCCTGGACTCGGCGTCAAACGTGCTCTACGCGTTGCCCGGCGTCTTCTCGTACTACCTGGCGTCGGGGGCGCTGCCGCCCGCTCTTGTGCTGGCGGCCGCGTTCATGCACACCTTCAGCATGCACCTCTTCTCGGCTGTGCCCGACATAGCCTACGACACAGAGACGGGGATAAGAACCACGGCGATGGTGCTGGGTAGACGGGCGTCGCTTGCCCTGTGCTTCGCGCTGTGGACCGGGCTGGCCGCGTTCACCCTTCGACTGGGATCGGGTAACCCGTTGAGCCTCCTTCCTTTGACGTATCCCATGGTGGCGGCGGGGCTGCTGGTCCTGGATAGGGCCGTCGACTCGGTGTACTGGTTCTACCCGTACATCAACACTTGCTTCGGCTGTCTGCTCTTCCTTTCCAAGGCGGTCGTGACGCCTTGGGACTAGCGTCGGCGGCTGGAAGGCTAACCAGTGTAGGTTCAAAGCCTTCTTCTTTTGCATTCTCCAAGCATTAAATCAATCATGGGCCCCTCTATTTCGGTATACAGCCCATATCTTCGATTACTAGTTGGCTTTATCCAGCTCCCCTGATCTTCGCCACGCGTTGTAGAGGTTAGCTACACACACGGTAGCCACGAGGATGCTCGCAACGCCGTAGAAAAAATACGGCCTAGCCAGTCTTTCTCTGCGAAACCCAACCTGCAATGAACAGCTTGAAGGCGTACTGGAGCTTATCGTGTCGACCTCGATCCTGCTGTTACCCGCTTGATTCATGGGCACCTGGAAAGTCATGCTTGAGCCACCTGCCCCAGGGTCAGTGGATATCTCTGCCTCCTCGGTGACTGCCCCAGAGGAATCGAATACCCTGGCTTTTATGCGGCTTCCACCCATGGGGCTTAGAGTGAAGTACACGGTGTCTTGTTCCCAGCTAGTCAACCCCTTCAGGGGCGGATCAAGGGTAGTCTTCTGCTCTCTCTCCCAGTTATAACCTGATCTCACCTCTCCATAGAGAAGAGTCACCTTGTAGCTGAACGCCTCCTCCGACGGTATGGATACGTTGGTACGACTCTGGGTTCCGCCCTCATAGGCTACGTATCCGAGGGAATACGCAATGACCGGGAGCAGGATGAGCGTCAACAGGGTGGTCGACACCAACACGGCGTCTCTTAGAGGCTGGATATTCTTGACGTACCTTTCGCCAGCGCTCGTTTCCTCCTCCACACCATTCATGAGCTTCAACGCGGCTGATCCTATACTTGATAGACCGTAGTCCCCGTCAGCGGTTTTCATTATGAGTACGCCTAGCTCGTCCAAGTGGTAGCTCAGGTGACCGCTGTCGATTGATAGGCTCTTAAGGATCTCGGAGAAGGTGTGCTCTCCGTCCGCGAGCACTCTGAGGATCCTCCGCCGGATAGGGTGTCTCAGAGACTTGAATATGAGGGAATAGGTTTCCTCGTTCCCATCGTTTCCTAGCAAACTGTTCTCGATGGATAAGTAGGAGACTTGTTAAAAGCGTTTTTCTGAAGAATATTTTACTAAAATGTAGTGAAGGAACCTTCACAAAGACTCCGCACGAGGTTTCGCCCGTGATCATAAACTCATCCACCTGAGCGTGGTCATAATAACCATTAATAGTGTAACGGCTAATTTAGACTAGGTTAAAATGCCTGAGTTTGGAGACCCCTTCAGCGGCCTGGCTGCCGACAGGAAGCTGACCCACGAGGAGCTCGTGAGGGCGATAAGGTTCATGGTCTCGGCCGAGTACGAGGCCATACAGCTGTACATGCAGCTCGCCGAGTCCACCGACCACGAGCTGGCGAAGAAGGTGCTCGTGGACATCGCGGACGAGGAGAGGGTGCACGCGGGCGAGTTCCTGAGGCTCCTCTACGAGCTGGCCCCCGACGAGAAGGACTTCTACGTCGAGGGGTTTGAGGAAGTAGAGGCGCTCATGGAGGAGTAGCCTCCCCATTTTTCTTTCACGGTTCCAAGTCTCATCCATATGAAGGCCGTAGAGGATCAGCGGATCAGCGTTCTCAACGACGAGCAGACCCGTGATGGCGAGTACGTCCTGTACTGGATGCAGTCGTCCCAGAGGGTCGAGTACAACCACGCCCTGAGTTTCGCCGCCGAGGAGGCAAGTAAGCGCGGCAAGCCTCTGCTGGTGGCCTTCGGCCTCACGGAGTACCCCGAGACCTGCCTAAGACACTACGCCTTCATGGTTGAGGGGCTGAAGGAGGTGGGTAGCCGGCTGGACGAGCTTGGGGCACATCTAGTAGTGAGACGTGTCTCCCCGCCGATGCTGTGCGTGGAGCTCTCCGGGGACGCGTGCCTCGCTGTGGTCGACAGGGGGTACACGAGGGAGCCCCGGGGGTGGTACGGCCGGGCAGCCGCCGGCTTGAGGTGCCCCCTGTTGCAGGTGGAGTCCAACGTCGTCGTGCCCGTCGAGGAGGCTTCGCCGAAGGAGGAGTACTCCGCGGCCACCCTGAGACGCAAGATAAAGGACAAGGTGCAGGGCTACCTGAAGCCCTGGGACGAGCCTCCGTCCCTTAGAAGAGGAAGCATCGACGTCGAGTCCTTGAGCCTGGACGACCCCAAGCTGCTGGATGGTCTCGACATCGACCGCAGCGTCGCCGGCTCATCTTACCGCGGCGGCAGAGGCGAGGCGGAGAGGCTGCTTGACACGTTCATAGACGACAAGCTGGACGGCTACGACAAGAAACGGAACGACCCCACCCTCGACGCGACATCCCACATGAGCCCGTACCTCCACTTCGGCCAGATATCGCCCGTCGAGATCGCGTTACGGGTGAAGGAGACAGGCTCCAAGGGCTCCGAGGCCTACCTTGAGGAGCTCATAGTCAGGAGGGAGCTGGCGGTGAACCTCGTCCACTACAACCCCCGGTACGACGGAATGGGCTGCCTGCCCGACTGGTGCAGGAAGACCCTGGGAGAGCACAGGGACGACCCCCGCGAGTACATGTACACGCCGAAGGAGTTCGAGGAGGCGCGTACCCACGACCCCTACTGGAACGCCGCCCAGAGGGAGATGGTGGAGACGGGTAAGATGCACGGCTACATGCGCATGTACTGGGGCAAGAAGATAATCGAGTGGTCCCAGACCCCGGAGGGGGCTTACAGGACGGCGCTGTACCTTAACAACAGGTACGAGCTGGACGGCAGGGACCCCAACGGCTACGCCGGCGTCGCATGGTGCTTCGGTAAACACGACAGGCCGTGGAAGGAGAGGCCCATATTCGGCAAGATAAGGTACATGAACGACAGGGGTCTGGAGCGCAAGTTCGACATGGGCCTCTACCTTGAGCAGAGGGGGTAGCCATGGACGCCGTGTTGGTGTTGCCCAACCAGCTGTTCCGAGACCACCCGCACACCTCCGAGTCCACACCCGTCTACCTTGTCGAGGAGGACGCCTACTTCACCCGGTTCGGGTTCCACAAGAAGAAGCTAGTGCTACACCGGGCCTCCATGAAGGCGTATCAGGAGGGATTGGCTGAACGGGGCATCGACGTGAGGTACGTAGAGAACGCGTCGGACACGCTCGACGTGCTTTATCAAACGTTCTTGGAGGATGGCGTGGACAACGTGATTTGCACGGAGATACTCGACCTCGGGCTGGAGAGGCGTGTGGAGGAACTTTCGGCGAGATACGGCGTCAGGGTCAGGCAGAGCCGGAGCCCGGGGTTCCTCACGTCTAGGGCCTGGCTTGAGGAGTTCTTCTCTGGCAGGAGACGCGTGTTGATGAGGGACTTCTACATCGCTCAGAGGCGGAGGATGAACCTGCTGCTGGAGGACGGCAAGCCCGTCGGCGGCAAGTGGAGCCTCGACGCATTGAACAGGAAGCGGCTTCCAAGCGACGCCGAGGTCCCGGAGATTTACGTGCCAGCGCAAACCGATCATCTAAGGGAGGCCGTTGGGTACGTCCGGCGAAGGTTCGGCGGAAACCCGGGCACAGCCAAAGGCTACCACTACCCCGTGACACACGAACAGGCAGACGAGCACCTAGCCGACTTCCTGGAGAACCGCCTAGGACTGTTCGGCCCATGCCAGGACGCCATAGCCGGCGGTGAGAGCCGCCTGTACCACTCCCTCCTCTCCAGCAGCCTCAACACGGGGCTGCTGACGCCGAGTCAGGTGCTGGAAGCGACCCTGAGCCACGCCGACGCACACCAGGTGCCTTTGAACAGCCTGGAGGGCTTCGTCCGCCAGCTGGCGGGCTGGAGGGAGTACGTGAGGGGTGTCTACCTCTGGAGGGGGAGGGAGATGGCGGAGTCCAACCTCTGGGGCCATGAGGGCTCTCTCGGCCCCTCGTTCTACCGGGGCGATACGGGGGTGTTACCCGTTGACGACGCGGTCAAGAGGGTGACGGAGAACGCGTACGCGCACCACATAGAGAGATTGATGGTGCTGGGCAACTACATGCTCCTCACGGGCACCGACCCCCGGGAGGCGTACCGGTGGTTCATGGAGATGTTCATAGACGCATACGACTGGGTCATGGTCCCCAACCTCTACGGGATGAGCCAGTACAGCGACGGGGGAACAATGACCACCAAGCCCTACATCGGCGGAAGCAACTATATCCTGAGGATGAGCGACTACCAGCGGGGTAGCTGGGCCGACACATGGGACGAGTTGTTCTGGGGGTTCGTGGAGAAAAACGTTGAAATCTTGAGAAAAATACCTAGAATGGGTTTAATATTATATAATCTGGAGAGGAGAAAGAAAAAATAGCTGAGAAACACATCCTCGGCTTGACGGAGCCCACCCTTTTTTTATGAAGCAATATATTCGCCGCCTCATTAGCTTCTTTGAACGCGTTGAAAGAGGTGCAGCCCAGGGTTGTGGTGAGCAGGTGCATCGAGTTCGAGCCTATACGCTACAACGGCCAGATGATGAGAAGCGAGTATGTGAGGGCCCTGCTCCCGCACG
>CAYFYM010000067.1:0-3824 GCA_964347405.1 uncultured Candidatus Bathyarchaeia archaeon | reverse complement strand
TCAGCAAGCGAGTGGTTGCTTATTCTGAAGTGCCTGGCTTTTCCTGCGAAATGCAACATTGGGCTGAAGCCAAGGAATCGGCAAAATGGTTCGAGTGAAGTAGGAAATAAGGCAGGGCTTTATACGCCCTGCTTTTTTTATTCCTTTGAAATTAGTAATTTGAATTGAATCAAACATTGATTAGAATATAATTTAATGAATATTTTAAAGCTTGTTTAATCAAATATCAACGAAAAAACCTAAGGTTTATAATTGTGTGATTTCCAGCCTTTGAACTTGTGGCCTGGCCTGTAGATGGATATGTGGGTCCAGCCCAGGAACTCCTCGGGCTTCCACTCCAGGCCCCGCTCCTCCAGGATGCGATTGAAGACGTCCTCCCTCCCCTCATAGAGGCTCTCGTCGTGGATCATGAGGTGCCAGCCGGTGTCGTCGAGGTCATCTGAGTTCGGTATGTTAGTGCAGGAGTCCCTGCCGAAGCCCAGCGTTATCCCGGCGTCGTTGAAGGCCTTGAAGAGCTCATCGATGTCCTCCAGGTTCATGCCTGAGCCTTGATTATGGCTTCATATAACATGGACGCAGGAAGATAGACCCGAGAGATAGCTGTAAATTGGAAAAAGGATTAGATTCTGGAGCCCGTTACCCCTAAATTTTATAGTTCAGCTATTCAGAGGGCACATACGACGACAGGTTCTGGGCCTTAGCGCTTGCCGTCTACGCGACCGAGATGTCACCACGCCCGGCCTCAAAACCATTAGCTCGTATTATGTAACTAAAAAAGTAAAACAACCACTAAACAATATTTAGTTTCAGTTATATCCTATCATAGTTTTATTATATGCGTTTGACTATCATAATTTGTGTGAAAAACAGATGACTGAAACAGGGTATCCTGGAATATTCTGGTTATTTAGGGGTTCTTGGAATAGAAGAAACTTGTATTTATTATTCATAGTGATCGTTTTTATCATTATCACGTTCGTATTGTTGGGACCAGTGGATTGATGTGCGCCGATTAGCGCACAAGTCGATGAGCCTTCGGTCTCTTCTTCATGTACTATTCGACACGGATTGTTCTAAGCTCAACGTGGAGCGATACGAGCTCTCAAAATCGGGAAAGCTGCTGTTCAACCACCCCCAGGATACCAAGGACGACCGCTTCTGGGCCCTGGCTCTCTCTGTGTACGCCGCCGAGATGGCGCCACCGCCGGCCACGAAGCCGGTAGCTAAAACAATCTAGCTAACGTCTTTGATTTTACGAACCTCCGATGAGGGCAGTAGCTTTTCTTGCAGTGCCTTTCTCCGTGCCTCTCGTCGACCTCATCTTCGTCCGAACAGGTTCAGAGCGATGACCATGGACACTATCCCTATGGCAACGCCCACAAGCCCCGAGAGAAACGTCACCTGATTGAACCCGGCCACCTTTAAGGATTCATCCGACATGATCCTCTCAACCCTCCTAGGTTCGCTCCACTCCGCCTCATCAACGTTGTACGAGACATAGAGATCAGGGAACCTCTCATACACCATCACGGCGGTCCCGTCCGACAGCTCACACAGCGCCGCGTCACCGGGCCGCCTATGCCCCTCCAGGACTGGGAGGCTCCGGGTCCTTCCCCACGTCTCCAAGTCAGGTGTAAACGTGACCTCGACCCTGTCATGATCAACGGCATCATAAGCCAGGTAGTAGCCAACCCTTGAGGGGCTTGTTAAGACCTCGGGGTTACGCCCCCCATAGTGGAAGAGGTATCGAGGCGCAGTCCAATTGCTCCCATCGTATATGGTGAACCATATCCCCTTGACGTTGTCCATGGTGGCGTTTCCGTCCACGCATACCAGGCCCACGCGGCCGTCCAGGAGGGTGAAGCTTGAGGGCTGCAGCGGGAACGGCACCCTGATCTTCCCCTCCACATTTCTATGGAAGTCCAGTAAATGTGAATCAGGGGTGATGCACGGGACCCTTCTCGGAGACGCCCATTCCCCGTCCAATCCTCTTACCGAATAATAGACGCCGAGGCTGTTGTTTACGTAGTAGTAGCCGTCAAGCATGGTCAGGTTGTACCGCTTCGCGCCGGTGAAGGAGAGGAAAAGCCGGCCGTCGCCCATGACAGCTAGGCTGGGCTCCCCATAGGTGGTGAACCCCTCCTTGGAGCGGAGGAAGTCATTCAAGGCAGCGGCCTCTTTGCCCACGTTCTCGGCCACCGTGTCGGGGTCGCCCCATGACGCGCCGTCCCTGGACTCCACGACTTTTACTCCATCCGAGACATAAGCGAGTACCCAGTCTCCGTTTCCAGTGACTACGGCGTCACCTACTCCCGGTGTCTCCGATTTCTCCAACAGCTTTCCGTGGAGATCGATCCTTGCCTTGAAGCTGGACTCGATGTGCTCCGGGAGGCCCACCCCTTCGGTGGTTACCCTGGCGAAGAGGTGGAGGCCGTCGCCGTCCGCGACGAGTGACGGGCTTTCGTTGATCACCCTCCACGCTTCACCCGTGACGCCCATGACGATCTGTAGCTGCTGGGCTGCGAGGAACCCAGAGAAGGACACCACCAAACCAACCAGCAGGGAGGCCGCTACCTTGCTGTTGGGGAGGTCCCTGTCAGGCATAAACAGAGCCGCCGACTCCACTCCGGGGCACCACCCCAGATACCTCAGAGTAACTGTTCTGGGGTTCATGGCGTAAGCCCCGGGATGACCCTTGAGAAGATGACTTGAGCCAGCTTCGAGGGAGGCAGCCCCTTCTCCTCGTCGGAGAGGGCTACGTCTCTCTCATCCGCCTCGTCCAACAGCCTCTTTCGACACCTTTCCACCCACTTGCAGGAGGAGCAGTCGGGCTGCTCATAATGCCACGTCTGTACGCCGTTCCGGGCCGAGAACGTGATTATGACATTCCACTGGCTGGATGGGCTGTAGCCGAGGAGGATGCCCTTCGCCGAGTCAACGTATCTGGGCTCTATCATGTTGGACTCTGCTGTGTGGATCAGCGCCTTCTCCACCTTCGCCTGGATCACGTTCTCGGCGTCGTACACGGCCTGCCGTGTTACGCCAAGTCTTCTGCCAACCTCAGCCTTTGAGAGTTTCTTGAGGAGCAGGCTCCACACGATCATTTGCTTGTCCGTCAGATACGCTTTTGGAAGCATAATTACTACTTAACAAGTAAAGTATATAAACTTTACATACAACGGTTCTGGTAACTTGTCGGGACTTTTTTCATTCGTCTTTCGTAGTGAACCTAAAAGGATCTGCAAAATCGGCTTTATCAGTAAATACCACGAATCCTGAATCTATAATAAACAAATTTCTAACTATTAGAGTATTAATATCCATTGTATTCATTCAGGTAAAGCCTTGATGACTAGGCTCAATTCTTTTCTTCCTTAGCCTCCAGCTTCTCCTCAAACCTGTAGAGGTCCTCGTTGCCCCGCCTGAGGGCTCCGAGGGCGGCGGTGGCGTCGCCGGGCTTCTCCCAGAACGCGTCCAGCGTCTCCAGTACCTGGGCCTCGTCGCGGGCGGCGCGGCACAGCTTCTGGACGGTGGCCTGCCTGGGGCAGCCTTGGCTGCGGAGCATCTTGTTGAAGTCGGCGGCGGTGATGAGCTGGAGGTTGCGGCGGGACGTGTACTGGGTTAGCTTTATCCTGGTGCCGTCCTTGAGCTGCACCGTCTCGCGGGGCTTGAAGGCGCCCGCCGCGAAGACTCCGACGACGCCCTGCTTTATCTTGCGGCCGTCGGGCGTGTCGACACCGAACTCCTTGCTCCACCGAAGGACCTCGAGGAAGTCGTCGACATGCTTCTTCGATACCACTCCCCACTTACAGGACAGCACGTAG